>JANQFA010000147.1 GCA_028278065.1 Myxococcota bacterium
CTCGAAGCTGGTCCCCGAAACCCTCGGCATCTCCCTGGCGCAGGCCCTCGAGCAGTCGCCGGATCTGCGCGCGCGCAAGGAGGCCGATGGCCAGGTGGCGCGCCTCCTCGAGATCGCGCAGCGCCTCGAGGGCCTCTCGCGCCACGCCAGCACCCACGCGGCGGGGGTCGTGATCGGGAACGAGCCCCTCATCGACGTGGTGCCCCTGTACCGCGATCCGAAGTCGGGCGACGTGATCACCCAGATCGACTGGAAGGCGGTCGAGAAGATCGGGCTGGTCAAGTTCGACTTCCTGGGCCTCAAGACGCTCACCGTGATCGCGGACGCGGAGAAGCGGATCCGCGAGGAGCGGCCGGACTTCACCATCGAGGAGGCCGAGCTGGACGACCCGGCCACCTACGACCTGCTGGGGCGAGGCGACACCATCGGGGTCTTCCAGATCGAGTCGGCGGGCATGACCGAGCTGACGGTGAAGCTCCGCCCGCGCACCTTCAAGGAGCTCATCCCGATCGTCGCCCTCTACCGGCCGGGTCCGCTGGGCTCGGGAATGGTGGAGGACTACATCAGCCGCAAGCACGGCCTCACCAAGGTGGAGTACCTGCACCCCGAGCTGGAGGAGCTGACCCGCGAGACCCTGGGCGTGATCGTGTACCAGGACCAGGTGCTGCAGATCGCCAACCAGATGGCGGGCTACAGCCTGGGCGAGGCCGATCTGCTGCGGCGCGCCATGGGCAAGAAGGTGCCGGAGGAGATGGAGAAGCAGCGCGAGCGCTTCGTCTCGGGCGCCTCGGAGCGCGGGGTCGAGACCGCCGTGGCCACCAAGGTCTTCAACCTGATGGCGGAATTCGCCGGCTACGGGTTCCCCAAGGCGCACTCCACCGCCTACGCGCTGATCACCTTCCAGACCGCCTATCTCAAGGCCAATCACCCGCACGAGTTCCTGGCGGCGCTGATGACCGTGGAGAGCGGCAACAACGACAAGCTGGCGCGCATCATCGCCCATACCCGCGAACGCGAGGTCGACGTGCTGGCGCCGGATGTGGGCGTGTCCGACCGGGACTTCACCGTGACCGACGAGGGCATCCGCTTCGGGCTGGCCGGGGTGAAGAACGTGGGCGGAGGCGCGATCGACGCGATCCTGGAGGCGCGCGAGGCGGGGCCCTTCAAGAGCCTCTTCGACTTCGCCGCGCGGGTGGACGGCCGCCGCGTCAACCGGCGCGTGGTGGAGAGCCTGGTGAAGTGCGGGGCCTTCGACGGAATCCACCCGGAGCGCTCGCGCGTCTGGGCGGCGCTGGACCGGGCCCTCGAGTCGGGTGCTGCGGCCCAACGCGACCGCGAGATCGGCCAGGAGAGTCTCTTCGGGGGCGGCTCGGCGGCGGCCGCGCCCGAGCCGGAGCTGCCGGAAGCGGCACCCTGGGCCGACCGCGAGCGCCTGGCCGGCGAGAAGGAGGTGCTCGGCTTCTACGTCACCGGCCACCCGCTGGCTGCGGTGGCGGCGGACCTGCGCCGCTACGCCACCGTGACCGGCGGAGACGCGGCCGAGCGTGGCGAGGGGCACGAGGTGCGCGCGGGCGGCCTCCTGACCGGCCTGCGCGAGACCCGCACCCGGCGCGGCGCGCTGATGGCGTTCGGGACCCTCGAGGACCTGGAGGGCAGCTTCGACCTGGTGATCTTCTCGGAGCCCTACGAGCGCCTGCGCGACCTCCTGAAGAAGGCGCGCGACGAGGAGCAGCCGGAGCCGCTGCTGGTGACCGGAACGCTGGAGGCCGGCGACACGCCCAAGATCCTCCTGCGCGATGCCCTCGAGCTGGCGCAGGCGCGCCAGAAGCTGGCCTCCAAGCTCTGCCTCAAGGTGGTGGCGGGAGAGCTCTCCCGCGACCGGCTGGAGGCGCTGCGCGGGCTCTTCGAGCGCCACCGCGGCGACTGTTCGGTGCTGCTGAACCTGGTGATCCCGGGCGAGAGCGAGACGGTGCTCTCGCTGCCCGACGAGCGCGGCGTCGAGGCCACCGACGCCCTGGTGGAGGAGGTGGACGCGCTCTTCGGCCGGCCCGTCGCGGAGCTCTCGCTGTGACGGGCGGGCGGGCCGCGGCCGCACTCGTGCTCCTGCTGGCGCTGGCCGCCCCGGCGGCGGCCCAGGTGGAGCGGCTCGACCTGGAGGGGGCCGTCGCGGTCTCCGAGGGCGAAGAGGGCTCGGCGGCCCTGCGCCGCGCCGCCCTCGCGGACGCGGTGAGGCGGGCCGTGGATCGAGTCGCGCTCGAGCTCCTGGCCGAGGGGAGCGGCGTCGTCGAGTCCCCGGATCGCGCGGGCCTGCGCGCCGTGCTCGGCGCGGATCGCGGCGCCTACACGGCGCGCTTCCAGATCGCTCGCGTGCGGGGCGTGCGGGCTCCGGTGCTGCTGGCGGCGGACCCGCGAGCGGAGGCGGAGTACGCGGTGCTGGCCCAGGTGTGGGTGGATCGGGACGCGGTCCGCGCCCGGCTCGAGGAGAGCGGCGTCCTCGTGGTGGAGCGGGAACCCTCCGGGGGTGGCGGCGGCGGGTACGGGAGGCTCTTCGTCGTGCTCGATCCGGCCACCTACTCGGGCTACCAGCTGGTGCGGGAGCAGCTCGAGGGGGTGCCCGTCGAGCTCGAGCCCGGCCGGGTGGTCCTGGAGGTGCCGGGCAACGGCGACCCCTATGCGGCGCTCCGCCGCCTGCGCCGGGCGGCGCCGGAGGGCGTGCGCGTCGAGGGCTCGGAGCGGGGCGGCGTGCTGCATCTCCAGGTGACCGGCGAGCCGCTTCCCGAAGACCCGTCCGAATTGACACCCTAGGCGCAAATCGCTACTGATCCCGCCGAGTTAGCTGACTTTCAGGCACGTAGCTCAGTGGCTAGAGCGCCGCCTTGACACGGCGGAGGTCGGCGGTTCAATCCCGCCCGTGCCTACCAGCGCCCACGTGCGCGCCGATGCGCAAGGGGGAGCCATACCGCGAACACGACGCGGCCCATCATGACCTTCCTCACCCGATGAGCGACATCTCCGTACGTCTGCCCGACGGCAAGACGCTCGAGCTGCCCGAGAACGCGACCGTTCTCGACGGCGCCGCGCGGATCGGCCAGGGGCTCGCGCGCGCCGCGTTGGCGGGGCGCGTGGAGGGTCGGCTCGTGGATCTCCGCGCGCCGCTCGCGGATGGCGTGCGTCTCGAGATCGTGACCGCCCGCGATCCCGAGGGCGGGGAGGTCATCCGCCACTCGGCGGAGCACGTGATGGCCGACGCGGTGAAGCGTCTCTTCCCCGACTGTCAGATCGACGTGGGTCGGACCGATCACGCGGACAAGTTCCAGTACGACTTCAAGGTGGAGCGGCCCTTCACACCCGAGGACATCGAGAAGATCGAGGCCGAGATGAAGCGGATCATCCAGGAGGACGCGCCGTTCGAGCGCCGCGTCCTCTCCCGCGACGAGGCGCGCGCGCTCTTCGCCGGGATGGGCGAGGATCTCAAGGTCTCGCGGCTCGACGACATTCCGGATGGCGAGGACATCACCGCCTTCACGCACGGCGGCTTCACCGACCTCTGCCGCGGTCCGCACGTACAGCGCGCCGGGCAGATCGGAGCCTTCAAGCTGACCGAGACGGCGGGCGCCTACTGGCGCGGCGACGAGAGCAATCCGATGCTCCAGCGCATCTACGGCACCGCCTTCGCCGACAAGAAGGAGCTGAAGGCGCACCTGGCGCGGCTGGAGGAGGCCAAGCGTCGCGATCACCGCCGGCTGGGGCAGGAGCTGGGCCTCTTCTTCCTGACCCCCAAGGTGGGCGGCGGGCTGGCCATGTGGCTGCCCAAGGGGGCCGTCCTGCGCCGCGAGCTGGCCGCCTTCCTCGACGAGCAGCTCATGAAGCGCGGCTACCAGCCCGTGCTGACGCCGCACATCGGACGCGTCGATCTCTACAAGACGAGCGGCCACTTCCCCTTCTACGCGGACTCCCAGTACCCGCCGATGCAGGTGCCGGACGACGAGCACGAGCAGTACCTGCTGAAGCCGATGAACTGCCCGCACCACATCCAGATCTACGCCCACGAGCCGCGCAGCTACCGGGACCTGCCGATGCGGCTGGCCGAGTTCGGCACCTGCTACCGCTACGAGAAGTCGGGCGAGCTCACCGGGCTCACCCGGGTGCGCAGCCTCACCGTGGACGACGCCCACATCTTCTGCACGCCGGAGCAGGTGGAGGACGAGTTCCGCACGGTCCTGGAGCTGGTGCAGTTCGTCCTGGCGACCTTCGGCTTCGACGACGTGCGCACCACGCTCTCGGTGCGCGACCCGGCGGACGAGGACAAGTTCGCCGGGGACACCGAGGTGTGGGACCGGGCCGAGGCGACCCTGGCGCGCGTGCTCGAGTCGCTCGACATGGAGTACGAGCGCGAGGAGGGCGAGGCGGCCTTCTACGGGCCCAAGGTGGACTTCAAGGTGCGCGACGTGATCGGGCGCGAGTGGCAGCTCGGCACCGCCCAGCTGGACTACGTCCTGCCGGAGCGCTTCGGACTCGAGTACGTGGGGCCGGACAACGAGCCCCACCGGCCCGTGATGATCCACCGGGCGCCCTTCGGATCGTTCGAGCGCTTCATCGGGATCCTGATCGAGCACTTCGCCGGGGACTTCCCGCTGTGGCTGGCCCCGGTCCAGGTGGTGGTCCTGCCCATCACCAGCCGCCACGCAGACTACGCCGGCAAGGTGCGCGAGAAGCTCCGCGCCGCCGGGATCCGAGCCGAGCTGGACGACCGGAACGAGAAGCTGAACTTCAAGATCCGCGAGGCCGAGCTGCAGAAGACGCCCATCATGTTGGTGGTGGGAGACCAGGAGGAGGCGAACGGGACCGTCACTCCGCGCCGAAGGAAGGGGGCTCCCGGCTCCACGGATGCGATCGCGCTCGACGCGTTCACGTCCGAGGTGGCCGAGGAGATCTCCCAACGGCGTTCTTGAGCCGTCCCGAGAGGAGCCGCACATCGCACACCCCAGGAGATTCGACAGGACCGATCCGCGAAAGGACGCCACCCGGGTCAACGACCGCATCCGCGTTCGTGAGATCCGGCTCATCGGCGCCGAGGGCGAACAGCTCGGCGTGATGGCGCCCGAGGCCGCCATGGAGCTGGCCCGGGAGGTGGGAATGGACCTGGTGGAGGTGGCACCCAATGCCAACCCGCCGGTCTGCCGGATCATGGACTATGGCCGCTACAAGTACGAGCAGAAGAAGAAGGCCGGCAAGAGCAAGGGCCATTCCGCTTCGCTCAAGGAGATCAAGATGCGGCCGCGCACCGACCAGCACGACCTGGAGTTCAAGCTGAAGAACGCCAGGAAGTTCCTGATGGACGGTGACAAGGTCAAGATCACGGTGATGTTCCGCGGACGGGAGATCGTCCACCGGCAGCTGGGGCACGAGCAGTTGCGGGTGGTGCAGGACATGCTCGGAAACATCGCATCGGTGGAGAACCCACCGCGGATGGAAGGCCGCTTCCTGTCGATGATCATGGTGCCAAACCGGGAAGGCATCGCCGAAGCCAGGCGCGCCGAAGAGGCGAGCGAGGCCGAGGCGGAGAGCCCGACCGCGGAGGGGCCGGACCAGGGCGACGCGGAAGCGGCCAGCTAGGAGAACGAAATGCCCAAGATGAAGACGCATCGGGGCGCGGCCAAGCGCTTCAAGAAGACGGGCTCGGGCAAGATCGTCCGCTCGAAGTCCAACAAGCAGCACATCCTCACCAAGAAGTCCGCCAAGCGGAAGCGCCACCTGCGCAAGGACGCGCTGGTGGCCGCGGTGGACGAGAAGCGCGTCAAGCAGATGGTGCCCACCCTCTAGCGGGGGGCGACCGGAAAGGAGCGAACCATGCCCCGTGTCAAGCGCGGCACCATGGCCAACAAGCGCAAGAAGCGCATCTTCAAGGACGCCAAGGGCTATCAGGGGACCCGCAGCCGCCTCCTCAAGACGGCCCGCGAGGCGGTGCACAAGGGCTGGAAGTACGCCTATCGCGACCGCCGCCAGCGCAAGCGGGAGATGCGCCGCCTCTGGATCGCGCGCATCAACGCCGCGGCTCGCGAGCACGGCCTGTCCTACAGCGTCTTCATCAGCGGTCTCAGCAAGGCGGGTGTCGAGGTGGACCGCAAGAACCTGGCCGATCTGGCTACGGCCGACCCGCAGGCGTTCGCCGAGCTGGCCCAGCTGGCGCGGAGCCAGGCCGACGCTGCCGCGTGAGCCAGGTCGAACGCCTCGAAGCCGAGGCGCGCGAGGCCATCGACAACGCCGGGACCCGCGAGGAGCTGGTCCAGGTCCGGGCCCGCTTCCTGGGCCGCAAGGGCTCGGTGGCGGCCATCCTGCGCGGGATCGGCGAGCTCCCGGCGGCCGAGCGTGGCCCCGTGGGTGCGGCCGCCAATGAGGCCAAGCAGAAGATCGAGAGCTGGGTCGCCGAGCGGCGCGCGGCCCTGGAGGCCTCGGGCCGCGCGGCGGACCTGGCGGAGCACCGCCTGGACGTGACCCTGCCCGGTGCAGCGCCGCCGCCCGGGCGCCTGCATCCGGTCACCCGCGTGTTCCGGGATGTGATCGCGTTCTTCGCCTCGATGGGCTTCGCCGTGCAGGACGGCCCGGAGGTCGAGACCGACTGGAACAACTTCGGCGCGCTGAACTTCCCCGACGATCATCCGGCTCGGGACATCCAGGACACCTTCTTCGTCGAGGGTGGGACCGTCCTGCGCACCCACACCTCTCCGGTGCAGATCCGCACCATGACGGGGCGCACTCCACCCTTCCGCTTCATCGCACCGGGCCGCGTCTACCGCCACGACTCCGACGCGACCCACACGCCCATGTTCCACCAGATCGAGGGATTCATGGTGGACGACCGCACGACCCTGGGAGACCTGAAGGGGATCCTGCACGCCTTCGCGCGCCACATGTTCGGTCCCGACACGGAGCTCCGCTTTCGCGGCCACTACTTCCCCTTCACCGAGCCGAGCGCCGAGATGGACTTCTCCTATCGGGGCGGCTGGATGGAGTGGGGCGGCTGCGGGATGATCCACCCCGAGGTCCTGCGCAACTGCGGCATCGACCCCGAGCGCCATCAGGGCTGGGCCTTCGGAATGGGGATCGACCGCACGGCCATGGACCGCTTCGGCGTGCCCGACCTGCGCCTCATGTTCGAGGGCGACGTCCGCCTGCTGGAGCAGATCTGATGAAGGTGGCCCTCGGCTGGCTGTCCGAGTGGATCCCGCTTCCCGACTCCACCGACGCGCTGGTGGAGCGGCTGACCCTCGGCGGGCTGGAGGTGGAGGAGCGCATCGAGACGGGGCCCGACCTCGAGGGCATCGTGGTCGGGCATGTCGTCGAGTGCGGCCCGCACCCCAACGCCGACCGCCTCTCGCTGTGCCGCGTGGACGCGGGGGGCGAGGAGCCGGCCCAGGTGGTCTGCGGCGCGCCCAACGTGGCCCAGGGGCAGAAGATCGCCTACGCGCCGGTCGGGACGCGGCTCCCCGACGGCAAGAAGCTCAAGAAGGCGAAGATCCGCGACGTGGTCTCCTTCGGGATGATCTGCTCCGAGCGCGAGCTGGGCCTCTCCGAGGAGCACGAGGGGATCCTGGTGCTCGAAGGGGATCCTCCCGTGGGCGCGCCGGTGTCGGAAGCGCTTGCGGGCGCGGACACGGTGCTGGACTTCGAGCTCACGCCCAATCGCGGCGACTGGGCGTCGATGCTCGGCATGGCCCGCGAGGTGCGCTCCCACTTCGGCGGCGAGATCCGGGTGCCGCCGACCGCCCCTCCGGAGGAGGGAGAGCCCGCCTCCGCGGCGATCGCCGTGGACATCGACGATCCCGAGGGCTGTCCCGCCTACGTGGCTCGGGTGGTGCGCGGGGTCCAGGTCGGCCCGTCCCCCGACTGGCTGCAGGCGCGGCTCGAGGCCGCCGGGGTGCGCCCCATCAACAACGTGGTGGACGTGACCAACCTGGTGATGCTCGAGTTCGGCCAGCCCCTGCACGGCTTCGACCTCGGCACCTTGCGCGGCGCTCGGATCCGCGTGCGCCGCGCGGCCTCCGGCGAGAAGCTCGTCACCCTGGACGGTCAGAGCCGGGCGCTGGAGCCCGACGACCTGGTGATCGCCGATGCGGAGCGGGGCATCGCGCTCGCCGGCGTGATGGGCGGCGCCGAGACCGAGGTCTCCGACGCCACCCGCGACGTGCTCATCGAGGCCGCCGAGTTCCATCCCACGCGCGTCCGGCGCACCGCGCGGCGCCTGGGGCTCCACTCCGAGTCGTCCTACCGCTTCGAGCGAGGCGTGGATCCGGAGGGCGTGGCGCGGGCCGCCGACCGCGCGGCGCGTCTCATGGCCGAGCTGGCGGGCGGCCGCGTGGCCCCCGGCCGGGTGGAGGCGCGCGGCGAGCCGCTTCCGCACACGGCGGAGGTGCGTCTGGACCCGGTGCGCGTGGACCGGCTGTTGGGGACCGATCTGGACGCCATGGCCGTCCGCGAGCTCCTGCACCGGGCCGACTTCACCGTCCACGAGGAGGGCGGGGTCCTGGTGGCCGGGGTGCCGAGCTGGCGTCGCGACGTCACCCAGGAGGCCGACCTCATCGAGGAGGTGGCGCGGATCTACGGCTTCGACCGCATCCCGGAGACCCTGCCCGTGGCGCCCGTCGCCCCGGTCGAGATCCCGTGGCGACTCACGGTGGCGGAGGCCGCGAGGGACGCCCTGGTGGCCCAGGGCCTCGTGGAGTGCTTCACCTTCCCGTTCGCGCCGCCCGACGACGCCGACCGGCTGGGCCTCACGGCCGGAGATCCCCGCAGGGGTACCGTCCGCCTCCAGAATCCGATCGTGGAGGAGCACTCGGAGCTTCGCTCCACGTTGGTCCCCAGCCTTCTGCGCACGGCGGCCCACAACCTGGCCCGTCAGGCGGACGCGCTGCGCCTCTTCGAGGTGGGTCCGGTCTTCCTGGCCGGAGGCGGGGAGGCGGGCCTGCCCGCCGAGCCCCTCCACGTTGCGGGGATCCTCACCCAGGGCGACCGCGAGAGCGGCGGACTATGGGCGGCTCATGAGCGGATCCCGTTGTTTTTTCTCGTAAAAGGGGTCGCACAGCGGGCCCTTTTCGATTTAGGCTACGCCTCGTGGTGCCGGCCCGAGGAGGGGGACCCGGAGCCCTATCAGCATCCAGGAGCTTCGTGCCGGCTCGGGGTGGGAGAGCGCGTGATCGGATCGGTGGGAGAGCTTCATCCGGAGACGGCGGCCCGCTTCGGCCTCGAGGCGCCGTGCGCCGTCTTCGAGATCGACCTCTCCGCGCTGCAGGACGCACCGCGGCGCGAGATCGGCTTCGCCGGGATCTCGCGACAGCCGATGGCCCGGCGCGACCTGGCCGTCGTGGTCGACGCGAGCTGCCCGGCCGGCGAAATCCTGGAGGCAATCCGCGGGAGTGCGGGCTCGGAGCTGGTCGGCCTCGAGCTCTTCGACCGCTACGAGGGCAAGGGCGTGCCCGAGGGGAAGGTGAGCCTCGCCTTCCGGCTCGCCTTCCAGCGGGAGGACCGCGCCCTCAAGGAAGGCGAGATCGCGAAGCGGGTGGATCGTGTCGTGAAGATGCTCGCCCACCGCTTCGGCGGACAGCTCCGCAACTAGCGGCAAAGGAGCGACCCAGATGACCAAGGCCGAAATCGTCGAGACGATCTACGAGCGGGTGGGCTTCTCGAAGAAGGAGTCGGCGGACCTCGTCGAGACGGTGTTCTCCATCATCAAGGAGACGCTGGCGACCGGCGAGAAGGTCAAGATCTCGGGCTTCGGCAACTTCGTGGTGCGCCAGAAGAACGAGCGCAAGGGCCGCAACCCCCAGACCGGTGAAGAGATCCGCCTTCCCGCACGAAGAGTGCTCACCTTCAAGCCCAGCCTCGTGCTAAAGAACATCTTGAACGACGAGCCGCCGGGCGAGGAGACCGAGGGGAACGACTAGGGCTCCCACCGCTCCGCGGCGCTTTCCGGGGGGTGAGCCATGGCGCGGAAGCAGACCGCGCGGACCGAGAGCCGCGACGCCGACAAGCGCTACTACCGCATCGGCGAGGTCAGCCGCATCACGGGCGTGAAGCCGTACGTGCTGCGCTACTGGGAGTCCGAGTTCCGCTGGATGTCCCCGGTGAAGTCGCGCTCCAACCAGCGCCTCTATCGCCGCAAGGACATCGACACGATCCTCCTGATCAAGAAGCTGCTCTACGAACAGCGCTTCACGATCGCCGGCGCCAAGAAGAAGCTGCGCGATCTGGGCCTGGCCAAGGCTCTCGATACCAAGCCCGAGCTCGATGCCGAGCTGCCGATGGATCCCCGCGCGCGCTACAAGCGCATCCGCGACGAGCTGCAGTCCATCCGCGACGCGCTCTAGGCGTCGACGGGTCCCGCGTCCGAGCGCGCGCGCGTCAGGAGCCCCGTCCGGACTTCGGGACGAGCAGCACGGGGCGGCGCGCCTTGCGGGCGACGCGCTCGGCGGTGGAGCCGATCAGGATCGACTCGGCCAGGTTGTGGCCCTGCTCGCCCAGCACCACGATGTCGGCGCTCACGGCGTTGGCGCGCTTCAGGATTCCTTCCGGGGGCTTCCCGGTGACGACGGTCGCATGGGCGTTCACCCCTTCGGGCAGGGCCTCCACCCAGGCATCGAGCTGTCCCTTGGCCTCGGCGCGCGCCTCGTGGTTGAGCTGGGCGATGACGTCGCGGCTCGGGGCCGAGAAGGGCAGGGTGGGGCGCATCGGATTGAACACGTGCACCACCTCGAGCCGCGCGTGCAGCTCGGCGGCCAGCGCCGCGGCGTGCTGCAGCGCGCGCTTCGAGGTGGCGGAGAAGTCGACCCCGACGAGCAGCGAGCGATAGCGGATCGAAGGCATTGGCAGGCGTCCTCAGAGCGGAAGGAGTACCAGGCCCGTGAGGAGCAGCCACATCAGGCCGTAGGCCACGCCGAAGGTGCCCACCGCGCGCCCGGTAGTGAAGTCCAGGGCCTGGCGTACCGCGACGATGCCACAGACCAGCATCCAGGCGTCGCCGATCAGGGTGATGGCGAAGCCGAAGACGCTGGGCTTGGCGAACGCGAAGAGGCGCAGGATCCCCGGGGTGAAGGCGAAGCCGGTGGTCCGCAGCACCTCCAGGTAGTCGGTCTCGGTCTCCGGGCCCTTGAAGAAGGTGGCGCCCACCATGTAGGCGAAGGCCGAGCCGAAGAGCCAGATCACGAAGGGCTCGACCAGGTCGAGCATCACCCAGAAGCCGGCGATGGTGAGGCTCTCGCTGCCGAAGTGGACGTCGCGCAGGTAGGTGCCGAGCCCGCCGGCCAGGGCCACCAGGGACACCACGACCACGGCCTGGTAGATCGACGCCTTCTCGGCCTCGACCTCCTCGTAGAAGTCGGCTTCGAGCGTGACCGCCCGGAACATCCGCCTCAGCAGGGACCGCTCGCCCACCTCTCCCTCACTTCCCCATCAGCCGTTGCAGGAGGCGCCCCACGGCGCCGCGGATGCCGGTACGATCCCGAGTGTCGGTGATCGCCGCCGCGACCGCCGCCGTACTCTCGCACTCCGTGAGGTTGCCGTCAGCATCGGCGCAGCGCACGGGAATCGAGGGTGCGCGCTCCTCCAGGTCGCCCACCGCCTCGCGCATCGCCATGCGGAAGGCCTTGTCGCCGGCGTTCTGGTAGGTGTCGCCGAGGAGCTCGTTCCAGTGCTCGAGCCGGCTGGCCAGCTCCACTTCTCCCGCCTTGCCCAGCACGGCGCGCTGGGAGAGGACGTAGTAGCCGTACACCAGCGTGGAGAGGGCCTGGTAGCGGTTCTCCCCGGCCAGGTCGCGCTCCACCTCCGCCAGGGCCTCGTCGTCGACGCGGCCTTCGCGCAGGCCGCTGAAGAACTCGGCGTAGTCCTGGGTGGCGGGCTGCAGGCAGGCCGGCGGCTCGTCGCCCTCCGGAAGTGGACAGTAGGCTCCCGGCTGGATCTTCTTCCCCTCCGCCAGCCCCATTGCGGCGAGGCCGGCCAGGGCGACGGCCAGGCGTCTCATCCGCCCCCTTCCGCGGCGGGGATCTCCATCACGAGGCCGCAGATCAGGCCGAGCCAGAAGGGATCGCTGCGCGTGAAGCAGAGCGGCTCGGCCAGCCCGTCGGCATAGACCTCCACCTCGACGCGCTCCACCTGGAGGCGGTCGTCCATCTCGCCGTGCCCGCGCACGTTCGGGATCGGCTCGAGCCCCTTGCGCAGGTAGGCGCCCTCGACCTGGCTCGCGTCGATGGAGGGGCTGGTGGGGTCGTTCAGCTCCGGGTTGAGCACGGTGGCCTCCGAGCCCCCGGCCGCAGCCAGGACGTGGGTCTCGCTCTTGCCCCGGCGGAAGGCCCGGCCCGAACGCGGCGTCAGGCGGAACTCGCGGCCGCACTGTCCCCGAAGCCCTACGAACACGGGATCGTCGCTCGCTGCGAGGCGGTCCGACCCCATCTGGACGCTCACCACGATGCGCGTGACCGGATTTCCCTTCCCAACGGTCAAGACCACGGGCCTCCGGACGAAAAGAACCCTCAGGAACCGGCAGTTCCGGGCGTAAGTATGGGGGTCCCGAGCCGGGGGTCAACCGGAGGACGACCGAGTGGAAGGACCGAGGCAGGAGGGGTACGGCGACCCGTTCGCGATGACGGCCGATCCGGAGTTCTATCTGGGGCGGCGCGCCAGCGAGCGGGCCCTGGCGGCCCTGACCCCCCAGGTGCTCCAGACGGCGGGCCCCACTGCCCTGACCGGCCCGCCGGGGCTGGGCAAGACCCTCCTGCTGCGCGTCCTGGCGCGACGCCAGGCCGAGCGGGCGCGCTTCGTCCACCTGCCGTACTCGGCGCTCCCGCCCGAGGGTCTCGCGGCGTGGGCGCTGACCGAGCTGGGCCGGGACCGCGTCGAGAATCCCGAGGCCGAGCTCCTGCGTCTCGCCGCTGCCGAGCAGGAGGAAGGCCGGGCGCTGGTGCTGATGATCGACGATGCCGGCCACCTTCCGCTCCCCACCGCACGGGGGCTGGTGGACCTCTGCGCGGAGACCCGGAGCGCCCTGCGCCTGCTGGTGGCGGCCACCGACGGCGTGCGCACCGGTGCGGTCCTCGCCGCGCTCGGACCCACCCTCGTGGAGGTACGCCTGTCGCACCCCATGAATCCGGGCGAGACCGTCTCCTACGTCCGCCACCGCCTGCACCGGGCCGGGCTCGGCGCCCCCGAGCACGCCCGCTTCGCCCGCGCGGAGATGGAGCGCCTCCACCGCGAGTCCGGCGGCGTCCCCCGTGCCCTCCACCAGCTGGCCTCCCAGCTCCTGCGCGCGCCCGACGCCGACGACCCCGCCGATCCGGCGCCAGCCGCGGCCAAGTCGACAGAGCCCCCCGATCTCGCTAACGATGGATCCGTCGGGCCGTAGCGCAGCTTGGTAGCGCGCCTGAATGGGGTTCAGGAGGTCGCGAGTTCAAATCTCGCCGGCCCGACCA
>JANQFA010000150.1 GCA_028278065.1 Myxococcota bacterium
CCGATCGCGTCCTGGGTGAAGGTGACCGTCTGGTAGACCGGGACGATGGTCGCGCCGGTCGCGGCGTCGGCCTGCTGGCCCACGTGGATGGCGCGAGTCGAGAAGCCGTCCCGGGGTCCGCTCATCGCGTCGCCTTCGCACGGTCGGCGAGGAGCTCGAAGGTCCGCTCGCCGGCCGCCTCGGCGTCCGCACCCACGGCCATGACCGTGGCCATGAAGTCGGTCACGCCGGCGTCCGCCATGCGGGCGAGGCCCGCGTCGATCGTCGCGTCGTCGCCGACGAGGGCGATGTCGCTCGGCCGGGTCGCTCCCTCGAGATCGAGCATCGCCTTGTAGGAGGGGAGCGTCGGGTACATCGCCAGCGCCTTGTCGATCCCCTCGCGGGCACCGTCCGGGTCGTCGGTCAGACAGACGGGAAGCGCCGCCACGATGCGCGGCGCGGGACGTCCCGCATCCTGCGCGGCGCTGCGCACGTCGGGCGAGATCTCGTCGCCGAGCGTGCGCGGGCCGGTCATCCAGGTGATCGTGCCATCCGCCAGGCCGCCCGCGATCCCGCGCATCAGCCTGCCCAGCCCGCCCACGAGGATGGGAAAGGGCTCGGCGTCGGCCACGCGCAGGCTGCCCTGGGTGCGGTAGACCTCACCCTCGTGCTTGACGGTGCCGGTCTCGACCAGCGACTTCAGCACCTCGACGTACTCGCGCACGTGACGCGCGGGCTTCTCGAAGGAGAGCCCGAGCATGCTCTCGATCACGACCTTGTGGCTCGGCCCGATGCCGAGGGCGAAGCGCCCGCCGCAGGCGGCGCTGGTCGTGAGGGCCTGTTGCGCCATGTAGAGAGGATGGCGCGAGTGGGTCGGGACGACGGCGGTGCCCAGCTCGATGCGCTCGGTCTCGCGTCCGGCCAGCGCGATCACGGTGAGTGCGTCGTGACCGAAGATGTTGCTGAACCAGACGCTCCGGAAGCCCGCCTCTTCGGCGCGCCTCACCTCGGCCAGGGCCTTGTCCAGTGTCGAGCCGGCGCCGCCGACGCCGATCTGCATGGAGCTCATGGATGGTTCCTACCAGTAGGTTGCGGTCACTTCGATGTCGCGGGTGGCGGCCAGGCGGCACGCCAGCCGGAGGCCGGGCTCCACTCGGTTGCGGCGCTTCGCCGCCGCCTCGTCGGGCGCTTCCCCCGGAAGCGGCTCCTCGCCGAGGACGCGTACGGCGCAGCGTCCGCAGAGGCCGGATGCGTCGCACGCCGACGCGACGGGCAGACCCGCGCGGCGAATCGCCTCGAGAACACTGGTGCCGGGGGGGACCCGAACACTCCGGCCCGAGGGGGAGAACCGGATGTTCACTTGCACGGGGCCGAGCGTAGCATTCGACCTCGCCCGTGGCCTTGAGGTAACTTGGGCGGATGCCGACGGCCGGAATCCTCGTCATCGGAAACGAAATCCTCTCCGGAAAGGTCGTCGACACCAACTCGCCCTACCTCTGTCGCGAGCTGCGCGCGCTGGGGGTCGATGTCGAGCGCGTCCTCGTCATCCCCGACGACGTCCCGCTCATCGCGCGCGAGGTGGCGGCGATGTCCAAGGCCTTCGACTACGTCTTCACCTCCGGAGGCATCGGTCCGACCCACGACGACCTCACCATGCAGGGCATCGCGCGAGCCTTCCAGGTGCCGATCGAGCGCAGCGAGTCCATCGCCAACCGGCTGACCCGCGCGATCGGAAGCGAGCTCAACGAGAGCCAGCTCAAGATGGCCGAGGTGCCGAGGGGTGCCCAGCTCGTCGACGTGGGCGATCTCTGGTTCCCCGTCGTGATCGTCGAGAACGTCAGCATCTTTCCCGGGATCCCGGAGCTCCTGCGCAAGAAGTTCGAGTCGATCCGCCAGCGCTTCAAGGGAGTCCCCATCCTCCTGAAGCGGGTCTACGTGAAGCGGAGGGAGAGCGAGATCGCCGAGTCGCTGAACGATCTGCTCGGCGAGTTCCCGGAGCTGATGCTGGGGTCCTACCCGAAGATCGGCGAGGAGGCGTTCCACGTGCTGCTCACCCTCGAGTCCCGGGACGCGGGCTACCTGCAGGATGCGCTCGATGCGCTCCTCGCCCGGCTGCCCGAGGGCTCGGTCCACAAGGTCGAGTAGCTGGACCCCGCGCTCCGGGATCCTCTCTTCCGGGTGCTCGCCTACGGGCATCCGATCCTGATGGTGGTGGCTCTGGGCCTGGCTTTCGCGGCGCTGCGCGCGGGGCGCAGGATCCGCAGCGCGCGGGGAGGGGCTGCGCGGCGCACGCCGGGGATGCGCGCCGCCCACCTGCGCGTCGCGAAGCCCGCCGCCCTGCTGGTGGCGGTCGGCTTCGTCGGCGGGCCGGTATCGATGGCGCTCCTGCGCGGCGAGACCCCCTTCGGAACGATCCACGCCTGGCTGGGGCTCGCTTCCGCGCTGCTCTTCGGGGCTGCCAGCGTGCTCGGTCGGCGCCTCGAGAAGAGCCGCCCGGCTTCTCGGGACGCGCACACCCTGCTCGGCGCGCTCGGCCTCCTGCTCGGCGCGGCGGCGGCCGTCGCCGGCTTCAACATCCTGCCCTGAACCCGGCGTCGGCCTGTGGAGCTCAGCCTCGCGCTCAGATTGCCTCGGGAAGGGGCCGCAGGCCCGTTCCCCATCCCTCTCTAGCCGGACTCCCGTCCGCTCAAAGCGCGTCGACGCTCCGTTGACGCAGCCAGTGGTCCGCCAGCACGAGGCACATCATCGCCTCGACCATCGGTACCGCCCTGGGCAGCACGCAGGGGTCGTGTCGGCCCTGTGCTTCCAGGGTCACCGCCTCGCCCGCGCGGTTCACGGTCTCCTGCGCCTGCGAGATCGTCGCGGTCGGCTTGAACGCCACCCGGACCACCACGGGCTCGCCGTTCGTGATCCCGCCCTGCACACCGCCCGAGCGGTTCGAAGCGGTGCGCGGCCGGCCGTCCCGACCCGGGACGAAGGGATCGTTGTGCTCGATCCCGGTCATGCGGCTGCCGGCGAAGCCGCTCCCGATCTCGAAGCCCTTCGAGGCGGGCAGGGACATCAGGGCCCTGGCCAGGTCCGCCTCGATCTTGTCGAAGACGGGCTCGCCGAGTCCGGGCGGGACCCCGCGCGCCACGCACTCGACCTCGCCCCCGAGTGAGTCACCGCGGCCGCGGGCCGCGTCGATCGCCGCGGCCATGCGCTCCGCAGCCGAGGCGTCGGGGCAGCGCACCTCGTTGGACTCCACGTCCGCGAGGCGGACCGCGGCGTCGTCCACCTTGGCCTCGATCTCGTGGACACGCCTCACCCAGGCGATCACCTCCACCCCCGCGGCCACCGCGAGGAGCTTGCGTGCGATCGCGCCCGCGGCCACCCGGCCGATGGTCTCGCGCGCGCTGGCGCGGCCGCCTCCCTGCCAGTTGCGGACTCCGTACTTGGCCTCGGTGGTGTAGTCGGCGTGGGACGGCCGGTAGACGTCCTTCATGTGCTCGTAGGCCGAGGGCCGCGCGTCCTTGTTGTGCACCAGGATGGCGATCGGCGTGCCGAGCGTGAGGCCTTCGAAGGTGCCCGAGAGGATCTCTGCGCGGTCCGCCTCCTGGCGCGGCGTCGTCAGCCGGCTCTGACCCGGACGGCGGCGGTCGAGATCGTGCTGGATCTCCTCCGGGGAGATCTGCAGGCGCGGGGGACAGCCGTCCACCACGACTCCGACGCCGCCGCCGTGGGACTCGCCGAAGGTGCTGATGCGGAAGATCTCTCCGAACTGGCTGCCGGGCATCGCAGGGCGAGGATAGGCGATGGGGCCCGCCCGGGCCTGCGCCGTCCTGCCGGGACGGCATCGGCTCCCGGGCCTGCGCCGTCCTGCCGGGACGGTATCGGCTCCCGGTCGCGTGTCGTCCTGCCGGGACGGCATCGGATCCCGTCCGGCGCTCTTCCGCTAGGCCGGGAGCACCAGCTCGAGGGCCTTGCGCGTGAGCGTGGCCTGGGGGAGCGCGGCGAGCCTCGTGGGCGGGAGCCAGCGGTGCGCGTCCGGTCCCGCACGCCGCACCCGGCCCGGCGCGGCCTCGCAGTGATACACATGCAGGCGTAGGTGGCGGTGGGTGAAGAGGTGCTCCACGCAGCCCGCCTTGCGCAGCGGGCCGACCTCGAGCCCGACGCGCTCGCGCAGGGCGCGGCGCAGCCCGGCTGCCGGTCGCTCGCCGTCGGCCAGGTCGTCTCCGGGAAGCTCCCAGAGTCCGCCCATCAGCCCGCGCGGCGGGCGGCGCACGGCCAGGGCGCGCGCGCCGCGCACCACCAGCGCCGCGGCTCCCTCCACGCGCGCGGCCGGGGGCTTCTTCTTCGCGAGCGGGATCGCTTCGGGATCGCCGGCGGCGCGGGCGGCGCACGGCCCGCGCAGGGGGCAGCGCGCGCACGAGGGGCTGCGGGGCGTGCAGACCGTGGCACCCAGCTCCATCAGGGCCTGGTTCAGATCCCCGGGCGCGGGTCCCGCTGCCAGACGCGCGGCCTCGTCCCAGAGCCGCTCGACCACGTCGCGCTTCGAGACGTCCTCACGCAGGCCGAGCAGGCGCGCGAGGACCCGCTTGACGTTGCCGTCGAGGACCGGCTCGGGGCGGTCGAAGGCGATCGAGGAGACGGCGCCCGCCGTGTAGCGCCCGACACCGGGCAGGCTGCGCAGGGTCTCCACGTCCTCGGGCAGGCGCCCGCCGTGCCGATCCACCACGGTGCGGGCCGCCTCGCGCAGGTTTCGCGCGCGCGAGTAGTAGCCGAGCCCCGCCCACAGCTCGAGCACCTCGTCCATCTCCGCGCGGGCGAGGGCCTCCACGTCCGGGAAGCGATCGAGGAAGCGTTGCCAGTAGGGAATCACGGTGTCGACGCGGGTCTGCTGCAGCATCGCCTCGGAGATCCAGATCGCGTACGGGTCGCGGGTTCGTCGCCACGGGAGATCCCGCCGGTTGAGCCGGTACCAGGCGAGGAGCCCGTTGCGCAGGGCCTGGACGTCCTTCACAGCGACACCGGCAGGGCTCCGTCGAGCCGGATCCGGCTCGGCGACACACGTGCGCGCAGCGCGAAGACCTCCACGCCGCTGCGCACGGCGTCGCGCAGGGCCCGGGCATAGGCCGGATCCACGTCCGCAGCAGGCTCGACGCGCTCGCAGTCTCCCCGCTGCACGACGAAGAGGACTGCGGCCCTGGCTCCTGCGGCGCGCAGCCGCGCCAGGGTCTCCATGTGTCGGGCGCCGCGGGCGGTGACCGCATCGGGGAAGCGCGCGACGCTCCCCTCCGCCAGGGTCACGCTCTTCACCTCCAGCCAGAGGGGCTTCCTGCGCCGTCCGCCGGACAGGTGGAAGTCGAGGCGCGAGGTCCGGCCCGACGGGTCCGCCGCGGGGACCGCGACTTCGCGGCGCAGCGACTCGTAGCCATCGAGGGCGGGCAGGGCGCCCGCCCCCAGGGCGCGCTCCGCGAGGGCGTTGGCGCGCCCGGTGTGGAGCCCCACCCAGGTGCGCCCCACCCGGATCATCTCCAGGGTGTGGCGGAGCTTGCGCGTCGGATCGTGGCTGGTGGTGCACGCGACACGGGCGCCCGGCGTGTCGCAGCCGGTCATGGCTCCCGGGTTGGGGCAGTGGACGGTCAAAACGCGGCCGTCCCCGGTCTCCACGTCGGCCAGGAAGCGCTTGTAGCGCTTCACGAGCCTTCCGTGCAGGTCCGCGCCCACCGCCACGCTCACGGCGACAGACGGACCTCGACGTGCTCGCGCACCCACTTCGGGTCCCACCACTCGCGCGGATCGACGTAGGTGTCGCCGACGAGGATCGCGAAGTGCAGGTGGTCGCCGCCCGCGAGCCCGCTGAGCCCCGTGCGCCCGATCACCTGATCGCGGGCCACGCTGTCGCCCTCCCTCACCTCGATGCTCGAGAGGTGACCGTAGAGGGACACGAGCCCCATCCCGTGGTCGACGAGTACGGTGTCGCCGTAGATGCCGAGCGCGTCGGCGTGCAGCACGCGACCCGTGTTGGCGGCGGTGACCGGCGCTCCCGCGGTGGAGGCCAGGTCGTATCCGTAGTGCGTCGCCTTCGAGACCTCCCTGCCGTCGACCTGGTAGACGCGGCGCTCGGCGAAGAGGCTCGTCACCTTGGAGTTGGGGAGCTGCCGGAAGGCCCCCTTCCAGAGGGGCTCGGGCTGGCTGCGCGCGACGATCTGGCGGATGCGCGTCTCGTCCTCGCGCCGGCGCTCCTCGTTGATGTGCTTGAACGCCGCCAGGGTGTCGTCGCCGGGCACGTTCCAGGCCTCCTGCAGCTCCGCGATCTTCCCGTCGAGGAAGGAGCGGGACAGGCGGATCGGGACGCGCGGCGTCTCGAGCTCCTGCACGCGCACGTCGAAGCCGGCGCGTCCCGCGTTGCCGGCCGAGTCCTCGGCGACCACGCGGATCTCGTTGCCCGGCGGGTCGTCGACGTCCACCGCGAAGAGCGCCACGCGGCAGCGCGAGTCGTTCTCGGGGCACGCCTCCGGCCACGGCTGACCCGGGTAGAAGCGCTCTCCCACCCGCACCCCGTCGCGGGCGGGCTCCTCGCTCACCACGTAGACCGCCAGGGCGGCGCCACCGCGACGCACGTAGGTGAGCCCGCTGCGCACGGATACGCGCGGAGGACGCAGGTCGACTCGCAGGGGGATGCGCGCCGTAGCGACGTTCCCGCGCAGGAAGCGGCGCCACGACCAGTCGCTGACTTCCACGTCCAGGAAGGCGTCGCCTTCCGCGAGGCCGAGGGCCTCGGGATCGAGGAGGACCTCGAACGCCTCCACTTCCGGGCCCCCGCCCATGATCGGGCTGCCTGCGAAGCGCTTCTGCAGAACCGGGGTGCTGCCGCGCGCGTGGGTGAGCCCCACCGCGACGCTGCGCAGGCCCGAGCCCGAGTCGGCGAGCTCCAGGACCAGCGAGCGCGGCGTCCGGCCCAGGACCAGCTCGTCCGGTCCGGCGATCGTCGGCGCCGAGCCCTCCGCGCGGTACAGGGTCACGCCCGCCACGGCCGCCGCCAGCGCCAGAACCCCCATGAGAAAACGCGCGCTTCGCGTCATGCCGCCCCCCCGGCTCCGGGCGGAGCCGGCGCGGAGTCTATCAGAGGGCGGCGCTCAGGGCGGGCGAGGGGCGGCGTCGACGGGGGCCGAGGGGCGGCGTTGACGGGGGCCGAGGGGCGGCGTTGACGGGGGCCGCTCCCTTCCCGATCCTCCGGCCCCGACCCGAACTCCGCGCCATGCGCGCCGCCATCCGGAGGCTCCTCCAGCATGTCGAACCTGCGCCGCCTCATCCTGGTCCGCCACGGCGAGACCGACGGCGAATCGAGCATCCGCTTCCACGGCGCCACGGATGTGGCGCTCTCGGAATCCGGTCGCAGGCAGATGCAGCTCGCCTCGCGCAGGATCGGACCCGACACCTTCGACACCGTGGTGGCCAGTCCTCTGCGCCGGTCCTGGGCTTCGGCCTGGATCGCGGGCCGGGGAGCGCAGGTGGACCTGATGCCCGAGTTCCGCGAGGTGGACTTCGGCCGCTGGGAGGGCCTCACCCTGGAGGAGATCGAGGGACGCGACCCGGTGGCCTTTGCGGACTGGCAGTCGGGAGCCGATGGCTTCGAGTACCCGGGCGGCGAGTCCCGCGCGGACTTCCACGCTCGCGTCAGCGCGGGTCTCGCGAAGCTGCTGGCGGGTCCGGCCCGCACCGCCCTGGTGGTGGTCCACAAAGGCGTCATCCGAGCGATCGCCGCCGAGCTGACCGGCCAGGAGATCGATGGTGAGGCCCCCGAGCTCGGAGGCATCGTCGAGGTCACCCGCGGAGCCGATGGTGGCTGGTTCCTGGGCACCCGGGGCTCGGATCCGGCGGCTCTCGCCGAAGACGCCTGAGTCCCGCTACGGCGTCGACAGCGCGAGGCCTCGCGCGACGCTGGTGAACTCGGCGCCGGTGTCGATCCGCTCGGTCCCGAAGCGCTCCTCGAAGATGCGTCGCACGGCGGGCACGAGAGAGCTGCCGCCGGTGAGAAAGACGTGCTCGATCTCGTCGGCCGGCATGGCGCAGCGCGCCAGCATGCCGTCGACGCAGCGGGAGATCTCCTCCAGCTCGGGCGCGATCCAGCTCTCGAACTCGGAGCGGGTCACCGTGCGCTCGATCTCGATGGGGCCGTCGCAGAAGCGGAAGACCGTCTCCTCACCGCGCGACAGCGTCTCCTTGGCGTCCTGCACCGCCCGATAGAGCTCGAATCCCAGGTCGTTCTCCACCAGGTGGAGGAGTGCCTCGAGCGGGACCGGGTCCACCGCGTCCCGGCGCAGGTCATGGAGGAGACGCAGGGTGCGGGGCGAGCGCAGGAAGGAGACGTGGTTCCAGCGCTCCAGGTGTCCGTACAGGAATCCCGGGACGGGGAGCAGGCGACCGAACACGCTGCGGAACTCCTCGCCGCGTCCGAGGCGCGGGGAGACCACGTGGCGCACGATGCGGCCGTCGAAGGCATCGCCCGCGATTCCCACGCCGTCGTTGGCGAGGATGCTCTCGGCACGGCGGCCACCGGATGGCTGGCCGGGGCGAGAACTGCGACAGCCGGAGAGCTGCGCGGGGCCCGTGCGGCGACGGCCGGAGAGCTGCCCGGGGCCCGTGCGGCGACGGCCGGAGAGCTGCGCGGGGCCCGTGCGGCGACGGCCGGAGAGCTGGCCGGGCCCCACCCGCACCAGGCAGAAGTCGCTGGTGCCGCCGCCGAAATCCCCGATCAGGACGAGGGCGTCCTCGGAGAGCTTGCGCTCGTAGTGCCAGGCGGCCGCCACGGGCTCGAACTCGAAGCGGACGTCGCGGAAGCCCGCCTCGAGGAAGGCCTGGCCGAGCCGTCGGACGGCCAGGCCTTCGTCCGGCCTGGCGCCGCCGCCGGCGAAGCGCACCGGACGCCCGACTACCGCGCGCTCTCCGATGCTCCCCCAACGCTCTTCGGCGTGGCGTCGCAGCTCCTTCAGGATCAGCGCGATGAGGGACTGGAGGCTGTAGGTGGTGCCGAAGACGTTCGTCGAGACGAAGAGGGGGCTGGCCAGGAACGACTTCGTGGACTGGATCAGGCGCCCATCCCCGCCCGATTCGAGGTGTCCGTCGAGGGCGGCGTCGCCCACCAGAGGCACGAGGCGGCCGCTCGGCTCGCGCCGCTCCGCATCGAAGTGCAGAGCCGAGCGCAGCGGGCCCACCAGCTCCGGCTCGTCCCCCGCCGTCCCGACCGCCAGCGCGCTGTTGGTGGTCCCGAAGTCGATCCCGACCCTGAGCTCGCCCATCGCCGCTTCCTCCCTCCGCTCCCGGATTGCCGAAACGCAAATGCACGACGCCCCGCCCCCGACGAGGGGGGTGGGGTGTCGTGTGTGATCCACCCGGGGACGCGAGTCGCGCTCCCGTCTATGTCGCGCCGGGACGCGAGTCGCGCTCCCGACTATGCCGCGCCGCTACTCCTCGTCGCCGCGGAGGCGGGCGAGGACAGTGTAGTCCTCGAGGGTCGAGGTGTCCCCGACCGTCTCCTTGCCGGCGGCGATGTCGCGCAGGAGGCGGCGCATGATCTTCCCCGAACGCGTCTTCGGCAGCGCGTCGGTGAAGCGGATGTCCGCCGGCTTGGCCAGGGCGCCGATCTCGCGGGCGACGTGGCGGCGCAGGTCGTCCGCGAGCCGGTCGCCGGGCTCGGTTCCGCCCCTGGGTGTCACGAAGGCCACGATGGCGGTGCCGGTGATCTCGTCGGGTCGGCCCACGACCGCCGACTCGGCCACCTTGGCGTGGGAGACGAGCGCGCTCTCCACCTCCATGGTGCCGATGCGGTGGCCCGAGACGTTCATCACGTCGTCCACGCGGCCCATGATCCAGAAGTAGCCCTGCTCGTCCTTGTGGGCGCCGTCGCCGGCGAAGTAGACGTCCTTCCACTTGCTCCAGTAGACCTCGCGGAAGCGCTTCTTGTCGCCCCAGATGCCGCGCAGCATCCCCGGCCAGGGCCCCAGCAGGGCGAGGAGCCCCCCGTCCGGCGGCGCCACCGGCTCGCCCTCCCCCGAGAGGACCTCCGGGCGCACGCCGGGGAAGGGAAGCGTGCCCGAGCCCGGCTTCGTATCCACGGCCCCCGGGAGCGGCGTGATCATGATGCCGCCGGTCTCCGTCTGCCACCAGGTGTCGACGATCGGACAGCGCCTTCCGCCGATGATCCGGTGGTACCACATCCACGCCTCGGGGTTGATCGGCTCCCCGACGGTTCCCAGGAGGCGCAGGGACGAGAGGTCGTGACTCTTCGGGTGCTCGTCGCCCAGCCGGATGAAGGTGCGGATCGCTGTCGGCGCCGTATAGAAGATGGTGACCCCGTGGCGCTCGATGATGTCCCAGAAGCGGTCGGGGCCCGGGGTGGTGGGAGCGCCCTCGTACATCAGCGTCGTCGCACCGTTGGCCAGGATCCCGTACACGACGTAGGAGTGGCCGGTGATCCAGCCGATGTCGGCGGTGCACCAGTAGACGTCCTCGTCCTTGAGGTCGAAGATCGCCTTCGCCGTGGTGGTGACGTGGGTCAGGTAGCCGCCGGTCGTGTGCAGGATGCCCTTGGGCTTGCCGGTGGTGCCGCTCGTGTAGAGGATGAAGAGCGGGTGCTCGGCGTCGAGCTTCGCGGGCGGGCACTTGGGGCTGGCATCGGCCATCAGCTCGTGCCACCAGCGATCGCGGCCCGGTCGCATCTGCACGTCGAGGTCGCAGCGGTTCACGACGACCACGTTGCGGACGCAGTCCACGCCCTCGAGCGACTTGTCCACCGCCTCCTTCAGCGGCAGCGGCTTGCCGCGCCGCCAGCCGGCGTCGGCGGTCACCACCGCCACCGCGCCCGCGTCGACGATGCGGTCCCGCAGGGCCTCGGCGCTGAAGCCTCCGAACACGATGCTGTGGGGCGCGCCGATCCGCGTGCAAGCCAGCATCGCGATGGCCAGCTCCGGCACCATGGGCATGTAGAGCGCCACGCGGTCGCCCTTCTTCACGCCCAGCCCCTTCAGGACGTTCGCGAACTTGCACACCTCCCGGTGGAGCTGGGCGTAGGTGAGGACGCGCAGGTCGCCGGGCTCGCCCTCCCAGATGATCGCGGCCTTGTTCCGACGCCAGGCGTTCTCTCCCTCCAGGTGTCGATCGAGACAGTTGTAGGAGACGTTGGTCTTCGCGCCGACGAACCACTTCGCGTAGGGCGGCTTCCAGTCGAGGACCTTCTTCCAGGGCGAGAACCAGCTGACGTTCTCCTTGGCCATCTTCGCCCAGAAGCGCTGCGGGTTCTTCGCGCCGAGCTTCCGGTACTCGGCCACCGTGCGCTTGTTCCAGTTCGCCTGCTTGACGAACTCCTTGGAGGGCTTGAACGTCCGCTTCTCCTTGAGCAGGGACTCGATGTCTGCCATGGGGGACTCGTCTCCGGTCTGGTGTCTGGTGGTTGGAACGCGGTGGGAGGGAAGCGTCCGTCTCAGCGGTCCTGGACCCAGGCCTCCACGTCCTCAGGGGCCTTGGGGATCGCCGCAGTCAATACCTCGCAGCCTTCGGCGGTGACCACGACGTCGTCCTCGACCCGCACGCCGATGCCGCGGAAGGTGGGGGCGGCGCCCTCGTCGTCGGGTGCGACGTAGAGACCCGGCTCGACGGTGAGCACCATGCCGGGCCGGAGCTCGCGCGGTCTGCCGTCGGTCATGTAGGCGCCCACGTCGTGCACGTCGAGGCCCAGCCAGTGGCTGGTCTGGTGCATGTAGTAGGGCCGGTAGCTCTCCTCGGCGATGGCGTCGTCCACGTCGCCGGTCAGGATGCCGAGCTGCGCCAGGTTCTCCGTGAGACGTCGCACCGCGGTCTCGTGAACCGCGCGCAGGGTCTCGCCCGGCGCGACGACCTCGATCGCCGCGATCTGGGCGTCCAGCACCGCGTCGTAGACGGCGCGCGGCTCGCCCTCGAAGCGCCCGCCGACCGGATAGGTACGGGTGACGTCCGACGCGTAGCCTTCCAGCTCGCACCCCGCGTCGATCAGTACCAGCGTCCCGTTCTCGAGCTTCTGATCGTTCTGGATGTAGTGCAGGACGCACGCGTTGGCGCCTCCACCGACGATGCTGGTGTACGCGGGGCCGCGTGCGCCGCGGCGCCTGAAGGTGTAGTCGAGCACCGCCTCGAGCTCGTATTCGTAGTGCCCGCCGTGCGCGAGCCGCGCCGCCTGGCGGTGCGCTTCGCAGGTGATCGCCGCCGCTCTGCGCATGATGTCGAGCTCGCGGTCGTCCTTGAAGAGGCGCATCTCGTGCACGAGGGAACGCGGGTCCACGATCTCGGCGGGCGGCACCTTCCCCACTCGCGAGCGCAGGCGCATCTCCTCCACGGCGGCCACCAGCGCCCGGTCGACGGCTTCGTCGCGTCCCAGCACGTGATAGACCCGCCGCGCCCCGCCGACGATCTCGGGAATCGAGCCCACCAGCTCGTCGCAGGAGAGCGCGGCGTCGGCCCCGAAGTCGCGCTTCGCGCCCTCCACGCCGGGCCGGTAGCCGGTCCAGATCTCCGCCTCGCGCAGGCGCGGCTCGACGAAGAGCGTGAACGCGGGCCCGCCCCCCTTGCGCAGCACCGCCGCCGCGTTGGGGTGGTCGAACCCGGTCAGGTACCAGAAGTCCGAGTCCTGGCGGAACGGGAAGTGCGTGTCGGCGGAACGGGTCGCCAGGCGTGCGCCCAGGATGATGGCCACCGAATCCGGCCCCATCGCATCCAGCAGTCGTCGTCGGCGCTCCGCAAACATGGCGTCCGAGTCTACCCCAGGAACCCCAACCATAGACCGTCGGTCCGGGCGCCTGGAGCGACGAAGTCAAGAGGACGTGCAGACGACGCTCACCCCCCCGCACAGCGTCGCGCAGAGCCGGCCCCGGTGGAGGGCGGCGCTGTAGTAGAGGTCGCCGGGGCGGCGGGGCAGGGCGCCGCCCTGCACCGCGGCGGCAGGGCCGGAGAAGTCGACCACGTGAAAGATCCCGCTCCAGCGCATGACCACGGCCCGGTCGGCGCCCTCCTCGAAATGGACGTCCTGGGCGAAGTCGGTGCCCTCCGCGAAGGCGTCGTCGAGGAGGATGCGCTCGCCGCGCTCGGGCATCCGGCGGGTGTCCCCGGGCCGCAGGATCCGCGCGTGCAGCCTCGTCCCGCTGGCCTCCACGCTGATGCCGTGGCCGTCGTCACGGAAGGTGACGAACTGGATCTCGGGGCGGTCGGTGCGGAAGCGCTCGGTGCCATCGGCCCCGAGGATTCGTGCGTCGTAGCGGAAGCGGCCCCCCGCCACCGGGAGGAGGTCCGCGTTGACCCAGATCTCCTCCCGCACCGGATCCCAGGCCACGCTCTTCGGCGCCACCACGTGGTCCGGAACCGGGTCGAGGACGTGCTCGGCGCGCGGCGTCCCGTCCGGGTCGAGAACCAGGACGCTTCCGTCTCCGCCGTCGACGCCCCCGTACCGGGTCACCAGGACGCTGCCCCCCGGTCCCGGCGCCAGCTCGTTCAGCCCCGGTCCGAGGCCGTCCAGGTGGGTGGTCGCCCCGCTCGCCAGGTCCAGGCGTCCCGCGGTCTCGAAGAAGGTGGTGTAGAGGAGGGTCCCGTCTCCCAGGGGAAGCACGTCCCAGACGCCCGAGCGCGCGTCGGGCCGGGTGACGTCGTAGGGCTCCAGCATGCGTCCTTCGGCCAGGTCCACCCTGCCCACGAGCTGGGGGCCCGGTGTCTCCAGATCGGCGCGCGGATCACCGGCCTCGCGCATCGAGGACCAGAAGGGAGCCTGCCCGAAGTAGAGGACGCCCTCGTGGGGTCGGCCGTACCACGCGCAGTAGGCCTCGTCCGGACTGGGCGGGTCGGCGCGCAGCACCAGGAAGGGGGCCGGGTCCCCCGGAGGCGCGATCTCCCCCTCCGGGATCTCCGCGCAGGCGGTGGCGAGGAGCAGCACCGCGGAGAGCGCCGAAGCCAGGTTCTGCCGTCGGGGCGGTGCCACTCCAGATTGCCCTGCCACCTGGGGATGCACCCCCGCGTGCGGTCTCAAGCTTCCGGAGATCAAGCGAAAAATCCCGCTTGGGGCCGAGAGACGCTGTTCCAAGGCATGCATCCCAAGGCTGCATGCGGCATCCCAGCCTGCGGAGGCCTTCCTTTGATTCCGAGTACTTCCACCGATCCTCCGAGCTGGCACGGTTCCTGCTTTACAAGAGAG
Organism: Myxococcota bacterium; assembly: GCA_028278065.1. Taxonomy (GTDB): domain Bacteria; phylum Myxococcota_A; class UBA9160; order UBA9160; family JAFDET01; genus JAFDET01. The sequence continues at coordinate 14,174 of JANQFA010000150.1, forward strand.
TGCAACGCAAGGGCGATCTGGAAGGAAGAAGCTGCCCGGACGTGGGCGCGCACGGTCAGCGGATTCCGGCCTCGGAGGAACGGGCACCAACGACAACGCAAGGCGCTTTCCCCCAAATGGCACCCCGCCTTGCCCCTCCTTCGAGGCACCAGATCAAGCAATCCCCCGTTCGGGCGCATCGAGCGGGGGATTGTCTTGTCTGGCCCTCTTCTGCGCATCGAGCGGGGGATTGGATCGTCGATCCCTCACCAGCGCATCGGGTGGTATCGCCTCATCCGCTCTTCGGCGCCTCGTCCTGGGTCGCGCTCACCGCCTTGACGATCTCGGCCCCGAACTCGCGCGCGAACCAGCTCTTCAGCTCGCCCACGTCGTGCAGATCCTCGACGCTCGCCGGGCGCCGCCAGGCCACCGCCTCCAGTGCGGAGTTCGGGCACAGCACCCCGGGGTCCATCTCCAGCTCCGCGGCGCGCTTGGCCCGCCAGCGCTTCAGCTGGTTCATGCGCCGCTCGGTGCGCCGGTCCATGCGGCGACGCCCCGTGCCGGTCCCCGACGCCTTGGGGAGGGGGCCGTGCCGCTTCTTGGCCCCGCGCTCCACCGCCGTCAGCAGGTCGCGCCCCATGCGCCGGATGATGAGATCGGTGACCCCCTTGATGCGCCGCAGCTCTTCGCTGTCCCCCGGAAGCTGCTGGGCCAGCTCGAGGAGGGTGCGGTTGCCGAGCACCTTGAACGGCGGACGGTCCACCTCGCGCGCTCGCTTGTCGCGCACCAGGAAGAGCTCGCGGAGCACCGCCAGCCGCTGGGGATCGAGATTGCGCGAGCCCTTGATCTTCAGGTAGCCGAGCTTGTCGAACTCGCGGGTGGGCCAGGCCCGTCGGGTGAGCGCGGCGAACTCCTCGTGGGCCCAGTCGAGGCGCTTGCGCTTGCGGAGCTCGCGCTCGAGCTTCTCCGCCAGTCGGATCAGGTACTTCACGTCGGCGGCGGCGTAGGCGAGCTGGTTGTCGCGGAGCGGACGGATCGACCAGTCCGAACGTTGCTCGTCCTTGGGCAGTGACTTGTGGAAGTGTCGCTCGATGATCGCCGCGAGGCCGATCGCCGGATAGCCCAGGAGCTGGGCCGAGATCATGGTGTCGAAGAGGTTGGCGAACTCGAAGCCGCAGTCGCGCTTCAGCACGTAGATGTCGTACTCGGCGGCGTGGAACACCTTGCGGATGTCCGGCGAGGCCATCACCGGGCCGAGCGGATCCAGCTCGGACGGTCCGCCCATCGTCAGCGGATCGATGAGGAACATCTGCTTGCGGGTGGCCACCTGCACGAGGCAGGTCTTGTCGTAGTAGTGGTAGAAGCTGTCGGCTTCGGTATCGAACGCGACGACGCTTTCCTGGAGCAGCGAGCGGGAGAGCTTCTCCAGCTCGTCCCGCGTCTCGATGCAAACGTAGTCGGGCAACTGCGGGATGGTCTCCGCTTGTCTCGCGTTCAGGGTCGTTCCGGGGGGACGGCGGCGCAGGAGGGAGAGGGCGCCGGCCAGCCGTGAGCCTAGCGGAGACATCCGGCTGCCGCCGGGGCGGCGGCGGCGTCCCGGGCAGGCGAAACTGGAGGGATGCCGGGAGAGATCCGTGCGGGAGTCGGCACCTCGACGGCGGCGGAGACGCCGCGCGCGCTGCGCGAAGCGGCGGAGGAGGCCCTGGCCGGCCTGCCCGAGCCGCCCGCGGCGGCGCTCCTCTTCGCCACCCCCGAGCATGCGGAGGCGGCCGCGGAGCTTCTGGCCGACGCGCGCATCCTCCTGGGGACGCGCGAGATCGCGGGTGCCACCGTCCAGGGTCTCATCGTTCCGGGCCTGCCGGGCGAAGCGGGGCCCGCGCTGGGCGTGGCCGCCCTCGTCGGAGTGGAGGCCCACGCCTTCCTGCTCGACGAGCCGGCCGATGACTGGTTGCCCGAGCGCGCGGATGCACGGCCGGGCGATCTGGCGGTGGTGCTCGCGGATCCCGCTGCGCTCGCTTCGGGATCGCTGCTGGGCTCCCTGGAGGCGGCGCTGGCCCCGGCGCTGGTCGTCGGTGCCGGGGCCGTGGAAGGCCCCGGCGGAGCCGCTCTGCAGTGGGCGGGCGATGCGCTGGCGAGTGGTGGTGTGGCGGGCCTGCTGGTGCGCGCTCCGCGCCCGGCCCGCGTCGGTGTCACCCAGTCGTGTCTTCCCGCAAGCGACCTCCTGAGGGTGACCCGGTCGCGGGGCCACTGGATCATGGAGCTGGACGGGAGGCCCGCTCTCGACGTCTACCGGGAGGTGGCCCGAGGTCCGCTGGCGGGCGACCTGCGCAGGGCCTCCGCCTTCGTGATGGCCGCGCTGCCGAGGAGCGGGCAGCTCGACCCGCGCAGCTACGTGGTGCGCAACGTCGTCGGCTTCGACACCGAGGCGAAGTCGTTCGCGGTCGCCGACTCGGTGGGCCAGGGTGAGCTGATGGCGCTGGCGGTGCGCGAACCCGAGGCGGCCCGCGCCGATCTGAAGCAGCTGATCGAAGCTTCGGCCGAGCCGCGCCCGGCGCTCGCCCTCTACTTCGACTGCCTGGCCCGGGGCGCGGCCCTCTTCGGCCACGAAGGCCTGGAGGCCGGCTATCTGGGGGCGGGGCTCGCGCCGGCTCCGGTGCTGGGGGTGCTGGGTGCGTTCGAGATCGGGCCCGTCGGGGCTCACACCGAGCTGCTCACCTATACCGGAGTCCTCGCCCTCCTCGATCGCTAGGCGGCCGGCCTGCTGTCGACAGGTTCCGCTATTCGGACTAGTGTTCCGCTATATGGAACAATCCTCGGCGGTCGAGAAGGCCCTGGACGTCCTCTTCCACCTGCACGGCTCGCCGGAGCCGCTGGGGGTCACCGCCCTGGGTCGAGCGCTGGGGATGCCGAAGTCGAGCGCCCATCGCCTGCTGGGGGCGCTGGGACGGCGCGGGCTGGTGGAGCAGGACGCCCGCGGCCGCTACCGGCCCGGGATCGGACTGGTGGCCCTGGGCGTGGGCACGCTCTCCCGGGAGCCGGTGGTCGAGGCGGCGCGCCCGGTCCTGGAGCGCGAAGCCGAGTCGCTCGGCGAGACCCTCTTCCTCGCCGCGGCGCGAGCGGGCCGCATCCACATCCTCGACAAGTGCGAGGGGCCCGGCTTCCTGCGCGCCTCGCCTCGAGTCGGCAGCGAGGTGCCGGTGGGCGCCACCGCGGTCGGCAAGCTCCACCTGGCCTTCGCCCCGGAGCAGGTGGCCGACGGCGACGCCACGTCGCGCTTCACGCCCGAGACGCTCGGCACGCGCGCCCTGGCGCGCGACGTGGCGGCGGTCCGCGAGCGCGGCTGGGCGTCGAACCGCGACGAATGGCAGGCGGGTCTCAGCGCGGTGGCGGCCCCGGTCTTGCTCGGCGAGCGGCTGATCGCGGCAGTGGCGGCTGCGGCGCCGAGCGCCCGGCTCCGCGAGGCGGATCTCCCCTCGGTTGCCGAGCGCGTGCGATCCGCCGCCGCCCGTGTGTCGGCGCGCCTGCGCGGGGATGCAGCGTGAAGGTCTGGATCGACGGCAAGGTGGTGGACGGCGCCCAGGCGCACGTCCCGGTCACCGATCACGGCTTCCTCTACGGGGACGGCGTGTTCGAGGGGATCCGCGTGGCCGGGCGCGGCGTCTACCGGATGGAGGATCACCTGCGGCGCCTCGAGACCTCGGCCCGGGCGATCGGGATGGAGCTGCCGGGAGGCGTGGACGCGATCCGCGAGATCCTGCTCGAGACCCTGCGCGCCTACGATCGCGACGATGCCTACGTGCGCCTCATCGTGTCGCGGGGCGAGGGAGCCCTGGGTGTCGACCCCACCACCTGCCCGCGGCCCCGGGTGGTGTGCATCGTGGACGCGATCCGCATCTTCCCGCCCGAGAAGCTCTGCGACGGGATCGAGCTGATCACCTCCTCGCTTCGGCGCCCGGGCTTCGACGTCCTCGATCCCGGTGTGAAGAGCATGAACTACCTGAACAACGCGCTCGCCAAGCTGGAGGCTCGTCGGCGGGGCGCCGACGAGGCGCTGATGCTGAACGGCGAGGGACGTGTGGCCGAGGCCAGCGTCGCCAACGTCTTCTGTGCGCGCGAGGGAGCCCTGGCGACTCCGCCGTCGAGCGATGGCGCCCTCGGCGGCCTCACCCGCAAAGGCGTTCTCGAGCTGGCTGCCGAGCTGGACATCCCGGCCGAGGAGCGCAGCCTGGTCCGGGTGGATCTCCTCGCCGCGGACGAGGTCTTCCTCACGGGAAGCGGAGCAGGGATCGTCCCGGTGAAGAGCCTCGACGGCGAGTCGATCGGTGCCGGCCGGCCCGGTCCGCTCACCCTGCGCATCCTCGAGGCGTTTCCGGCGTACGTCCAGCGTGTCGCCACCTCCTTCTAGCAGCCCGCTGTCCGGCGTGTCGCCGCTGCTCCTGGCAGCCCGGCGTCCGGCGTGTCGCCACCCGTTCCAGGATCTTGCTGCTAGCCTCCCGCCGAGAGGAGCTCGCGTGCGCTGGTCCCAGTCCTTCATCCCCACCCTTCGCGACGCCCCCGCCGATGCCGAGGCGGTCAGCCACAAGCTGCTCGTGCGCGGCGCATTCATGCGCCAGCTCATGAGCGGCTCCTACTCGCTGCTGCCGCTGGGCAAGCGCGTGTGCCGGAAGATCGAGGCCATCGTGCGCGACGAGATGGAGAAGATCGGGGCGCAGGAGTTCGAGCTTCCCACGATGCATCCGGCCGAGGTGTGGCAGCAGAGCGGCCGCTGGGATCTGATCGGACCGGAGATGTTCCGCCTGCAGGACAGGCGCGGAGTGGACCTGGCCCTGGGCGTCACCCACGAGGAGATCTTCACGCTGCTCGCCGGGGAGCTGCGCAGCTATCGCCAGCTTCCCCAGATCTGGTTCCAGATCCAGTCGAAGTTCCGCGACGAGCCGCGCCCCAAGTCGGGCCTGCTGCGCGTGCGGGAGTTCGTGATGAAGGACTCCTACTCCTTCGACCGAGACTGGGACGGGCTCGATGCGGCCTTCCAGCGCCACTTCGAGGCCTACCGCAGGATCTTCATGCGCATGGGCGTCGAGCCGATGGCCGTCGAAGCCTCCTCGGGCGCCATGGGCGGGAGCCAGTCGGTGGAGTTCATGGTGGCGAGCGACGCGGGCGAGGATCACATCGCGTCGTGCGACTCGTGTGGATACGCCGCCAACGTGGAGAAGGCCACGTCGAACCTCCCGCCGATCGAGGACGCGGCCAACGACGCGCAACCCGAGCCGTTTCCGACGCCGGGTGTTCGCACCATCGAGGACCTGGTGGACTTCGAGGGCGGAGCGCCCGCCGAGCGCCAGATCAAGACGCTGGTCTACATCGTGGACGGCGAGCCGGCGCTGGTGCTCCTGCGCGGGGATCTCGACCTGGTGGAGCAGAAGCTCATCGATGCGACGGGCGCACGCGATCTGCGCCCGGCGCAGGACGCGGAGATCCGAGCGGTGCTGGGCGCGGGAGCCGGAAGCCTGGGCGCCGTGGGCGTGCGCGATCCCGAGCTGCCCATCTACGCGGACGAGACGCTGCGCGGCCGCAGCGGGATGACCACGGGGGCGAACGAGGACGGCTTCCACCTGCGCAACGTCGAGGTGGAGCGCGACATCGAGGTCGACCACTGGCTCGATCTCCGCGAGGTGAAGGAGGGCGAGCCCTGCCCCCTCTGCGACACGCCTCTCGCGATCGGCAAGACCATCGAGGTGGGGCACATCTTCAAGCTCGGCACGAAGTACAGCGACGCGCTCGACGCCTCGTATCTGGACGAGAACGGAGCGAGCCAACCCATCGTGATGGGCTCCTACGGGATCGGTGTCGGCCGCGCCATGGCCGCGGTCGTCGAGCTGAACCACGACGAGAACGGGATCTGCTGGCCCGTGTCGGTGGCGCCCTTCGAGGTGGTGGTGAGCAGCGTCAAGCCGAAGGACGTGGAGACCTCGGAGGCGGCGGCGCGCATCTACGATGCGCTGGTCGACGCGGGAATCGAGGCGCTGCTCGACGACCGCGACGAGCGACCCGGGGTCAAGTTCAAGGACGCGGACCTGGTGGGCATCCCCTACCGGATCACCGTGGGGCCCAAGGGGCTGGCCGAGGGCCACGTGGACTTCCAGCGCCGTCGCGACGGCGAGAGCCGCTCGATCGACGTCAACAAGGCCGCGGGCTGGGCGACCGAGGCTGTGCTCGAGGAGCGCCGCTAGCCGTTGATCGGCCTCCTCCTGCGCTGGGTGCTGCTGCCATGCCTCGCCCTGGCGATCCTGGTGGGCCTCTTCGTCGAGGGCTTCGGCGCGGGCTGGACAGGCGAGCTGCACCCCCGCGGCGAGATCGCCGCGGGACGGGTTCCCGCTGCCGCCGTAGCAGCGCGGGTGGAGCGCCAGAAGCGCATCCTCTTCGGCGACCTCCACGTACACACCACCTACTCCAGCGACGCCTTCGTCTTCAGCCTGCCCTTCATCGGCAAGGGCGCGTATCCGCCCGCCGATGCCTGCGATTTCGCCCGCTGGTGCAGCGAGCTCGACTTCTGGAGCATCAACGACCACGCCGAGCAGCTCACGCCGCGCCAGTGGCGCGAGACCCGCGAGGCCATCCGCGAGTGCAACGCGGCCGCCGGCGAGCCCGCAGACCCGGACCTGGTGGCGTTCCTGGGCTGGGAGTGGACCCAGTCGTCGGCCGCCCGGCCGAGCGAGCCACAGTACGCCCACAAGAACGTGATCTTCGTCGACCAGGAGGAGGGTCGCGTGCCGACGCGGCCGATCGGGGCCGGGAAGGCGGGGCTCTTCGTCCTGCCCGAGGGCATCCCCGGCCCGGCCTGGGACCTGCTGCGCGTCGCCATGGCCCACAAGGACCTGGGCTCGCCGAAGCCCTACCTCGACTTCAACCGCTGGCTGGAGGAGCTCGCGGCCACGCCGGACTGTGCGCCCGGCGTTCCGGTGCGCGAGCTGCCCGAGGGCTGCCTCGAGTCCGCGGAGAGCCCCGCGCTGCTCTTCGAGAAGCTCGACGACTGGGGCTTCGAGAGCCTGGTCATCCCCCACGGCGCCACCTGGGGGATCCACGCGCCGCCCGGGGCCGACTTCGGCGCCCAGCTCGAGCAGCACGATCCGGAGCGGCAACGCCTCTTCGAGGTGTACTCGGGGCACGGGACCGGCGAGGTCTTCCGGGACATCGCCCACGTGGAGCGCGACGGGGAAGGCCGACCCGTCTGTCCGGAGCCGAGCGCGGACTTCACCCCCTGCTGCTGGCGGGCCGGCGAGCTCATCCGCGAGCGCTGCGGGGACGTGGCGCCGGCGCTCTGCGAGGAGCGCGTGCAGCGCGCGCGGCGCTTGTTCGTCGGCCTGCCTCCCGGTCAGGCGGAGAGGATCGTGCCGGGGGCGACCCCGGAGGAGTGGCTCGAGTGCGGCCAGCTGCGCGACGCCTTCCTGCCCACCTTCGACTACCGCCCGCGCATGAGCGCCCAGTACGCCCTGGCGGTCCGGCGCGACGCGCGTGCGTTCCGCTTCGGCCTCATCGGCTCGAGCGACAACCACAAGGCGCGCGCGGGCGCCGGCTACAAGGAGTTCGCGCGCAAGGCGATGGCCGATCCCTGGGGCTTCCGCGACGACTGGAACGAGCTGCTGGCCCGCGACGAGGAGCGCGCGCCCGAGCCCGCCCTGCGGCCCTCCCTGCCCCTCCCCGAGCCCGACCGCAATCAGGCCTACTACTACACGGGCGGCCTGGTGGCGGCGCACGCGGTGGGACGCGATCGGCGCTCCATCTTCGACGCCCTGCGCCGGCGCGAGGTCTACGCGACCTCGGGCGACCGCATCCTGCTCTGGTTCGACCTGGAGAACGGCGGGGCGGGGCCCGCGCCGATGGGCGCGGAGGTCGTCCTGGACGAGGCGCCGCGCTTCCGCGTGCGCGCGGTGGGGGCCTTCGAGGAGCTTCCGGGCTGTCCCGACTACACGCGCCGCAGCCTGGCGCCGGAGCGCCTCGCGCGGCTCTGCCTCGGCGAGTGCCACAACCCCGGCGAGCGCAGGAAGCGTATCGAGCGGATCGAGGTGGTGCGCATCCGCCCGCAGGCGCATCCGGCCGAGCCGGTCTCCGAGCTGGTGGAAGACCCCTGGCGGGTCTTCCCCTGCCCGTCCGACGAGTCCGGCTGCGACGTCTCGTTCCGCGACGACGGGTTCCCGGGCTCGGGGCGCGAAGCCGTCTACTACGTGCGCGCCCTCCAGGAGCCCAGCCTCGCGGTGAACGGCGACCCCCTGCGCTGCGCGCGCGACGCGTCCGGTGCCTGTGTGGAGAGCCGCCCCTGCTACGCGAGCGGCCCGAAGCACGATCCGGACGACGACTGTCTCGCCCCGGTCCGTGAGCGTGCCTGGTCGTCGCCCATCTTCCTCACCCCCGGAGGAGCCGAACGTTGACTGAGCGACCCGTCGTCCACCTGGTGGACGGTCACGTGTGGATCTTCCGCGCCTACTTCACGATGCCCGACATGACCGCGCCCGACGGGACGCAGACCGAGGCCGCCTACGGCTTCACGAGCCAGCTGCTGAAGTACCTGGCCGAGTCCGGCGCCTCCCACCTGGGGATGTGCTTCGACCACGCGCTGATCTCGTTCCGCAACGAGCTGGAGCCGGGCTACAAGGCCGACCGGGTCGACGCTCCGCCGGACCTGGAGCCCCAGTTCGCCATGTGCCGCGAGGCGGCCGAGGCGGTGGGCGTGCGCACCTTCGAGGTGCCGGACTACGAGGCGGACGACGTCATCGCCACCCTCACTCGCCAGCTGGTGCGGCGCGCCGACGTCTGCGTGGTGTCCAGCGACAAGGATCTCTCCCAGCTCGTGCGCGAGGACGGGCGCGTCGTGCTCCACGACAACGCCAAGGGGACCACCCTCGACGCGGACGGGGTGCGCGCCAAGTTCGGCGTCGATCCGGCGCAGATCCCGGACTACCTGGGGCTGGTCGGCGACGCGATCGACAATCTGCCCGGTGTCCCCGGCGTGGGCGCCAAGAGCGCGGCCGCCATCCTGGGACGCTTCCCGGACATCGACGCGATCCCCGCCGAGCCGGACGCCTGGGCGGGCGTTCCGGTGCGCGGCGCCGCGAAGATGGCGCTGCGGGTGGCCGAGCATCGCGCGCGCGCGCTGAGGACCCGCTCGCTGGCCACGGTCGTGCGCGACGTGCCGGGCCTCTCGGCGGGTGTGCGCGACGTCCGGGTGGGTCGGCCCGACCGGGACCGCGTCGAGGCGCTCTGCGAGCGGCTGGGTTGGGGGCGCCTGCGCGAGCGCATGCTGCGGGCATAGCCGGCCCTCGCGGCGGGCTTCCCATGGGCCGTCGCCAGCCCCAAAAAGAGGTTGTTTGATCCCCAAGGGAGCTAAGATTGGCGCGCGCGGTGCGGCATAGCGCCCCGCCGATCACACCGGGAGAGGGGAAATGGAGATCATCACCACCGCTGACGGCCTGGCCTTTCTGCTGCGCTGGATTCACTTCCTGGCAGGCATCACCTGGATCGGCGTCCTCTACTACTTCAACTTCATCCAGACTCCGTTCTTCGGCACCGATCTCGGCGGTCAGGCGAAGGGCCTGATGACGCGCGGCCTGGTTCCCAACGCCCTCTGGTGGTTCCGCTGGGGCGCGATGTTCACCCTCCTCTCGGGCCTCTCCATCATCGTGATCCGGTTGCACCAGGGCGTCGGGTTCGGCGATCCCTACATGACCAAGATCCTGACGGGCGGGCTGATGGGCGCGCTGATGTGGTTCAACGTCTGGTTCATCATCTGGCCGGCGCAGAAGATCGTGATCGCGAACGCGGAGACCGTCGCGGGGGGCGGGGAGGCCAACCCCGCTGCGGCGGGCGCGGGAGCGCGCGCGGGCATGGCGTCGCGCACGAACACCCTCTTCTCGATCCCCATGCTCTTCTTCATGGGGGCGGCCAAGAACCTGAACTGGGCCTTCAACGGCTCCAATGACGTGATCTTCTGGCTAGGCGTCTTCGTGCTGGTGGCGCTGATCGAGACCAACGGCCTGATCGGCCCCGGCAAGCCGTCGCAGAAGATGCTGACCACCGTATCGGGCACGATCCACGCGGGTCTCGGCGTGGCTCTCCTGCTCTACCTCTGGGGCTTGATCATCCTCTAGGGAGATCTTCCCGCACTTCGACCGATTCGATCGAGTACCCGCCCGGGGAGGCGCTACTTCGCCATCTCGGCGAGGTACGCGTGGAGCGCCGGGATGTCCTTCTCGAGATGGGGCAGGGCCACCATCGCGCTCGAGTCGCGCTTGGGCGTGTAGCCGGGGGGGTACTCGGCCCGCAGCACCCGGGCCTCGAGCAGCTCGATCGAGGCGTTGGCCACGTCGGGGCCGAGTCCTCCCGAGAGGTTGGGATCCGACGCGTGACAGGCGGTGCAGTTGGTCGTGTAGACGGCCTTGCCGCGGCGGGCCAGGGGGGAGAGGTCCGAGTCCGCTCCCTCGCCACAGGCCAGCAGCAGTGTGCCCCCCACCAGCAGGCCCAGCCCCCGCCTCCATCCCGACCGCCTCTTCGTCACCGCGTCGCCTCCCTCGGGACGAGCAGCTTAGCTGGTATCCTCGCGGGTTCGATGGATCCCCGCGAAGACGTCCAGGCGGCCTTCCTCACGCCGGCCAACGCCCTCACCCTGCTGCGTCTGGCGTTGGCTCCGGGCATCGCCGCTGCGGTCCTGGCCGGCATGTGGTGGGTGGCGACCGGTCTCTTCTGGCTGGCGGTCGCCACCGACTTCGCCGACGGTGTCGTCGCGCGGCGGAGCGGCAGCAGCAGCGTCCTGGGCGGGGTGCTCGACCACACGACGGACGCCATCTTCTGCACGGTCGGGCTCGCCGCCCTGGCCTCCCGGGGAACCGTGCCCGGCGTACTGCCGCTGCTGGTGGCGCTGGCATTCACCCAGTACGCGCTCGACTCGAAGGTGGTGCAGGGCGAGTCGCTGCGCGCGAGTCGGCTGGGGCGCTGGAACGGAATCGCCTACTACGTCGCGGTGGCCGTACCGATCATCCGAGACGCCCTCGGCCTGGGATGGCCGGGTCCCGGCCTGACGATGGGCCTGGCGTGGGGGCTGGTGGTCTCCACCCTGGTGTCGATGCTCGACCGCCTGGCGGCGCTGCTGCGCACCGCCCGCTGACGATCCACGCAGTCCTTCGCGAGCACGAGGCCGCTCGAGGGGCATCGTGCTCGCGAGGGTGCTGCCGTGGCGCTTGTCCGTCAGCCGGGGAAGGTCCGCTCCAGGATCCGGGTGCCGCCGTCGAAGACCTCGATGAGGGCTCCTCGCGGGTCGAAGTCCAGGGGGAGCTGGTCGTCGTCGTCGCCGAACTCGATCGTGCCTTCGGCGTCATCGTCGTCGTCGTCGACCACGGCCTCGATCGTTCCGCGGTGGACGCCGCCGACCGACAGGTCGTAGGTCCCGGCCGGAACGTCCTCGATCTCCACCTCGAACTCCCGGTCGCAGTCGTCCTCCACCTCGAGCTCCGCGCTGCCCTCGGCGTCGGGGAGGGCGCCGGTCGGAATCAGGGACACCTCCACCTCGGACTCCTCGCACGCTTCGTCGCCCGTCTCCGTCGCGGGAGGCGTCTGGATTCCGGCGAAGAACACCACGTCGCTCTGCTTCACCTCGATGAGTGCGCCGTCGGGGTCGAAGTCGAGGAGCAGCTCGTTGTCGTCGGGATCGGTCTCCCACTCGATCTCTCCTTCTGCGTCGTCTCCGTCCGAGGTCGCCTGCAGGGTGCCGCGCAGGACGCCGTCCACCCAGACGTCGTACGGTCCCGGAGCGACGTCCTCGATCTCCACCTCGAAGCTCTTGTCGCAATCGTCGTCGATCTCGAGCTCCGACCGGGCCTCGCCGACTCCGGCGATGGCTTCGAGCGGGACCTCGACTTCGGACTCCTCGCACTCGTCCAGGTCGTCGATGTCGGGCGACCCGTCTCCCGACGCCTCTAGGCCCCCCGGGCCCTCGAGCTCCACGACGTTGCCGCGCGGATCGAAGTCGAGGGGAAGCGCCCTGCGTCCCTTCGGCGGATCGGTGAAGCGGAGCTTCAGCAGCCCGTTCCGGCCGACCTCGCGCTCCGCCTGGGTGACTCCGTTCACCTTCAGGGCGTAGCTGCCCGCCGGCAGCTTGCGCCCCTTGATCTGGTAGCGGGCCTTTCCGTTCTTCTTCTTGAACCGGGTGCGCACCTTCGCCTGGGATCCCGGCGCCGGATCGAGGACGCCCTTCTCGAATGACCTGCTGTCGTCCGACTCTCCCTCGGCGGCCAGCACCGCCGTCAGCACCGCCTGGCTGCCGTCAGTCAGGACGAAGCTCGCCCCGCGCGGATCCTCCGGAAGCATGGGGACCTCGGGGTGCTTCGGGTTCGCATGGAACTCGATCTCGAAGTCCCCGTCCGCGTCCGGATCGAAGGTGACCCAGACGGTGCCGTCGCACTCCAGGGTGTAGGTGAAGGCCGGATCGAGGTCCTCGAACTCGATCTCGAGCTCGGACCTGCCGTTCCGGGCCTCGAGCTCGATCTCGCCCTCGGCCTCGGGCTGGACGCCGCTGTTCTGGAACCGGGTCTCGGACTTCGAGAGGGGCTTGGGCGAGGCCAGGGCTCCGGGCGCGGCCAGGAGCAGGACGCCCGCAGCGGCGAGGGCCAGGGCCTGGGTCGTGGGGATTCTCGGCATGGATTCCTCCTGTCGACGGCGCGTCACCCGGGTCGCGCAGAAATTGGGAAATAATTCCCAATCAGGAACCTAGCTCGCCGAGCCTGCCCTGCAAGCTCGGCCGCGGGAGATTCGGGGGCGCTGACCGGAATCGCGTTGTCATCCCCCCTGGGATGGGAAATAATTCCCAATGTGGATTCGGATGCGCTCCACTGGGCGATCCGCACGGTTCTCCGGCCATTCGTGCGGATCCTGCTCCGCAACGGGGTTCCCTACCGGGCCTTCGCGGAGCACGCCAAGAAGGCCTACGTGGACGTGGCGATGGAGGACCTGGAGTCGGGCGGGCGCAAGCCCTCCCTGTCCAGGGCTTCCGTCGTCACCGGTCTCACCCGCAAGGAGGTGAGCCGCCTCGCCCGGGCGCCCGCCGGCCCGGATCCGGGCGTCGCGGAGCGCTACAACCGCGCGGCGCGGGTCATCAGCGGCTGGGTCCGCGATCGGCGCTACAAGGATGGGCGCGGCCGGCCCGCGTCGCTCCCGGTCGAGGGAGGCAGGCGCAGCTTCGCGGATCTGGTGCGCAAGTACAGCGGAGACATGCCCGTCCGCGCCGTCCTGGACGAGCTCCTGCGGGTCGGAGCGGTGCGCGAGCTCCGCGACGGGCGGGTGAAGCTGGTGACGCGCGCCTACGTACCTCGCAGCGGCGAGCGCGAGAAGCTCGGAATCCTCGGCACGGATGTCGCGGCCCTGATCGAGACGATCGATCACAACCTGACCTCCCCGCCGGAGGACGCGTTCTTCCAGCTCAAGGTCGAGTACGACAATCTGCCGGCGGAGCCGCTTGCGCGGCTGCGGGCGTCCGCGGGTCAGAAGGCCCAGAAGCTCCTGGAGGAGCTCGACCGTTCGTGGTCGCGCCACGATCGGGACGTCAATCCGAACATCGCCGGGACGGGGCGCAAGAAGGCGATGCTCGGGATCTACTACCACGAGGGAGACTTCGATGCGGAAGATTGAGCTCACGAGGATCGCTCCCGGCCTGGCGGCCCTCGCGCTCGCCGCCGTCACCATCCACTGCGGAGGCGGTGGCATCGGCGGGAGCGGCGGCATCAGCGGCTTCGGCAGCGTGTTCGTGAACGGAATCGAGTGGTTCACCGACTCCGCCGAGATCACCCTGGACGGCGTGCCGGCAACCGAGGCCGACCTCAGGATCGGCATGATCGTGGAGCTGGACGGCGATTCCCTCAGCGCCACTACCGCCGAGGCCTCGCGCGTCAGCTTCGACGACGAGGTCCAGGGTGGGGTCGATCTCGTGGTTCCGATCGACGCGAGCACGAAGGAGGTCGCCATACTCGGACACAGCGTCCGGCTCCAGCAGGGTTTCACCGTCTTCGACGACTCCGATCCCGCCTTCGGCTTCCACAGCGTGGCCGTAGACGATGTGCTGGAGGTGAGCGGCCATCGCGACGGCGAGGGGGCGATCGTGGCCACCTGGGTACGGCGCCTGGGCGTCGTCGCGTACGGCGCGACACCCGTCGAGCTCGAGGGTGCGGTCGCCGCGCTGGTCCCGGGCACGAGCTTCCTGCTCGGCCCGGTGGGCGTCCTCATGGATCCGAGCACCGACCTGAGCGGGCTGCAGGGGCCGCTCGCCAACGGCTCCGAGGTCGAGGTCGAGGGCGTGCTCCTGGCCGCGGGTCTCGTCCACGCGGCGAGCGTCTCCGACCGGGAGGAGCCCCCCCAGCAGATCCAGAACTTCAGCCTGGAGGGTCTGGTGGGCGATTTCGTCTCGCTCTCCGACTTCCGCGTGGCCGGGCAGCGCGTGAACGCCGCGCAGGCCGTGTTCACGCCCGCCGATCCCGCCTTCGTGACGAACGGCGCCCTGATCGAGGTGGAGGGCCCCATCCTCGGAGGCGTGCTGGTGGCCGACGAGGTGGAGCTGGAGCTCCCCGAGGTGCGCGCGGAGGCGGAGCTCGCGTCCTCGGCGGACGTGGATCCCGCCGCGGGCACGGTGGTGCTCCTGGGTGTGACCTTCACGCTCGCGACCGACGCGGACCTGGAGGACGAGCGCGACGAGGTGGATGACTTCGGGCTCGACGACCTGGCGGATGGCGACTTCCTCGCCATCGAAGGCTACGAGCACCCCGACGGGTCGCTGGTGGCCACGAGCCTGGTTCGTGACACCCGCGCCGACGTCCTGCTGAGCGGCCCGCTGACGGGCTTCGACGAGCTCGCCGGCGAAATCGAGATCTGCGGCGCGGTGATCGCGGTGGACGCTACGACCGATCTGACCGACGACGACGACGGGTTCGGGTCGCTCGCGGAGTTCTTCGCGGCCCTCGAGGTCGGGAGGGAGGCGTCGGTGATCGATCTCCGCGACGGGGACGAGACGGCCATCGACGTCGCGGACTCGGTCGAGCTCGAGGACTGACGGGCGGCGGTTGCCCAGGGCGCACTCCATGAGGAACGCCCCCGACGCCTGGGGGAAGGCGTCGGGGGCTCCTCGCGTTCTCGCCGCGGGGGTGGGCGGCGAGATGGATCTCTACTCCTCGTAGATCGCCAGGACCTTGCCCGCCGTCAGCTTGCCCTTCATGAGGACGAGGTTGACGTCGTCCGGAAGCAGGAAGTAGCCGCTCAGGGACGCACCCTTGAACTTGGAGGCACAGACGGTCTCTTCGTCGCCGGGAAACTTCCTCCCGAGTGGCTTGAAGAACGCGGTTCCCGTGGCGGTGATGAGGGACTCGTCGCCGTCGGACTCGGTTCCCTCTCCCGGGTCGAAGACGGAAACGTGCAGATCGACCTTGTCGAGAGCAGGGCCCCTGGTCTGGATCGCGGCGGCGTCGATCTGCAGCGGGATCGGCTCGAGGGCCATCGAGAGCGTCTCCGCGTCCCGGTCCCAGACGGCCAGCTTCACTTCGAACTCGGTGAGCGGACAGGGAACCAGAAGCACCAGGAGCAGGTTCTTGGGGATCGGCGCGTTCAGGTCCGGGTTCCCGAGGAGGAAGTTGGCCAGCCGTCGGTTGTTGAGGGTGAGCTTCTGGATCTTCTCCCCTTCGGCCTGCGGGGTCAGGGAGGCCTTCTCGACGATCTTGGCCGCGTGGACCGTGTAGTCGATGGCTCCGGCGCTGGATGCGCCCAGCGCCATGGCCGCACAGAGCGCGGGGATCAGGGTTCGGGTTCGCATGGGAATCTGGATCTCCTGGTTCGTGAGCCCGCTCGACGGGCTGTCTGAGATCCAAGAAGGCTCCGTGCCTCCGGCTGTCAAGATATTATCCAGAAAAATATAGACAGCCGTTCTGGCGGAGTTTCATGTTGCTATATCTTTACAGCTTACTGTAGGATCCGGAGCCATGGCTCAGGCTCGCCCGTCCAGCTCGGTTCCCGGTCGCCGCGAGCGACGCAAGCTCGAGGTGCGGGGACGGATCCTCGAGGCCGCCCACGAGCTCTTCGAGCAGAAAGGGCTGGCGGACACGCGGGTGGCGGACATCTGCGAGCGCGCCGACGTCGCCGAGAAGACCTTCTTCAACCACTTCGCGACGCGCCGGGCCCTCCTCGCCGCCATGGCGGAGGCCGCCATCCAGGAGCTGCTGGCCCACGTCGAGGAGGCGCGCGCGGCCAAGGACACGGCCGCCGATCGACTCGCCCACCTCTTCGACATCTTCGCGCAGAACGCCGAGGCCGCGGGACCCATGCACCGCGAGCTCCTCGACGAGATCACCCACATCGCCCACGCCGAGGCGGGACCCGAGCGCTCGCAGCTGCTGCACGACGCCTTCGGCTCGATCGTGCGCGACGGCGTCGAGAGCGGCGACGTCACCACCGAGCACGATCCGGAGACGATGACCGAGGCCGTGCTCGGGACCTTCTACTCGCTGATGTTCAGCTGGGCCAACATGCCCGGCTTTCCGCTGGCGGAGCGCGCGCGCGCCGCCGCCCGATTCCTGGGCGAGGCCCTGGCCACGCCTGCGACGACTAGCGACTCGAGGAAGAGCCGATGAGCGAGCGACCGGACTACCGCCCCCCCGGATACCCCAACGGCTGGTTCGCCGT
>JANQFA010000171.1 GCA_028278065.1 Myxococcota bacterium
GCGAGCTGCTTCTCGCGGCGGATCTCGTCGACCATCTCGCGGCCCGAGCGCACGATCTCGTCGGTCTCGTAGCGCTGCAGCTCGAGCGCCACGCGCGCGCCCACGACGCCCAGGTGGGCCAGGTCGTTGCGCGTGTAGACGTCGCCCGACTCCTTGTCGCCGAGCGCGACCAGGGCCATCGCTTCCTCGCCGCGGCGCACCGGGACGAGGACGCGGGAATCGAGCTGCACGAGCGGGGATTCCGGCGCGCGACCGAGCGCCCGCTGGAGATCGAGCCCGGAGAGCGGCTCGTCGCGCTCCAAGACCCGCCTCGTCGCGGGATCGTCGAGGGGGAGCGCCTCCCCCGTGTGGGTTCCCGCGACGGGAGCGAGCGTCGTACCCGTACGCAGGAAGACCGTCAACGCGTCCGGCTTCACCAGCCGCGCCAGCCGGCGCTCCAGGACCGCGGCCAGCTCGCGCGGGTTGCGACTCGTCGACAGCCCTTCGAGGACTCCCCCGACGCCCCGCTCCAGCGCGAAGCGCTCGGGGAAGAAGCGGCGCTCGAACTGGTTGGGGAGACGCACGCCGACCACGACCGCCACCACGGTCAGCACGAAGGAGAGCAGGCTCTGGATCGCGGCGGGCTCGGCGCCGGTGGTGGCGGAGAACGCCTGGGCGGCCCGGGGCACGCCCAGGTACACCGCCCCGACGAAGACGATGCCGATCAGGCCGTAGGCCGCGGCGCTGCTCAGGAGCCGGTTGACGTCGCCCAGGTTGTACCAGGTGAGCGCGATCAGGACCGAGACCGGAAGGAAGACGCTCGACGTCGATGCGACGTAGTAGAGCCAGGGCGGTTGCCCTATTGCGAGCTGGATCGGGGCGACGAGGATCGGTACCAGCATCGAGAGCCAGACGCCGAGGAGCACCCAGGCGAGCTGGCGGCGCTCGGGCGGCGGCGAGTTCCGGTAGTTGTTGACGATCATCACCAGGAAGAGCAGGGCCGTCACCGACTGCGCGACGGCCACGACGGGGTGCTGGAACGGCATCGGGAAGGGCCAGTCGATGAACTGGGCCGAGAACACGAGGCCGTACACCACGAAGAGCCAGGGCCAGACCGGCGCCCAGCGCCCGGTGCGCGCGGTCGCCTCGGGGAAGGTCTGGAGGGCGCGTATGCCCAGCGGCGCGAACGCGCAGCCGCTCGCGACGTAGAAGCCCAGCCCGAGGCCGGTGGTGAAGGGGCTCCCTCCCCAGGCGTGGAGGTTCCAGCAGCCGAAGGCGAAGAAGCTCCAGCCGAGCCAGCGCGCACCGCGGCTCGGGACCAGCCACAGGAGCAGGAAGCTGACGAGGATGTAGAGACACGCAGCGAGGCCAGCCTCGAAGCCGTAGTCGATCGGCTCGAGCCAGAGGGTGGCCGGTTCCGCGGCGCCCTCCCGCCCGACCTCGACCGACGTGGCGAAGCCCTGCTGCGCGGCCAGCACCGCGACGATCGTCTCGAAGCGGCCGGCACCGGCCAGGTCGCGTCCGTCGACGGAGAGGAGTCGATCGCCCACGCGGACCCCGCCCGCCCGCTCGGCGAACTCGGGCCACACCCAGGTGATGCGGGGATGGTCGGACGGACCCTCGGCAGGGGAGAAGACATGGACCGGATAGGCCAGGCGATCGCTCAGCTCGAGGCGCAGCGTCCACCCGAAGACGACCAGCCCCACCGCGGCGAACACGATCGCCGTCGCCCGGTTGATGCGTCGAGTCCGCTCCACGCGGCAACACTAGGGCGTCACGCAGCGGATCCCCATCGCCCGGTCGGGCTACGGGTTGGGCGCCCGCTTCAGAGCGGCGAGCGACGCTTGATCTTGATCTTGGGCGACTTGGCGAGGAAGGGAGTCGTGATGGGTGTGAAGCCCGTGTCGCAGACCTGCCCCGCCCCCGGACCGTCCGGGCGGCCCCAGTAGTTCTCGCTGGCGTCGAAGCTGTTCAGGAAGCCGCTCCGGTTGTCGAGGTCGCAGAGGGACGAGAGGTCGTTCAGGGGGAAGTCGGTCTCGCGGTCGTTGCCGAAGAGCGCGCTGTCCCGCAGCGTCGGAACGGCCGTCACCATGGGGAGCACGAGGATGCCCGCCTCCTGGTTGCCCAGGAGCTCGGCTCTGGTGATGGTGCCCTCGACCCGGCGGAAGGCCAGCTGCTGGGGCTGGCCGATCAGGATGCCGGGGCCCTCGTTCCCGATGGAGCGGATGTTCTCCATGACGACGTCGCGCTGGAGGTTGAAGCCCGAGCGCTCGTTGGCATTGGCGACGCAGTTTCGCGCCGTGGTTCCGGTGCCGATGAGCCGGAACCCGTGCCCGCCGTTGCTGGAGGCCAGGTTGCCGTCGAAGGTCACGGATGAGCCCGAAGAGAAGCCGCTTCCCCGGTTCATCACCGCCACGTTGTCCTCCCACAGGCTTCCGCCGGTCTCGCCTGTGCTGAACTGCTGGCCGAATCCCGCGGAGTTGTCGATCGCCGTGTTGAGGGTGAACCGGTGCCCGAAGTCCCCGTTCGCGAAGAAGCCCGACGCTTCGTTGCGGAGAGCGATGTTGCCCTCCACGACGGCCCCGCGAGCCGCCGGCGTGAGCTCGACGCCCCAGAAGCCGTTCGTCAGCGTGAATCCCCTGCCCCGGGCGCCGAGCCGGACACCGGGACCGGCGATGGTGACCAGGCTGGTCGGTCCGACGCTGGGACCGGTGTCGCCGCCCGCGTCGAGGACGGTCATCGCCGCTCCGTGGGTCGAGAGGAGCCGCACGGGCTGGTCGAGTGGCAGCATGCAGTTGCAGCCGGTGTCCACCTGGGCGCCGGTCTCCTCGGCGGGCTCGACGAAGCCGTTGTCGCGGTTGGTGTTGCCGTAGTGCCCTGGGCCGACCAGGATCGTGTCGCCGGGTCCGGCGAGGGACAGGACGTGGCTGATGGTGCGGCACGGCGCCTTCTTCTTGCCGCAGCCCGCCACGTCGCGTCCCCACATCTCGACGCTCCACGTGGCCGCGACCGCGGTGGCCGGTGCGGCGAGGACAGCGGCGAGGGCGATCGCGAACGCGAGCCTCACAGGGTGGGCTTCCGCTTGAAGCGCTTCGGCTTGCGCACCTTCCTGGACGGGGACTCGGCCTCGTCGGCGCAGACCCGATCACCCGGCTCGGCTCCGGGGCCCGCCGCATCGCCCCAGAAGTTGCCGCTCAGGTCGGGCGAGCCGGTCTTGATGTCGGCCCCGCAGTTCGTCGCGGGCAGGGATACGCTGGGCTCTCCCACGCCGTTGCCGAACACGTTCCCCTTGACGAAGGACGCGCCGCCACTCAGGGCGCTCAGCCCGGGACCGGTGTTCCCGATCGCGTGGTTCTTCCGGTACGAGGGGCCTCCCACTTCGCGAAAGCCGCGCCGGTTGGCCGTGGCGAAGTTGTCCTGGACCTTGCCGCGCAGGCGCTGGAAGCCCGCGAAGCTGTTCAGGGTGGCGACGTTGCCCCGCACGCTGCCCGAGGCGCGCGGGATCCCGTCGCGCCCCTTGGCGATCGAGAGGTTGCGCTCGACCTTGGAGTCCGAGACGAGCCAGATGTGCTCCACCTCGCCCTGCACCTCGGCGATCCAGGCGTTCTCCCGGATCTCCGCGTCCTCGTAGGGATGGACGACGGTCTGCCGGTTGAGCCGCCGCTGGTTCCCGGTGAAGACGTTCCCGCGCAGCACGCAGCCTCGACACAGGATGTTGTAGGCCATGCCCACGCCGATCCGCTGTAGGCCGGCGAAGAGGTTGCCCTCGATGCGGACCTTCTCCCGCACGCCGTCGCCGTCCGGCAAGGGCAGGAAGACCCCGCGGCAGCCGCCCACGATGGTGAAGCCCCGGCCCTTCCCGCCCAGGGTGACACCGTCGGAGGAGATCCGGACCACGTCGGTGGCGTTGGCGTAGGGCGAGCCGCCCTCCTCGCAGCCGTTGCTGCCGAAGCGGCTGCCGCCGTGGAGGATCGTTGCGGCGGGCCCCTCTTCGGACTCGACGGTGATCGGCTTGTCGAGGTCCAGGTAGCAGTCGCAGGAGGGCTGGCCGCCGCCCGACTCTTCGCCCTCCACGGGGCCCGGCCCCCCGAGGTCGATGGGGTAGCCGTTCAGGTCTCCGTAGCGGCCGGGCGCGACGCGGATGCGGTCTCCGGGCTTCGCGTTCTCCAGCGCCTGGGTGATGGTGCGGCAAGGCGCCTTCTTTGCGCCGCACGTCGGACCGTCGCTGCCGTCCATGGCCACCCGCAGGTTGGCGCCGTGGGCCGCGTCGGTCGCGAGCACGGTGAGCGCAAGGAGAGAGAGGACTGCAGCAGCCCGGGCCATGTAGCCTCCTGGTGGGACTCCAGTTAAGCCGCTCCCACGCCGAAGGACACCCGGCCGAACGGTCTAGCCCCCGGGGGTCGAAGACCCGTCGGGTATGATGGCGCCCTCATGATCCGGGACGGCATCCGGCTGGCGACGACGGACGAGGAGAAGGAGGCGGTCTACCGCTTCCGCTACGACGTGTACGTCGACGAGATGGGGCGCTACGGGGAGGCGGCGGACCATGCGAACCGCCGGCTGGTGGAGCCCGAAGACGCCAGCGCGCGGATCTGGTACGCCGCCGAGGACGGCGCGGTGGTGGCGACCCAGCGGATCAGCTGGGGAGGGGACGCCCCCTTCAGCGAGCGCCTGATCGAGCACTACCAGCTCGAACCCTTCCTGAAGGAGCTGGCGCCGGAGACGCTGGCGGTGGGCGAGCGCGGCATGGTGACGCCGCGCATGCGTGGGAGCGACGTCTTCTTCCGACTCGGGCAGGAGTCGGCGTCCTTCACCGAGGAGAAGCGCATCCAGCTGGTCTTCGGCGCCTGCGAGCCCCACCTACTGGGCCTCTACCTGGGACAGGGCTGCCGGACGTTCGCGAAGAAGAACATCAACAGCGCGGAGGCCGGCTACCTGATCCCGATCGTCACCGTGGTGGAGGACGTGGAGTACCTGCGGCGGATCGGCTCGCCGATGGCGGCCGTAACGAAGGACTACGGCGACGATGCTCGCATCCCCGACTGCGTGGAGCGACTCATCGACTCGACCAGCGTGATGAGCCAGCGCCTCAGCTCGCCGGGCCGCTACCTCGGCGAGGTACATCAGGCGCTGGGCGAGCTGGCGGAGAACCGGCTCTCGGCGCTGGACGGGCTCTCGGAGGAGGAGGCGGAGCGCGTCCTCGGCAAGAGCAACATCATCCGTTGCGCGGCGGGGGACCGCGTCCTCAAGCAGGGCGGCGTGGCGCGCAACATGTTCGTCGTGCTCGACGGGACGTTCGAGGTGCGCGTGGACGGCGAGCTGGTGCGCGTCTTCTCGCCGGGCGACGTCTTCGGGGAGATGGCCTTCCTCCTGGAGCGGCCCCGCTCCGCCGACGTCTACGCCGCAACGGACGGGCGCATCCTGAGCCTGTCGGAGGGGACGCTGCGCAAGGCGATCGCGAGCGACTCCGAGGTGGCGGCGCAGCTCCTCCTCAACGTCTCCAAGATGCTCTGCTACCGGGTGCTGCAGAGCAGCGGCTGAGCGCCTAGGTCTGGCGCCACTCCACCTGCACGATGGGGTGCGTGCCGGAGAA
>JANQFA010000017.1 GCA_028278065.1 Myxococcota bacterium
AGCCGGGCTTCGACGCCGGCGCGTGGTGGACGGGCCTGCTCTCCGGGCTGACCAGCGACGCCGAGCGCCGCGCCGTCCTGCGCAAGATGGGCGGCGTCCGAGACGCGGGCGCGCGCGCCTGGATGATCGAGCAGCTCGGAGCCTCGGACGCCGGGCTGCGTCGCGAGGCGGCCTGGGCCGTCGGACGTCTGGGACCGGAGCGACCCGTCGCCGCCCTCGCCGGCGCCGCCGCCGACCCGGACCCGGGCGTGGCACGGGCCGCGATCCGCGCCCTCGGCGCCGGCTCCGAGCCGTCGGCGCGCCGCGCACTCGAGGCGATCGCGGCCGGGTCGGATCCGCAGAGGGCCGCGTGGGCGCGAGCGGAGCTGCGCCGGGGCGCGGCGGCACCCTGACTCAGGCGCGCTCGAGCCCGCGCAGGATGATGTCGGTCAGCGCGTCCGCGGTCGCCTTCGGAGACCCGGCGGCGCCCGCGCCCACCTCGGGTCGGGCGAACTCCCGACCCAGCCCGCCCAGCACATGGGCCACCGAACGCGTGTCGACCGAGGCGATCTCGCCCTCCGCCACGGCGCGCTCGAGGAGGCTGCGGGTCACCGCCATCACGTAGTCCTCGTGGCCGTCGAGGAGCGCCTTGGCACCCGAGACACGGGCGAAGTTCTGCGCCAGCGAGGCGGCCTCGGGCTGGACCGCCTCGTTGGCGGCGCGCAGGTAGGCGCGCAGCGCCTCGAGCGGCGCCAGGGCGTCGTCGAGGGACTCGATCGCGCTGCGGCCGATGCGGCGCAGGCGGCGGTCGAGAACCGTCAGCACCAGCTCGTCCTTGCTCGGCGCCAGGTCGTAGAGCGTGCGCAGCGAGCAGTTCACCCGCGCCGCGATCCCGGCCATGGTGAGATCGGCCAGCTCTTCCGAGGCCACCAGCGCCTCCAGCTCGTCCAGGAGCTCGAGCTGGCGGGCGGTGAGACGGCGCTCGGCCTCGGGAGCGAGCAGCGGCTTGGGGCCGCGCACTCCGGGGAAGCGGAGCCTCTTCCCCGACGTCGCGCTCACGGGAGGAGACTCTCCGGGACGTCCACCTCGCGCGCGCGCAGCCACTCGCCGAGGCTCTTGGCCTGGGGGTCCTGGCGAGTCGAGGCCGCAACGCCCTCTTCGAGGAGACCGTGGATGACGAAGTTGAGGGAACGGATGGCGGGGAGCCGATGGCGCTCGACGCGCAGCGGCGCCACCTCGGGCAGCAGCTCGCGCAGCTTCTCGACGCTGAGGAACCCGTCCAGCCACGCCCACGCCTCGTCGCTTCGCGCGAAGACGCCCAGGTTGGCGTTGCCCCCCTTGTCTCCGGAGCGCGCACCCACCACGCGGCCGATCGGCTCCCGCCGGGTAGCCCCGGTCGGCGCGGCCGCGCCGGGACCGGCGGCCGGCTCGACGGAGACGTCGCCCGGCGGAATGACCGAGGAGACCTGGTGGGTCTCGCCACCCAGGATCACGACCTCCTGGGGAACCGCCTCGGCCGGAATGCGAGCCGGCTCGTAGACTCCGAACGGACGCCCCGCGCCCGGCCCGCCGCCGACCCCGAAGAACCCCGGAATCGACGCCAGCGCCATCTCGATCACCGCGTTGGAGAACGCGCGGCCGACCTTGTTCGCGTCGGGGTCCTTGGCGCTGATCTTGAGGATCGCCACCGCCTGCTCGTTGGTCTCGGGGTCCGGCCGCTCGTTGCGCATGATGCGCGTGGTGACCTGCGCGAAGTCCTCGGGGGCATACGGACACGCCACCCAGAACGCCCTCTCCACCAGCTCGGCCTTCTCGTCGATGTCGAGGCCGGTGAGACAGACGCTCATGTCATTGCGGAAGCCACCCGGCCGGTTGATGCAGACCTTCAGGGTCGAAGGCGGCGGCTCCCCCTCGATGCCGTGCATGAGCACCCGGTCCGGCCCCTGCTGCTCGAGCTGGATGGTGTCGAAGCGCGTGGTGACGTCCGGACCGAAGTACTCGGGACCGCCGATCTCGTAGAGGAGCTGGGAGGTCACGGTCCCCACCGAGACCTCGCCCCCGGTTCCGTCGTGCTTGCCGAACACGGTCGAGCCGTCGGCCGCGATCTCGGCCCAGGGAAAGCCGACGCGCTCCATCCCCGGGACCTCGGTGAAGAAGGAGTAGTTGCCGCCGGTGGCCTGTGTGCCGCACTCGATCACATGCCCCGCCGCCACGGCCCCGGCGAGGGAGTCCCAGTCCGTGCGGCTCCAGCCGTGGTGCCAGGCCGCGGGCCCGCACACGACCGCGGCGTCGGTGGTGCGCCCCGTGATCACGATGTCCGCGCCGCTCTGCAGCGCGTCGACGATGCCCCAGCATCCGAGGTAGGCGTTCGCGGTGAGGAAGGCCGAGGCGTCCTTGATGGGCTCGCCGGTCTCGAAGTGGCTGAGCTGGTCGGAGGCGATCAGATCCTGCATGCGCGGGAGGAGGTCGTCGCCTCGCACGTAGGCGATCGTCGGGCTCAGCCCGAGCTTCGCGGCCACCTCGGCCACCGCCTCGGCGCAGCCGTCCGGATCCAGGCCGCCCGCATTGCTCACGACCTTGATCCCCTTGTCGAGGCAGGTCCCCATCACCTGCTCCATCTGGGTGACGAAGGTCCTGGCGTAGCCGCCGTTGGGGCGCTTCACGCGCGTGCGCGCGAGGATCAGCATGGTGAGCTCGGCCAGCCAGTCGCCGGTGAGGACGTCGATCGGGCCGTCCTCGACCATCTCGCGGGCCGCCGAGAGGCGATCGCCGAAGAAGCCGGAGCAGTTCGCGATGCGGATCGGATCGGCCATCAGGACTCTCCTCCGTTCTCCACCGGCTCCACGATCAGGAGCACGGCACCGGCTTCGACCTGGTCTCCCTCGGCCACGCGCACCTCGCTGACCACACCGTCCTCGGTGGCGCGCATGGGGTGCTCCATCTTCATCGCCTCGAGGACGACGAGGGTGTCGCCCGCGCTGACGCGGTCGCCCACGGCCACGCGCAGCTCGATGACCTTGCCCGGCATCGCCGCCACGAAGCCTCCCGCCCCCTCGTCGGCGCCCGGAACGTGGAAGCGCGGCTTCTCGACCAGCTCCAGGTCGCCGGCGGCGGACTGCACGATGAGCCGGTCTCCAGCACGGGTGACCCGCGCGCGGCGCCGACGACCGTCGATCTCGACGTCGATCCCGTCTTCGCTCCAACGGTGGATGCGCGCAAGGGAGCCATCGCCCAGCCGGAAGCGACCGTCGCGCAGGCGCCGGTAGTGGATGGGCAGCTCGCTCCCGGCGCGGCGGAACACGACCTCCTGGTCGGGAAGACGCGCGTTGCGCCATCCGCTCGGCGTGTTCGCCAGCGTCCCGGCCGCGGCGCGATTCTCGCCCTGGACCCAGAGCGCCGCCATCTGCGCCGTACGCGTCAGCTCGGCCTCGTCCGGCTCCAGGCGGCGCGGCGGATCGACCCGCTCGATGAAGTCGGTGGTGGTGTCGCCGGCCAGGAACTCGGGCGTACGCAGCGTGGCCACCAGGAAGTCGCGGTTGGTGGTGACGCCGCCCAGATGCAGCCGCTCGAGGGCCAGCGCAAGGCGGCCGGCCGCGTCGGCACGCGTGGGGCCGTGCGCGATCACCTTGGCGAGCATGGGATCGAAGTCCGTGCCGACCTCCGAGCCGGACACGACGCCCGCGTCCCAGCGCACCTCGGGGCGCGGGGCGGGCTCGAAGGCCACCAGCGTCCCGGTGGCCGGGAGGAAGTCGTTGGCGGGATCCTCCGCGTAGAGCCGCACCTCGACCGCCGCACCCTCGAAGGTGATGGCCTCCTGCGCGTAGCCGAGGGTCTCCCCGCGCGCGATGCGGAGCTGCTCGCGCACCAGGTCGATCCCCGTCACGGCCTCGGTGACGGGGTGCTCCACCTGGAGGCGCGTGTTCACCTCGAGGAAGAAGAACTCGCCGGTGTCGTCGTCGACCAGGAACTCGACGGTTCCGGCGGAGCAGTAGCCCAGGGCGGACGCCAGCCGCACGGCCGCATCCCCCATCCGCTCGCGCAGCGCGGCGTCCACGCGCGGCGAGGGCGACTCCTCCACGATCTTCTGGTGGCGCCGCTGGATGGAGCACTCGCGCTCGCCGAGGTGCACGAGGTTGCCATGGGCATCGCCGAGGATCTGGATCTCCACGTGACGCGCCCGACCCACGTAGCGCTCGAAAAAGACCCGATCGTCGCCGAAGCCGCTCTGGGCCTCGCGGCGGGCGGCCGCCACGGCCTCTTCGAGGTCGGAGGCGCTCTCCACCACGCGCATTCCCTTGCCCCCGCCGCCGGCCGCCGCCTTCACCAGGAGCGGAAAGCCCACGGCCCCGGCGTCGGCCGGATCCTCGGAGCCCGGCAGGGTGGG
Organism: Myxococcota bacterium; assembly: GCA_028278065.1. Taxonomy (GTDB): domain Bacteria; phylum Myxococcota_A; class UBA9160; order UBA9160; family JAFDET01; genus JAFDET01. The sequence continues at coordinate 4,364 of JANQFA010000017.1, forward strand.
AACGCCCGCCTCCTCGGCCAGGGCCTTGGCGGCGAGCTTGTCGCCCATGCGCTCGATCGCCTCGGGCGAGGGACCCACCCAGGCGAGGCCCGCGGCGGCGACGTCCGCCGCGAAGCCCGCGTTCTCGGACAGGAAGCCGTAGCCCGGATGGACCGCGTCGGCGCCGGTGACGCGCGCCGCCTCCAGGACGGCCTTGCCGTCCAGGTACGAGCCCGGCAGCCGCACGGCCTCGTCGGCATCGGCTACGTGCGGGGCCGCGGCGTCCGCGTCCACGTAGACCGCCACGCAGCGCAGTCCCATGTCGTGGGCGCTCCTCATCACGCGGCGCGCGATCTCACCCCGGTTGGCGACGAGAAGGGTCGTGAAGCTCACAGTCGGAAGACTCCGTAGCCGTCGGTTCCCTCGACGGGCTTGTTGCGGACCACCGAGAGGCAGATCCCGAGGACGGTGCGCGTGTCGCGCGGATCGACGATCCCGTCGTCGCTGATGGCGCTCGACGCCGCCAGCGCGACGGAGCCGCGCTCCTGGGCCGCCTCCACCGCCGCGACGATCTTCGCGTCGGTCTCCTCGTCGAAGGGCTCGCCCTTCCGGGCAGCCGCGTTGCGGCGCACGATCGACATCACGCCGGCGATCTGCTTGCCGCCCATCACCGCGATCTTGGCGCTCGGCCAGATGAAGGTGAAGCGGTTGTTGAAGGCGCGGCCGCTCATGGCGTAGGTGCCCGCTCCGTAGGACGCGCCGATGATCACCGTGAGATGCGGCACCTCCGAGTTGGTGACCGCATTGATCATCTGCGAGCCCTTCTTGATGATGCCGGCCTGCTCCGGGTCCTTGCCGACGACGAACCCGGTCAGGTTCTGCAGGAAGAGCAGGGGCACGTCGATCTGGTTGGCGAGCTGGATGAAGTGCGCGGCCTTCTCCGCCGACTCGGGGTTGAGGACCCCGTTGTTGCCGAGGATTCCGACCGGGTAGCCCTGGATCCGGGCCCAGCCGCAGACCAGGGTCGTTCCGTAGCGCTGCTTCCACTCCTCGAAGCGGGAGCCGTCCACGATCCGCCCGATCACCTCGCGGACGTCCACGGGCCGGCGCAGCTCCGGATCCATGATGCCCAGGAGGTCCTCGGGATCGAGGACGGGCTCCTCGAAGCTCGCTGCCGGGGGCGGACCCGGTTTGCGCCAGTTGAGATGCGACATCACCTCGCGGCACAGGCGCAGTCCGTCGCGCTCGTCCTCGGCCAGGTACTCGCCGAGCCCGGAGATGTCGGCGTGCATCTGGGCGCCGCCGAGGGTCTCGTCGTCCGAGTCCTCGCCGATCGCCATCTTCACCAGGGGCGGACCCGCCAGGAAGATCTTGGACTGCTTCTTGATGACGATGTTGTAGTCGCTCATCCCGGGCTGGTACGCACCGCCCGCGGTGGACGATCCGAACACGACGCAGACCGTGGGGATCTCGAGCTTGGAGAGCTCGATCATCTCGTAGAAGAAGCGGCCGGTCTCGGCGAAGTGGTCGATGCGGGTGGCGACGGGATTCTCGCCCTCCTTGCTGCGCTGCGCGCCGCGCATGCGCAGGTCGGCACCGGCCGACTCGACGAAGCTCACGTAGGGGATGTGGTTGTCGCGGGCGATCTCGAGGGCGCGCATCCACTTCTTGCCGACGTAGGGGGTCAGCGCGCCGCCCAGCACGGTGGGGTCGTTCGCGAAGATCACGCACTCGACCCCGCTGATGACGCCGATGCCCATGACCGCGCCGCCGCCGATCGGATACTCGGAGCCCCAGCCCGCCAGGGGGCTGATCTCGAGGAACGGGCTGTCGGGATCGAGGGCCAGGCGGATTCGCTCGCGCACGGCGAGCTTCCCCCGCTTGGCCAGACGCTCGTGGTGGTGCATCCCCCCGCCGATCTCGCCTTCGTCGAGGAGGCGCTCGATCTCCTCGAGCTTCTCCACCATGTCGGCCCGGTTCTCGGCGAACTCGGGGGCCCGGGTATCCAGACGGGAGCGCAGCGGGGGCGCCAGGAGGGGTTGCATGAGGGATCTCCGCAGTTGGAGGCGTGCGAGACCTTGTAACCCAGTGGGTAACATCGGTCAACCGATATTACCGGGCTCCGAGCGCCGCGCCCGGGCCGGGAGTCCGGCATCGACCGACTGAGATTGGCCGGGAGTCCGGCATCGACCGACGGAGATTGACAGGCGCCGGGCGCCTGGGGTAACAAATTGCTTCGCAAATTACCCTGCGTCTCGCGGGGCCAGGGGACGGGAGGCCGGATGGACCCGGTGAAGGTGACGACCGAGCGGGGCGTGATGACCGCGACCCTCGCGGACGTGGACAACCGCAACGCCCTCGGTGCCGAGCTCCTCAACGGTCTCTACGACGCCATCGTCGCGGCCGACGGGGACCCGGCCGTGCGTGCGCTGGTGGTGACCAACGAGGGCAACACCTTCTGCGCGGGAGCCAACCTCAAGCAGCAGTCCGGCGCGACCACGGCGACGAAGCCCAAGGTGGGCCTGGACGGTCTGCTGGAGGCCATCCAGACCTCGAGCACGCCGGTCGTGGGCAAGATCGCCGGCCACGTCGTGGGCGGAGGAAACGGGCTGGCGGCGGCGCTGGACATCTCCATCGCGGCCGACGACGTGAAGTTCGGCTTCACCGAGGTCCGCCTCGGCGTCGCGCCCGCGATCATCTCCGTGGTCTGCCTGCCCAAGATGCGTCCCGGCCAGGCGATGGAGGCCTTCCTGCGCGGCAACCGCTTCCCCGCCACGCGTGCGGCGGAGCTGGGCCTCATCAACGGCGCCGTGCCCCGCGAAGAGCTCGACGCGACGGTCGAGGAGATCCTCGCAGACCTGCGCAAGGGCGGCCCCGAGGCGCTGGGGCACGCCAAGCGGCTCGTCTACCGGGTGCCGTCGATGGAGCAGAGCGAGGCGTTCCGCTGGACCTCGCAGCTCTCCGCCGAGCTCTTCCGCGGCGACGAGGCCCGGGAGGGCATGGCCGCATTCCTGAAGCGCCGACCCGCCGCCTGGGCGGAGCCCGACGAGGAGTGATCGCGCGCCGCCCGGCGGCGCAGGGAGGAACAGCGTGAAGATCGACGCAGGGCTGATGGGCTCTCTCGAGGAGGTCCCCGAGCGCGCCGCCGCGCTGGAGGCCGAGGGCTACGACGGGCTGGTCACCGCGGAGATGAGCAGCGATCCCTTCTTCCCGCTGCTGCTCGCGGCCGAGCACACCGAGCGCATCGAGCTGATGACCTCGATCGCGGTGGCCTTCGCGCGCAGCCCGATGATCCTGGCCAACCTGTCGAACGACCTGCAGGCCTACTCCAGGGGCCGCTTCATCCTGGGCCTGGGCTCCCAGATCAAGCCGCACATCACCAAGCGCTTCAGCATGCCCTGGTCGCATCCGGCCGCGCGCATGCGCGAGCTGATCCAGGCCATGCGCGCCATCTGGGCCTGCTGGTACGAGGGCGAGAAGCTCGACTTCCGCGGCGAGTTCTACACCCACACCCTGATGACCCCCATGTTCACCCCCACCAACAACCCCCACGGCGCACCGCGCGTGGTGCTCGCGGCGGTCGGCCCGAAGATGACCGAGGTGGCGGGCGAGGTGGCCGACGGGATGCTCGTGCACGCCTTCACCACGCGGAAGTACCTGGACGAGGTCACCCTCCCGGCCATCGAGCGAGGGCTGGCCGCGGGCCGCCGCAGGCGCTCGGATTTCGAGGTCTGCTACCCGGCCTTCGTGGTCACGGGCCGCGACGAGCGCGAGTGGGCCCAGTCGCGCACCGCCATCACGCGCCAGCTCGGCTTCTACGGCTCGACCCCCGCCTACCGCGGGGTCCTCGAGGCGCACGGCTGGGGCGACCTCCAGACCGAGCTCAACGTGCTCTCGAAGCGCGGCGAGTGGGAGAAGATGGGCGAGCTCATCACCGACGAGATCCTCGAGGAGTTCGCGGTCGTGGCGCCGCCCGACGAGGTGGCCGGAGCGCTCAAGGCGCGCTTCGGCGGCGTCGTGGACCGCACCCTCGCCACCTTCCCGTTCGCCGACGACGAGGGCCGGCAACGTACCTTCGAGACGCTGCGGGGCTGACGCCCGCCCAGGAGACCCCCGATGCTGCAAGAGGCCCAGGACCTGCTGGACGAGGCCGCGGAGCTGGAGACCTTCCTCCGCACCCTCGGCGACGCCGACTGGGAGCGCCCCACCGGATTCATGGGCTGGACGCCCTGGGACGTACTGGCCCACCTGCACTTCTTCGACGAGGTGTCGCTGGTGGCGCTCGAGGGCGAGGAGGCCTTCGCCACGCGCAGGCAGGAGCTGGTCGAGGCGCTGGTGGCGGGTCGCACCAATCAGGAGATGGGCCGCGAGACGTACGGACATCTGGCAGCGAAGGACCTGCTGGCGCGCTGGCGCGAGAAGAACACCGAGATGGCGACGCAGCTGGGGGAGTCCGATCCCAAGCGGCGCCTGCCCTGGTTCGGGCCGGACATGGGCGTGCGCATGTTCACGACCGCCCGCTACATGGAGCACTGGGCTCACGCCCAGGAGATCTACGACCTGATGGGCGTCGAGCGGACCTATACCGACCGCATCAAGAGCATCGCGGTGATCGGCGTGAAGACCTTCGGCTGGACCTTCGTGAACCGGAAGCTCGATATCCCGGGCCCGCCGCCCTACGTGCGGCTCGTCGCGCCTTCCGGCGAGATCTGGGAGTGGAACGAGCCGAGCGAGGAGGAGCTCGTGGGCGGCGACGCGACGGACTTCTGCCACGTAGTGACCCAGGGCCGCAACGTGGCGGACACGCCGCTCGAGGTGCGCGGTCCGGTGGCCACGCAGTGGATGTCGATCGCGCAGTGCTTCGCCGGCGGGCCCGTCGATCCCCCGAAGCCCGGCGAGCGCAAGGGAGCCTGACGATGCATCTCGAGTACGGTGAACGCTACGAGGCCTTCCGGAAGGAGGTGCGCGAGTTCCTCGCGGCGAACAAGCCCGCAGAGCCGCTCGCCTGGAACGACCGTGTGGCGTGGCTGAACCTGCAGATCGAGCACGGCTACTGGGCGCGCACGATCCCCAGGGAGTACGGCGGCTACGGCGCCGAGCCCGACCTCCTCGAGACGGTGATCATGGACGAGGAGTTCAACCGCGCAGGCGTCGCGCGCGGCTTCATGGCCCAGGGCCCCTCGATGCTGGTCCCCACCCTGCTGGAGCACGGAACCGAGGAGCAGAAGAAGCGCTGGATCGGAGCCACCCTGCGCGGCGAGGTGATGTGGTGCCAGGGCTACTCGGAGCCCGGCGCGGGGAGCGACCTGGCCAGCCTGCAGACCTCGGCGGTCGAGGACGGCGACGACTTCATCATCAACGGCCAGAAGATCTGGACCAGCACCGCGGACAAGTCCCAGATGATCTTCGTCCTGGTCCGCACCGAGCCGGACGCGAAGAAGCACGCCGGGATCAGCTACATCCTGGCGCCGATGGACACGCCGGGGATCGAGGTGCAGCCCCTCCGCACCATGTCCGGCGACCTGGGCGAGAACTCGTTCAACCAGGTCTTCTTCGAGGACGTCCGCGTCCCCAAGGCCAACGTGGTCGGCCGACGCGGTGAGGGCTGGAAGATCGCCAACACCACCCTGAAGCACGAGCGCAGCAGCCTCAACGCCAACGCCGAGGGAACCTGGCTGCGCCTCCGCCGGCTCATGGAGAAGGAGACGGTGAACGGGGTCCCGGCGATCGCGAGTCCCGTCTACCGCGACCGGCTGATGCGGCTGCAGGCCCGCGCGCTCTCGATGAAGCACCACGGGATGCGCATGCTGACCTGCAGCCTCAAGGGCGAATCGCCCGGTGTCGCCGGACTGGTGGTGAAGCTCCAGAACTGCCAGCTCAGCTTCGACATGGCCGCGCTGGCCATCGACGTCATGGGCGAGCTGGGAGTCCTCTACGACCACACGAAGTACGAGCGCGAGCTCGGCTTCTGGCAGTCCTACTCCATGTTCTCGCTGGGGCTCATCATCGGCGGGGGCACGGCGCAGATCCAGAAGAACATCATCTCGGAGCGGGGCCTCGGCCTGCCGCGCGAGCCCCGGCCCGCGAAGGCCTAGGAGGGAGCCATGGACTTCGGACTCTCGGAAGACCAGCTCCTCCTCGAGGACACCCTGAAGAGCTTCCTGTCGGACCGGGTCCCCATCACGCGTGTGCGCGAGCTGCGCGAGGAGCCGTGCCCGAACGACCGCACCCTCTGGCGGAGCCTGGCCGAGCTGGGGGTGACCGGCATCCTGGTTCCGGAAGAGCACGGGGGAAGCGCCCTGGGTCTGCTGGACGCGGCGCTCGTCGCCCAGTCCCTGGGGCACGCGTCCACGCCCGCGCCCTACCTCTCCTCCGCGGTGATGGCACCGGTGGCGCTGACCGCGCTGGGCGGGCCGCAGGCCGAGGCCTGGCTCGGCGGAATCGCCGCAGGCGAGCGGGTCTTCGGCGTGGCCGCCACCGAGCTCTTCTCGGTCCGCGAGGGTGCGGGCGTGTCGCTCGACGACGGCGTTCTGCGCGGCAAGGCGCTGATGGCGCTCGACGCCCTGGGCGCCGACCTCGTACTGATCCCGGTCGGAGAGGACCGGCTCGCCGTGGTCCGCGGCGACGCGCCGGGGCTGGAGACGACCCGACTCGCCACGATCGACGCCACCCGCTGTACGTCGGAGCTCCTGCTCGACGGCGTGGAGCCGGAGGCGCTGTTCGACGGAGCCGGAGACGCGATCGCCCGCATGCTGGTCGCCGGGCGGATCGCCCTGGCGGCCGACCAGCTGGGCGCGTGCGAATCGATGATCGAGCAGGCCGTGGCCTACGCGCAGGAGCGCAAGCAGTTCGACCGGGTGATCGGCTCCTTCCAGGCGGTGAAGCACATGTGTGCCGAGATGATCGCCGAGCTCGAGCCGGCGCGATCCCTCCTCTGGTACGCGGCGCACAGCTTCGACGCCATGCCGGACGAGGCGCCGCTGATGGCCTGCCACGCCCTCGCCCACATCTCCGAGATCGGCCGCGAGATCGCCAGCGTGTCGACCCAGGTGCACGGCGGCATCGGCTGGACCGACGAGCAGAACCTCCACTTCTGGTTCAAGCGGATCGGGGTGGCCCGCCACCTGCTGGGCGGTCCCGAGTACCTGCGCGAGCGTGCAGCCGAGATGCAGGGGCTGGAGGCAGCGTCCTGATCGCGCAGGGGATTCGCGCGGACGCGTCGCTGCGGGGCACCGTCCACGACGGGAACGGCCCGCAGGGGAAGGGCCTAAACCCCCTCCAGGGTTGCGCCGACGAAGCTCTCTGGAGGGACGCCCCGCATGAGCACCCGCTCGAGACGGCTTGCGACGTTCGCCGCAGCGCTGCTCCTCGCCTCGCCGGTGGTCGCCGCAGCGCTGCTCCTCGCCTCACCGGCGGGCGCCGCGACCATCCAGACCGAGCTCTTCGAGAGCGACGGCGACGGCACCCGCTACACGCTGACCGGCGCGGGCGGCTTCGGGACCGACAACTTCTTCGGCCTCTCGTCCCAGGGCACCCTTCCGGCGGGCTTCTCCGGCTTCGAGGGCACGGACTTCCTGGCCGGCCGCGACCTCAACGATTTCTCCGGCGGCGTTCCGAACCCGCGCGCCTTCGACCTGGTCGCCGTGGACACGAGCGGCTTCAGCTCGGTCACCGTCTCGATCCTGCTGGCGGCCACGCCGACCACCTGGGAGTCGGCGGACCCGGACTTCCTGCGGGTGTGGGCCGTGGACGCCGACGGAGTGCTGCCGCCCGTGCTGCTCGACGCCTTCGTTCCGGTCTCCGCCTCGAACTCGAACCTCGTGAACGGATCCGGCACCGCGCTGGGCCTCGCGTTCCAGGACTTCACCTGGAACGCGCCGGCCGGCATGACCAACCTGATCGTACGAATCGAGACCTACAGCACCGGCGGCGCCGAGGCCGTCGGCATCGACGACATCCGGATCGAGGGCACTCCGATCCCGGAGCCTTCCAGCGCCCTCATCCTGCTCTCCGCCGCGGCCTGGTCCGCCGGCGCCCTCCGGCGTACGCCGAAGCAGGCCTGACGGGACGCACCCGAAGCCGGCTCCACCAGCGGGGCGCGGCTCCCCCTGCGCCCGAGGGACGACCCGCCTCCGGCGGCGTCGCTCCGTTCGCTTCCCCGCACCATCCGGGAGGACCCGATGCACACTGCGCTCGCTGAGGAGCTGGGGCTGGAGTTCCCCATCTTCGCCTTCACCCACTGCCGCGACGTGGCGGCCGCCGTCTCCAAGGCCGGCGGCCTCGGCGTGCTGGGCGTGGCCGGCCACTCGCCGGACGGTCTCGACGCGGAGCTCCGCTGGATCGAGAACGAGGTCGGCGACAAGCCCTACGGCGTCGACCTCCTGCTCCCGGCGAAGTTCGTCGGCAGCGACAAGGGCGGCCTGGACCGCGCTGCGCTCGACGCGCGGATTCCCGAGGAGCACCGGACGTTCGTCGCCGACCTGCTGGAGAAGCACGGAGTGCCGCCGCTGCCGGCCGACGCCGAGGTCTCGCCCGAGTTCAGCGTCGGCTACGAGCAGCAGCGCGAGGTGATCGAGCTGGTCTTCAGCCACCCGATCAGCCTGATCGCCAGCGCCCTGGGCCCGCCTCCCGATTGGATGATCGAGACGGGGCGCGAGAAGGGCGTGAAGGTGGCCGCGCTGGCCGGAACCGTGGAGCACGCGCGCCGCCACGTGGAGGCGGGCGTCGATCTCGTGGTGGCCCAGGGCTACGAGGCGGGCGGCCACACGGGCCTGGTCTCCACCATGGTCCTGGTCCCCGAGGTGGTCGACGCGGTCGACCCGATTCCGGTGCTCGCCGCCGGCGGCATCGGCAACGGGCGCCAGGTCACGGCAGCGCTGGCGCTCGGCGCACAGGGCGTCTGGACCGGCTCGGTCTGGCTCACGACCGAGGAGGCCGAGACCCACCCGGTGGTCAAGGAGAAGTTCCTGAAGGCCTCGTCCAGCGACACGATTCGCAGCCGTTCCCTCACGGGGAAGCCGGCGCGCCAGCTGCGCAGTGCCTGGACCGACGCCTGGGAGGACCCCCACAACCCGGATCCCCTGCCCATGCCCCTGCAGCCTCGCCTGGTGCGCGAGGCCCAGGCACGCATCTCGCGCACCGCCCACAAGTCTCCGGGCGCCGAGGACCTGGTGAACTACTTCGTCGGCCAGGTGGTGGGCTCCATGAGCCAGGTGAAGTCCGTGCGCAGCGTCGTCGAGGAGCTGGTCCAGGAGTACGCCGACACCATGGAGCGACTGGACCAGTGGGCGGAGGGCGGGTCGGACTAGGCCCCTCCGACGCACCGGTCACTCCGCGGCGTCGATCCCCTCGAGGAGCGCGACCACCGCTTCCCGGCGCTCTCTCCGCGCGTAGGCGAGCGGGGTCTCCCCCGTGATGGAGACGGCTGCCGGATCGGCGCCCCGCGCCAGCAGCAGCTCGACCGTAGTGGGGTGACCCATCCACGCGGCGTGCATCAGGGCCGTGAATCCCGGCAGCCCGCCGTCCACCGGCACGCCCGCATCGAGGAGCACGCGGACCACGTCGCTGCGGCCGACGCGCGCCGCGGCGTGCAGGGCGTCGACCGGATGGCGCGGCTCCCGGGCATGCGCGATCGCGCCCCGCGCGAGGAGAAGGTGCACCAGCTCGATCATCCCGTTCCCCGCGGCCGCCTTCAGAGGGGTGGCCCCCCGCGCGGCGAGGGTCACGTCCGCCCCGCGCTCGAGGAGCACGCGCGCCGTGTCCGCGTCGCGCCGCTGGAGCGCGATGAGCAGGGCCGACGGACCCGTCCCCTGCTCGCGGAGGTCGATCTGCGCTCCGGAATCCAGGAGCGCGACCAGCGCCTCCCGGTGACGCCCGCGCGCGGCGAGGTGGAGCGGGGCCTGATGCGACGCATTCCAGCCGTCGGGATCGGCGCCATCCCCGATCAGCTCGGGAATCCGCTCCGCCTCACCGGCAGCGGACGCCTCGAAGAGCGCCTCCTGTGCGGGGGGCCGCGCGTAGTCCGTCGCTTCCTCGATCTGCCGGAGAAGGGAGAGCGCGCTCCTGGCGGAGCCGAAGCGATCGCCTCCCATGGGCGGCAGGACGCGCAGGCCCCGGTCGTAGAGACTGCGCAGGGCGGGCGCGTACTGCGCCAGCCGCGCGCGTTCGGTCTCGCTCACGAACGCCCCGAAGTAGTCGTGGCGCACGTGGAAGAGGTGGCGGTGGATCTCGGCGATCGTGAGATCTCCGGGCGCCGCGAGGAGATCGTCCCAGCGCCGCAGGCTGACGGCTCCCAGGTCGACGCTGAAGCGTCGCTCGAGGGACAAGTGCTGCATGTGGTAGAGCGGGTGCAGCAGCTCCACCTTGCAGCCGGCCGGTGCCAGCCCGCGCCACGCCCACGGGAACCAGAAGCGCGCGTCCGAAGCGAAGACCCGAAGCTGCTGGGAAGCGCGGTGGGCACCGTGGATCCCGTACGCGTGGCAGCGAAGTCGCGCGACGACGTCGTCGCGGGCGATCTCGTCCGACGGCGTGACGCGGCCCTGGACCGGGCCCTGAACACTGCGCGGCCCGACCCACGCAACGAGCAGTGCGAGCGGCACGAGCACGAAGCCCACGAAGCGGATGCCCATCCCTGCGGGATCGGCGCCCCGCGTGCGCCGGTTGAGCGAGCTGCACGGCGCTGTGTCCGCGAGAGCCTGCGGCGCCCTCGCTGCGGCCTGCGCCGGCGTGGACCTCCGGCACGTCCGCGGCGGCCCGGCCGCTGCACGACGCCGCGCCCGGCCCGGGCGCCGCCGCGATCGAGGCCAGGCCCGGCATCGAGCCGCCGGCCGGCAGGGCCGGGCTGCCCTCGAGGTCGTAGCCGGCGTGGCGCTCGCGGGTGCAGACCTCGCTTCCCGCGACGCGGTGGCAGGAGGTCAGCTCGAGCTCGTCGCAGACGCCGCTGCCGGCGATGCGCACCGAGAGACCGCCGCCCGACGCCGCCTCGATGCGCAGCGAGCGGATCGAGCCCGACGGACCGGGAGCCGCGGCCGTGGGCTCGGCCAGCTCGAACTGCACGGGCCGGCTGCAGCCGACCCGGTCGGTGCGATCGGCACCGCGCCGACACACCATCACGGTCGCGCGGCTCACGCCGCGGAAGACCGAGCGCGGGATCGTCAGGTCGTCGTTGGCATTCCTCGTGCGACCCAGGCCGCCGCCGGAGAGCTCGCGCTCGCCCCCGCCGCTCGTGTCCCAGGCCAGCACCCGCACGCGGGCGCCGACGCCCAGCGGACGGATCTTGACCCGCACGTCGCCGGATACCCTCTCGTCGGGGTGCGGCCGCAGAATCCAGGGTCGCCCGCCGTCGCCGGCCCAGCCCGCCTGGGCGGCGGCGGGCAGCGGCTGCAGCGCGACCGCGAGCGGCAGGATCGCGAAGGCCAGCCGGATCATGCAGCGCAGGGTAGTCCGTCCTCCGGCCCGCGGGGAAGCCCCTCCGAGTCTCCGCCACGGGCCGCGAGACTCTGGTGCAGGCTGGCCCGGTCGGGCGCGGCCTCTTGCGAGTCGTGTTGGTCAACTGTACAATCGAGTTGGTCGATCGATCAACTCGAGGCCCCCCCACCATGGCCGGACCCGCCACCGGAAGCGAGCCCGTCGACACGCGCGAGCGCATCCTCCGCTCCGCGCTCCAGGCGTTCTCCGAGAACGGATTCGACGGCGCCACCACCCGGGAGATCGCGTCGCGCGCGGGAGTTCCCCTCGGGCTCCTCCAGTACCACTTCGGGGGCAAGCCGAAGCTCTGGCGGGCGGCGGTGGATCGGGCCTTCGGCGAGCTGCGCGAGGGACTCGAGCGGGTGCTCGCCGATCCCGCTCCCGCGCACGATCGCGAGCGGATCCGCCGCATCATCCGCGGCCACACCGCGTTCGTCGCGCGCAATCCCGAGTTCGTGCGCCTGATGCACGACGAGGGCAAGCGGCGCGGCCCGCGCATGCGCTGGATGGTAGACCGCCACACCCGGCACCTCTTCGAAGCCCTGCTGCCCCTGTTCGAACGCGCCCAGGCCCGGGGCGACCTCCAGCCGGCGGGCATCCCGCCGATCCACTTCGTCTACATCCTGGCCGGTGCGGTCGGGGTGATCTTCCACCAGGCCGAGGAGTGCAAGCGGATTTCCGGGCTGGACCCGGCGGATCCGGCTGCGGCGGAGGCGCACGCGCGTGCCGTCGAGACGCTCTTCCTGGGCCCACCCACCGGAGAGGAGAACTCACCATGAAGCTCGTCACCTTCAGCCACGGAGACCACACCCGGATCGGTGTGGTGGACGACGCGGGCGTCGTCGATCTGTCGAGCGCCGCGCCGGAGCTCCCGCACGACATGCTGGCCTTCCTCGAGGCCGGCCCCGCTGCGATGCAGACGGCCGCCGCCGCCCAGGACGGTGCACCTCGCATCGCGCTGTCGGAGGTGCGCCTCGAGGCGCCCATCGCGCGACCGCCCAAATTCCTGGCCATCGGCCTCAACTACGCCGATCACGTGGCCGAGGGCGGCCGCGAGATCCCCGAGCACCCCACCGTCTTCAACAAGCAGTCGACCTGCGTCGTGGGTCCCGGGGAGGGCATCCACGTGCCCCGGGCCTCCCACGTGGTGGACTACGAGGGCGAGCTCGGATTCGTGATCGGGAGGCGCTGCCGCCACGTGTCGCGAGACGACGCTGCGGACGTGATCGCCGGCTACACGGTCGTGAACGACGTCACCGTGCGCGACTGGCAGCTCCGGGTCCCCACCTGGACGATGGGCAAGTCCTTCGACACCCACGGTCCGATCGGTCCGTGGATCGTGACGGCGGACGAGCTGGCGGACCCCCACCGCCTGGACATCCGAACCTGGGTCAACGGAGAGCTACGCCAGGAGTCCAACACGAAGGAGCTCATCTTCGACTGCTTCAACCTCGTGGAGCATCTGTCGACCGCGTTCACGCTGGAGCCGGGCGACGTCATCGCCACGGGAACTCCCGCCGGCGTAGGGATCGCCATGAAGCCGCCGAAGCTGCTCGCGGCCGGCGACCGGGTTCGCATCGAGATCGACGGCATCGGCGCGCTGGAGAACCCGGTGATCGACGAGCCGGAGGACACGGCATCATGATCAAGGTCAAGGACGTCTCCTACGTACGCTTCTCCGCGCCGGATCTCGACCGGATGGAGCGTTTCCTCACCGACTTCGGGCTCACGATCAGCGCTCGGGACGACGAGGCGATCTACTCCCGCGGCACCGATCCCTCCCCGTACGTGCACGTCACCGAGCGGGGCGAGGCCGGATTTCGCGGGGTCGCCTTCGAGGCGGACTCCGCGGACGACCTGGAGGCCGCAGCGGCGCTCGACGGCGCGTCGGCGATCGAGAAGATCGCGGCGCCCGGCGGAGGTCGACGCGTGCGCTTCGTCGATCCGGACGGCTTCCGGGTGGAGGTCGTGCACGGGCGCGAGGAGCCGCCCGCGCTGCCCGTCCCTCCGCCCTCGCTGGTGAACCGGGGGAGTCGGCGCGAACGCCGTGGCCAGCTCCTGCGCGTCGAGAGCGGGCCCCCGCGCGTGAAGCGGCTCGGCCACGCCGTCGTGCGCGTGAGCGACTTCCGCACGAGCAGCGAGTGGTACCGCTCGCGCTTCGGCTTCCTCCCGTCCGACGACGTGTACATCGGCGAGAAGGACAACGTGGTCACCTCGTTCATGCGCTGCGATCGCGGGGAGGAGTACACCGACCACCATACGTTTCTCTGCATCGGCCTGGGCGAGGTGGGCTTCGACCACGCTGCGTTCGAGGTGGAGGACGTGGACGCGGTGATGACGGGCCACGACCACCTGGTGAACGCGGGCTACGAGCACCACGCGGGCATCGGACGCCACGTCCTGGGCAGCCAGATCTTCGACTACTGGCGCGACCCGTGGGGCCACGTCCTCGAGCACTTCTGCGACGGAGACCTGCTGAACGCGTCCCACCAGACGGAGCTCCACGATCCCGGCACGGCGCTGGGAACCCAGTGGGGCTCCTTCATCGCACCCTGAGGTCCTTCCATGGCCGAGACCAACCGACAGTGGCGCCTGCGCAAGCGGCCCGTGGGCATGCTGCAGGAGAGCGACTTCGAGCTGGTGAACCAACCCATCCCGCAGCCCGACCAGGGGCAGGTCCTGGTCAGGACCCGCTTTCTCTCCATGGAGCCCGCGATGCGGCGCTGGCTCGACGACGTCCCCAACTACATGCCACCCGTCGAGATCGGTGCGGTGATGCGCGGCACGTCGGTGGCCGAGGTCGTCGCGTCCAGGCTCGACGGCTACTCCCCGGGAGACCGGGTGACGGGCATGACCGGCTGGCAGGAGTACGCCCTGGGCGACGCCGGACTGCGCAAGCTGCCCGACGGAACCGACCCCACCCTCGCGCTGTCGCTGCTGGGTGTCACCGGGATCACGGCCTATTTCGGCCTCCTGGAGATCGGGCAGCCCAAGGAGGGCGACACGGTCGTGGTCTCCGGGGCGGCGGGCGCCACCGGCTCGGTGGTGGGCCAGATCGCCAGGATCAAGGGCTGCCGGGCGATCGGGATCGCCGGCGGCGCGAAGAAGTGCGCCTGGCTCACCGAGAAGGCGGGCTTCGATGCAGCCATCGACTACAAGAGCGAAGACGTGGGCGAGCGGCTCTCGGATCTCTGCCCGGACGGGATCGACGTCTTCTTCGACAACGTGGGCGGCGACATCCTCGACGAGGCGCTGGCCCGGATCTCGCGCGGGGCGCGGGTGGTGATCTGCGGATCCATCAGCCGCTCCAACCTCGAAGGGAAGCCGCCCGGGCCCGCCAACTACTACAACCTCGTGGCCCAGCGCGGTCGCATGCAGGGCTTCGTCGTGCTCGACTTCCTGGGACGCGCCGGCGAGGCGATCGCAGACCTCTCACGCTGGGCCGGCGAGGGTCGGCTCGTCTGGGAGGTGGACGTGCAGAAGGGCTTCGAGAACGCGCCCAAGACGCTGCTGCGCCTCTACAGCGGTGCCAACTTCGGCAAGCAGCTCCTGGAGCTCTGAGGATTGGGCCCGACCCTCGCACTGCTCGCGGTCGCAGGCGCCCTCGTGGCTTGGTGGGCATGGGAGAAGGCGCATCGCCGGACCCATGCCGTACCCCCCGGCCATCGGCCCGAGATCGCCCTCCCCCACCAGGACGAGTTCGAGCTCTACCACAACGCGCTGTCCCTCTGCTCCATGAAGACCCGCGTCTGCCTCGCCGAGCTGGGTATCCGCTACCGGAGCCATCCGATCGACCTGATCGAGACCGGCTCCTACGAGACCCTGAGCCGCCATTTCCTGAGGGTCAACCCGGCCGGGACCGTGCCGGTCCTCGTGCACCAGGGACATCCCGTCTACGAGTCCCACGAGCAGATCCGCTACGCGGCCCGGCATGCTCCGGAGGGGAGTACCCGGCTCGTTCCCGAGGACCCGAGGCTCGCGGCGGAGATGGAGCGCTGGATCGACCGCTCCTCGCTCACCCAGGACCCGCTCGAGCACGGCGACGAGAGCGCGGGCAATGCCGTCCCCGGCCTCACCCTGCCGATCTTCGCCACGATGATCGAGAAGATCGCCACGCCGAAGATCCTGGAGGGCCTCCTCTTCCACTACGACAAGAAACGGCCCTTCGTCTTCCTGCTGTTCAAGGCCTGCGGCCTGGCCCGTACTCCCTCGCTACCTCCCGTGGTGGCCATCGTGAAGCGCAGCCGCAGGCAGATGGGCGAGCATCTCGACGCCCTCGAGAAGCAGCTCGAGACCGGCGGAGGACCCTGGATCCTGGGCGAGACCTTCAGCCTCGCCGACGTGAGCTGGCTGGTGATCTTCGAGCGGCTGCGCCAGGTCGACGCGCTCGAGGTCTTCCTGGGCGGGGGGCGCAGGCCCGCCTGCACCGCCTACTGGGAGGCACTGAAGGCGAGACCGAGCTACCGCCAGGCCATCCTCGAGCACGATCACCCCCTGATCGGCTACGGAACGCGCCGCATCCGGGAGGTGAAGGACGCGAGCCCGGTCGTGCGCGAGCTCTTCGGGGGAGTCGCCTGAACCTCAGAGGTGCTCGCCGAAGAAGGTGAGCATCCGGCTCCAGGAGTCCTCGGCGGCCTCCTCGTCGTAGCCCGCGTGCATCGGCGGCAAGCGGCGCATGAGTCCGGCCAGCGGCAGATCGTTCATGTAGGAGTGCCCCACGTCGGGGTAGATCTTCACGTCGTGCGGCACGCCGAGCTGGGCCAGGTGTTCGGCGAGCCTGCGGGCGTGCCCGATGAAGGCGCTGTCGCGACCCCCGTAGCCCGCCACCACCGGGCACACCTCTCTCAGGTCCTCGGCGCGCTCGGGCACGTTGCCGTAGTACGGGGCGCAGACCTGGAGTCCGCCGCGGGCAGCGAAGAAGAGGGCGAAGCCTCCGCCCATGCAGAACCCCGTGACGCCGATCCGCTCGCCGTTCACCTCGGGCTGGGATCCCAGGAAGCCGCGCGCCGTTTCCAGACGCTCGAAGGCCGGCCCCTCGCCCTTCCCCAGGTCGCCGAAGGTGCGCACCACGCAGAGGACCGGAGCGCCAGCTCCGTCGAAGAGCGCAGGCGCCAGGCAGGCGTAGCCCGAGGCCGCGAAGCGCCGCGCGATACGCTTGATGTCCGCGGAGAACCCGAAGGCGTCGTGGATCGCCAGGACCGCGGGCCAGCCGCCCTCCGGCGGCTCGCCCGCCGGCAGGACGAGAAGCCCGCGCATGTCCTCCCCGGAGTCCAGGCGGATGGAATCGGTGCGCTCGATGGCCATGGCGCGAGTCTACCGCCCTTCCTCTTCACGCGCGGAGTCCGGGATGTCCAGGGCGACCAGCTCGTGGGGGCTCGCTTCCGCCTCTTCATCGGCGACGCCGGGCAGGGCGTTCAGGCGATCGACCAGCTGGCGCAGGCGTCCGACGTCCCGCCGGTCGAAGCGGAAGACCAGGCGGGGCAGGTGTCCGGCCTCGCCGCGCTCCTGGGGAAGCGCCTCGCAGACCTCCATTCCTCCTTCGACGATGACGTCCTGGAAGTCGGCCTCGAGCTCGGCCACCTGCGCCGGATCGGGCGCCCGCTGAAGGCGGATGATCAGGCGCGGCCCCAGCCAGCGGCTCGAGTGGTAGTTGCGGTAGAAGCCCGTGATCTCCCGAACCGCAGCCTCCGCGTCGTCGGTGACGCGGAAGAGCGAGAAGTCGTGCTCGCCGACCAGGGAGCGCTCCTTCATGTGTACGCGCACCCACTCCAGCCAGTCGTTCCAGTAGCTCCCGCCCGGGGCGTCCACGAAGACGACGGGGACCAGCTCGCTCTTTCCCGTCTGGATCAGGGTCAGCGTCTCGAAGCCCTCGTCGAGTGTGCCGAAGCCGCCGGGAAAGAGCGCGATCGCGTGGGACTCCTTCACGAAGGTCACCTTGCGGGTGAAGAAGTACCGGAAGTTGATGAGCTTGGGATCGCCGGCGATCGTCTCGTTGGCGGCCTGCTCGAAGGGGAGCCGGATGTTCACGCCGAAGGAGGCCCTGCGGCCCGCGCCGCCCTGGGCGGCGCCCATGATCCCGTCGCCGGCACCGGTGATCACCATCCAGTCCCGCTGCACCATGCGCTCCGCGAAGGTGCGGGCCTGGACGTACTCGGGTGCGTCGGGCCCGGTGCGCGCGCTTCCGAAGACCGCCACCTTGCGGACGTGGGCGTAGGGGGCGAAGACGCGCAGGGCGTGGCGCAGCTCCTTCATCGCGCCGTTCAGGAGCTTCAGATCGCCGCGGCCCGCCCCGTCCTCCACCAGGCGGACGGCGGTCACCACGAGCTGGCGCACCTCGTCCGACACCGGCTCCAGGTCGAGGACGCGAGCCGCGTCTTCCAGCAGGGCGTCGACCTGGCCGTCCAGCTCGGGATCGTTGAGCGCGTAGCGACGTCGTGCCATGGCGCGAAGGATAACCGCCCCCGCGACTCTTGCGCGGGCGCTGCGCGTCCCGCCTACCAGAACACGACGTAGAGCGCGACCGTCACCGCGACCACGAGTGCGCCCGCGATCCGGGCGCCGGAGCTGGGCGTCAGGTCGATCTGCGACACGGTCGAGAAACGGACCGGGGCATCCAGCGGTCGCAGCCAGGTGAAGCCCGCCATCACAGCCACGACCAGCCCGAAGGTGAGGGCCATGTGGTTGAGAAAGGCGATGTGCGGGAGCTGCCAGTTGAGCAGGCCGTACGCGAACGGTCCCACCAGGAGGCCCGCCACCGCGGCCGCGCCAGGGGCCCTGCGGAACACCAGGCCGAAGACGAAGACGGCCGTGATGGGCGGGGAGATGAAGCCCCACACCATCTGCATGTAGGCGTAGATGCCCTCGAAGCGCCCGGGGAAGGGAGCCAGCAGGCAGCCCAGCACCACGAAGAAGGCCGTCGCGAGACGCCCGACGGCCACGATGTGCCGCGGCGTCGCGGCGGGCCGCCAGTGGCGCTTGTAGAGGTCCATGGTGAAGAGCGTCGAAGCCGAGTTGAGCATCGAGTCGAGACTGCTCATCACCGCCCCGAACAGGGCGGCGAACATCACGCCGCGCAGACCCGCTGGAAGCAGCTCGCGGATCAGCATCGGGTAGGCCTGGTCCCCCGTCCCCAGGCTCCCGCCGTAGAGCTGGAAGGCGACGATCCCCGGGAAGACCACGATGAACGGAATCAGCAGCTTGAGCGCCGCGGCGAACACGATGCCGCGCTGGCCGGCGGCCAGTGAGCGGGCACCGAGGGTGCGCTGGGTGATGAACTGATTGAAGCCCCAGTAGAAGAAGTTGGGGATCCAGATCCCGACGAGAAGCGCGGTCCAGGGGAGCTCGGGGTGGTCGGCCGGAAGGACCATGTGGAGCTTGTCGGCGTTGGTCCGCAGGAAGGCGTCGAGGCCGCCCACCCGGTCCAGGCCGATCCCCGTCACGACGAGCCCGCCGACCAGGAGCGCCCCGCCCTGGAGGAGATCGGACCAGACGACCGCCTTGAGCCCGCCGTACACCGTGTACGCGCCAGCCAGGGCGCCGATCAGCCAGATGCCCGCCGTCCGGTCGAGCCCGAAGATCGTCTCGAGGCCCAGGGCTCCCGAATAGAGGAC
>JANQFA010000026.1 GCA_028278065.1 Myxococcota bacterium
ATCCTGTTCACAGCTCTCACGGCGGCCGTGTTCAATAGCTGGGTGTTTCGCGAGACGGCAATCGCCGACACCCTCGTCAAGCTCTTCTACTACGGCCCCGTCCTATTGCTGCTGGGTGGCGGATGGCGACTCTGGAAACGTCGCGGCGCGTTGGATCAGACCGCCTGCAGGAGTGCGTTCTTCCGAGAGCTGACGGTATGGTCCCACGCGTCAGCCCTGATCGTCCTGGTGTGGCTTCAGGTTCCACAAGACTACCTCCATATGGCGGTTCTCTACGCTCCCATCCTCATCTTGTTGGTTGTGTACGCCGATGACTTCTGGGGGAAGAACCGCCTCGGCTCCCGCTTCGTAGTCATCGTCGGCGTCGGACTGTTCATCGTCGCTGCTGGCTACTCGGTTCACCTCGTCGTCTCCCTGCGCGAGAGATACTCCCAGCCGATCCCGCTTGCACGAGCCGGAGTACGGATCACGCCTCCCGCCGCAGCGTTGTTGTCGGATCTCGTGACGTACACTCGCGCCGAGACACGGCCAGAAGAGCCTCTACCCGTGATGCCCTACGCACCGCTGATTCACTTCCTGTCGGATCGACAGGCACCGCACCGCCTGTCCTACATCATGTGGCCCTTCTCGGAGTTCCCCGACCGCGATCGCAAGATCATCGACGCCATGGAGCGGGCAAACTCCCAGCTCGTGATCTACGACCAGGGCCAGTTCCGCGGGTTTCCACCCTTTGAGGAGTACGTTCCCGATCTCTTCCGCTACCTCGTCGAGCAGTTCGAGATCGATCGGGTCTTCACCCACCCGGGACCGGCCAGTCACATGCTCGCGTTGAGACGCACCCAGGCGCGCGAGACAGGGCAACGGCTTGCCGCTCCGACCCCCCAGCCCGACGGTGTCTGGGCAGAAGGCCCGGACGGCGCGCGGCGCGGCGATTCCGCGGAGTCCCTGCTTCGCACAGTCGACTGGCCGTTCCGACCGGTCTGGGCGTTGCGGCCCACGGCTGCAGGCGGCCGGACAGTCCTCTCCTACCCGTTCAGTGTGCCCCGGAACGCTACGCTGGAGACGGCGATCGCCACGCATCCCCGATTCTGGTTCCGCTTCAGGCCCACCTCCACGACCTTCGTGCTCGAAGTGGAGGACGCGACCGGAAGGCACGTCGTATTCTCCAAGGTCCTCGATCCACACCGCAAGCCCGCCGACCGGCGCTGGCACGAGGCTTCAGTCGACCTCCGCCGCTGGGCGGGCAAGGGCGTGGTGTTGCGATTCTCGACCGCGACGCAGGCCGAGATCGGCGAGAATCTGGATGCCGCAGCGTGGGAGGTCCCGAGAATCGTGTCGCCCCCCGACGGCACCGGGGGGCTACGTGACTGAAGTCGAGCTGAGACCGTCGGGGCGGACCCTGGCCGCCGTCGGGATCGTGGCGGGCGCTACGCTCGCCTTCCAGATCGCCCTCTCCCGGCTCTTCGCGGCGGCCGTGGCCTATCACTTCGGCTTTCTCGCGATCTCTCTCGCGCTCCTCGGAACCGGCGGGGGCGCACTCTACGTCTACGCGAGACGGGTACGCTCCGGGGGCGGCTCCTCGCCTTCGTGCAGCCGCTGGTGCGCAGCCGCCGCACTCCTCTTCGCGGGATGCGTCCTCCTGCTCGTGCGCCTGGATTTCGCCGCCGAGGGGGTCGGCTTCTACCTCCGCCTGGCAGTCGCTTGCGTGGCGGCAGCTCTCCCTCTCTTCGCATGCGGCGTCGTCCTGGCCGTCGCCATCACCGGGTACATCGGCTTCGTGGGCCGGGTCTACGCGTCGGATCTGATCGGGGCGTCGCTGGGCGCCGGCCTGGTGGTTCCGGCGCTCGCGATCGCCTCTCCCCCGGTCCTGATCGCGGCTCTGGGCGCGGTCCTCGCCGGAGCGGGAATCCTGTTCGCCGGTCCCCGTGGACGCGAGGCCCGGCTGAACTCCGGGATCGCCGCCGGAGCCTGCGGGCTCGTCGCGGCGGCCACGATCACACCGATCCTGGAGCTCCCGTTGCAGCTGCCGCCGGGCCTCAGCGTCGACCGGGTCGCCCAGCACTGGACGCCGCTCGCGCGGATCGTCGGGGTCGGTGCCGAGAAGGCTCGCGTCGGCCTCCTCTTCTATGACCGGGTCTACGCGCCCATCCCGGGGATCGGCAAGGGTGTCGAGGCGCGCTGGGACACCCTGGTCGCAGGCCCGCCGAGCATCGGATACCAGCTGACCGGCCCGGGACGGACCCTGATCATCGGCGGGGGCGGGGGTCGCGACATCCACGTCGCGCTCTCCGAGGGACAGAACCCCGTCGACGTCATCGAGCTCATCGACGGGAACCGGCGGGTCGTCGACGAGGACTTCGGAGATCTGTCCGGACGGCCCTACTCCCGGGACGGCGTCACGACCGCCATCGGAGACGGACGCTCGGTCCTCGCCTCGCGCTCTACGCTCTACGACCAGATCCACATCGGGTTCACCGATACCCTGAGCGCCAACTCCGCGCAGGGCTTCGCACTCATGGAGAACAGCCTCTACACGCTGGAGGCGTTCGTCCTCTACCTCGAGCACCTGAAGCCTCGCGGGATCCTCAATGTCTCGCGGCTGCTGAACCTCGTGGGTGAGGAAGCCCTGCGCGCGACGGTCCTCACCCTGGCCGCGCTGCGCGAGTCGGGCATCGAGCATCCCGAGCGGCACGTCGTCGTCGTGCTGGGGAAGGATCTCTTCGGCGCCCTCTACGGCACCGTCCTCGCGCGCCTGGAACCCTACAGCCCCGACGAGCTGGCTCGCATCGCGCGGCTCGCCGAGGAGCGCGGAGAGGGACTCGCCATGGCGCCGGAGGGGCCGTACTACGGGCCCTGGAAGGACCTGGCGGCGGCCCCGAGCCTGGAGGCGTTCTGCGCCGCCTATCCGATGGACGTCTGCCCGCCCACGGACGACCGCCCGTTCTTCTTCAGCATGCAGCGGATCGGCGGGATCGGTGGAGGGTCCACGAGCGAGCTCTATACCTCCGGTGACCCGTTCACGATCCTGCTCGTCACGCTCGTCGTCCTGCTGGCCCTCTCGACGCTCGCCTTCCTCGGGCCGATGGCCTTCCTGGCGCCGCCACGGCCGGATGCGATCAGCATGACCTATTTCGCCGCCATCGGGCTGGGGTTTCTCCTCCTCGAGGTCGTGCTGATCCAGCGCTTCGTCTTCTTCCTGGGCTACCCGACCTACGCGCTCTCGGTGGTGCTCTTCACGCTGCTCCTCGCATCCGGGATCGGCGCTTCCCTCTCCGGGAGGATGGGACGTCGCGGACTCGTCGCCTGCCTCTCGCTCGTCGTCGCGCTGGCCATGGCCGGTGCCTGGGGCCTGCAGCCTCTCCTCGGCGCCTGGGTCTCGCAGCCCTTCCCGCTGCGACTCGCGCTGACCGTGGCCCTGCTCACACCGCTGGGACTCTGTCTCGGCGTTGCGATGCCCATCGGGCTGCGGCGACTGCAGGGCACACAGCCGTCGGCGGTGCCGTACGCGTGGGGCGTGAACGGCATCTTCTCGGTCGTCTCCTCGGTGCTCGCGGTGGCGCTGGCCATCCAATGGGGTTTCGCCGTGACCACCGTCGTGGCCGCCGCCTGCTACGGCGTGGCCCTTGCGCACGCCGCCTCGTCGCGTTGGCCTCGAACCCTTCCCTGAGCGCGGCTGCAGGACTCAGTCGCCGCGCGCTCCCGGTCTGGGAGCCAGCCTGCTGAAGAGTCCGTCCACCAGGGCGCCCGGGGCCAGCACCGCGCCAGCCAGATCCACCATCTCCCGGCGCCTCCGCCACGCGACCTCGACGAAGCGGCGCCGCAGCAGGCGCGTCCACGGGAGGTAGCCGATCTCCCAGATCATGAGCAGGCCCCAGAACGCCAGGTCCGAGCGGACGCCGCCCGGGCGGAGGTCGGTGCGGAAGCGCATCGAGCCGTGGATGAAGTGGGTGATTCCCTTGTCCATCGCATCGGCGAGGACGCCTTCCGGAACGTGGATTACACAGGCGTGGCCCGGAGGCGGCCGCGTCTCGCGACGGACGGCCCGACGGCGGAAGTCGAGCACGAAGCTCGCGTCCGGGGCGGCCGACGGCACCTCGAAGACGATCGGCTCACGCACCAGGAGACCCGGCACTACAGGCGGAAGCTCGCGCAGGAAGCGGCCGAAGTAGGTCGAGAAGGCCTCCCACGAGACCCGGCGCCCCGCCTCGTCGCGCAGCTCCGCGTCGACCTTGGGCCGCACCGATTCGGCCAGCTCGCGCAGGTGCCGATCCCGGTCGTCGTACCAGTCGATCGCCGAGCGACGAAAGCCCGAGCTCTCGTCCCAGCCATCGCCCGGCGCGAGGGGGAAGACGGTCGTGCCGCCCAATCCATCCGCCGAGGCCGCCGCCTCCGCCACCTCTCCCGGTGTGATCAGGTGCTCGTTCACGTGGAAGGACTCCGGATGCAGGAATCCCACCATGCTCCCGAAGGGGATGGCGAAGCGCGGCTGCAGAACACGCATCGCGTCCAGGAAGTCGCGCACATAGGTCCTGCGGTCGACCAGCTCGAGATCCGCGGGGTCATCGGCTTCGTAGCAGGCCGGATACCCCTGGGCGAACGAGTGGCCCTTGAAGGCGAACGCGACGTCTCCGAAGTCGTGCTTCAGCCGGGTCAGCGCCCGTCCGCGGATCTTGCAGTCGTTCAGGTTCACCAGGACGGTGCCACCGGCGTCGATCACGAACGCCGTGTCGTCGAAGCCGTACTGGTACGATGCCACCCGCAGGTCCTCGCCCAGCTCGAGCACCCGGGCGTGGTCCAGCTCGCGTACGTCCTCGAATCCCAGCGACGCGAGCTCGCCCTTCATCACGTCCACGCCGAAGCGCGGAATCAGGACCCTCGCGTCCCGCGAGATGCGCCGCATGCTGGGATAGTGGAAGTGGTCGGGGTGGTGGTGGGTGAGATAGAGGTGGTCGGGCTCGAGCCACTCCGGACGCAGCTCGGGCGTCGGAGGATAGTGCCACCAGGATCGCCAGCCCGCGGAGCCGAAGAGCCACGGATCCACGAGGATCGAGCCGCCGTCGGTCTCGACGTAGAGACAGCTATGGCCGATGACGGTGAAGCGGAGCATCGATCGCCGCACCCGCCCGATTCACGTCCGAGCGGACATCTTGTCGCTTGCGCTGCGGAACGGGATGCCGCAGCCTCACCCCGCTGCCCTCTCCCACGGCAGCGGAATAGGGAGTCCCAACGTGCGAGATCGTATCTGGATCGCCTTCGTCCTTCCAGCCTTCCTGGTGCCCGTCGCCTGCGGGCCGGGCTCGCAGTCGGAGAGCGAGGGCTCGGCGCCCGCCCCGGCCGCAACCGCCCAGAAGTCGGCTCCGGCGGACGGCCAGGCGATGAAGGAGCTCATCTACTGGCCCGAGGAAGCGGGCCCGCGCCGCGACCTCGATGCCGACATCAAGACGTGTCAGGAGCGCGTACAGGAGAGCTACCCGGACGATGCGGGTGCCCAGTTCATCCACGCCCTCGGGTGCCTCGGCGAGTTCGGCTGGAAGGCGCACAAGAAGGAGTGAACCGGCCGCGACCGGCCTGCTCCCGGGAGGCTCCGGGCCTCAGTACGCATCGAAGTCGAAGACCTCGTAGCGGACCCTCGACGGATCGAAGCGGCGCGCCTGCTCGGTCAGGTCGTAGAAGAGCAGGTTCAGGGGTGACGACCAGAAGCGCTGCGGAACGTCGCGGTAGGGGGACGAGGACCAGTCCCGCGTGGGATCCGCGCCGATCCACGCCCGGACGACCCGGCCCGCCCCGAGCGACGCA
Organism: Myxococcota bacterium; assembly: GCA_028278065.1. Classification (GTDB taxonomy): domain Bacteria; phylum Myxococcota_A; class UBA9160; order UBA9160; family JAFDET01; genus JAFDET01. The sequence continues at coordinate 5,797 of JANQFA010000026.1, forward strand.
AGATCCGCCGGAACCAGCGCTTCGGGAAACGCGCCGACCTGGACCGGGAGACCCCACGGACCTCGGGCATAGAGGCGGACCCAGCCGCCGCTTCGCGTGACCCGGTACGGCTGGCCGGGATGCCGGCAGCGCCAGGCGACGGATTCCGGCCTCCACAGCCGGACCAGGTCGAGATCGTCGTCCGGTCCCGGCGGAGGCGCCCCACCGAGACCGACCCTGACGTCGAGCTGGCGGACGAGCTGATAGCCCCACTTCTTGACGAAGATCGGTGTGCTGTTGGCGTTGCCCACGCCCGCGAAGAACGTGTAGCCGCGCTCCCGGCAGATCCCGAAGGAGTCCTCGACGAAGCGGCTGAAGAGACCCTTCAAGCGGTAGCCCGGATGGGTGGCGAGCTGGAACGGCCAGATACCCACCTCCTCGGCCCCGAAGATCCGCGCTCGGATCGGGATCATCAGGTAGTGGCCCACCAGCTCGTCGCCCTCGTAGGCACACAGTCCGAACGTCTCGCCCTCGGGATTCCCGTGGTAGAGGCGATCGAGATAGCCGGGATCGAGGTGGTCGGCCCCAGGAAACACCACCTGGAGCAGCTTCGCCGTCCGCTCGAGACCCGCAGGTGAAAGGTCGAGCGGGCGGACCTCAGGCACCGGCCGTTCCGGCCTCCAGGGAGCCGCTCACGTAGTCGGCGTAGCGGACGATGGGGGCCCCCATGTTCATCAGCCGATCGAGACGCGGAATCACCAGGCCACGATTCCGGTACATGAGCCAGTTCCCGACCCGGCTGCCGTTGATCTCGGGATACGGGAAGCGCTCTTCCTCCGTGTCGAGGTCGTACGGGTGGATGTAGCCGACGACCGGGAGGCCGCGGGCCAGCCGTCTTCGGAAGGAGCGCTCGACCAGCAGGCCCGGCAGGACCCGGAAGTAGACCCCGCCGGCGAACGGCACGCTGAGGCCCGGCAGGTGCGTGAGGCTCGCGGGAATCTCCCACACGCCGCGGTGGCGTCGTGGAAGGTCCGGGCCGAACTCGGGCCAGCCGTACAGCGGGCTCCGCGCCGCCAGGACCGATGCCGAGTAGCGGAACCCGAAGTCGCGGAGCACGTCGTAGGCCCACGCGGTCTCGCCGGTCATCGAGCCCATCGGAGCCCGGAAGCCCACCACGTTCTCGACGCCGGCCCGGGAGTAGGCCTTCTTGCAGCGCTCCAGATCCTCGCGCAGCGCTGCGGCGTCCATCCGGTCGAGCGGAATGTGCCGATCGGAATGGCATGCAATCTCGTGCCCTTCCGCGGCGATCTGCGCGATCAGCTCGGGGTAGCGACGGGCGACGTCGCCCGTGGCGAAGAACGTGCAACGAGCCTCGTAACGCCGCAGGAACTCCAGGTATGGACGCGTCGTCGCTTCGACCCGGTCCTGCAGGCGCTCCCCACCCGGCACGAGCTGGCGGATGTCCTCGAGGTCGACACTGAACAGGAACGGAGCACAGGCCAACGGGGGATCTCCTCGGAACAGCCTACCATGACTGCTTCGGGGGCTTTCCGCCACCCCGCCGGTGTCGTTGCGGGGCTACATCCGATAGCGCAGGCTCTCGAACCGCCCGAATCGAACCGACTCCGGTTCTCGAGCGCCACATCTCCCGCGAACGAGGCCCCTACAGGAACCATGCTCGAGTGGCGAACCCCGAGACGAGCGTTCTGCGTGCTGCCAGTGCTCTGCGTGCTCGTTGCCTGTAGCGTCCCGGAACCGTCCGGTCGGGCTGCCCATCATCGCCTCGTCGATCCGGAGGCGCGGGAGGACGCCCGCCTGATCCCTGTCGAGCTCGAGGCGTTGCTCCGCGAGGACATCGATGGGGGCGAGTCCCCGGCCATCGACCTCCAGGGCGACCGACGGCTCGTGCTCTTCGCTCACCCGACATCGGGAATGAAACAGGGGCGGCTGAAGCCGTCGCGTCGGGGCTGGCTCGAGCTCGAAATCCCGTTGGCGGAGCGCTTCTCTCGAGCCGAGGCCGTCGTCCTCCGGACGCGAGCCAAGGTCGGCGACCTGTGGATTCCCTGGCCCGCTTCCCTGCACCCGGTGGTCGAGCTGAGCTCCGGCGAGCGCGGCTTGAAGACCTCGTTGAGGCACCCGCTCCTGCGCGTCCCCAGCCAGGTGCTGCTCGTCTGGGAGGTGTTCCTCGCTCCGCCCGGCGGGCGAACCGTGTATCGGACGAAGCCACTGGAGATCCCGCCGGGAGCGACCCTGGATCTGGCGACCGGCTTCGTGGACGCCAGCGAAGACGCCCGGGTCCGGCTGAGCGTCTCCTTCTGCGAGCAGGGGCTGCCGGAGTGCCTCGTGCTCCTGGAGGCTGACTCCAGGGTCTCATCCGATCGCCCCTGGCAGCCGCGGAGCATCTCGCTCGCCAGCGTCGAGGGTCGCGAAGGCGGGCTGGTCTTCGAGACCGCACTGCACGCGCCGGACTCCGCGGGGTTCGCCCTCCCGGTCTGGGCAAATCCCGTGGTCAGCGCTCCGACGCAGGACGACGGCCCGAGCGCAATCCTGATCTCGCTCGACACCCTTCGCGCCGACCACCTCTCGGCCTACGGCTACGAGCGGGAGACGTCACCGCGCCTCGATGCATGGGCGGCAAAGGGCACGCTGTTCGAACGAGGCATATCCGCTGCCACGCGCACCGAGGCGTCGCACATGTCGATGTTCACCTCGCTGCTGCCGTCGGAGCACGGAACCACCCAGGGGCTCGTACCGCTCGCCGCATCGGTCCCGACGCTGGCGGAGCTCCTCAGGGCGGAGGGCCTCGCGACGGCCGCGATAACGGAGAACGGCCCGCTCGCTGCCCGGCTGGGATTCGGGAACGGCTTCGAGCGCTACGTCGAGAACAAGAGCCCCAATCTGCGCCGCCCGGAGGGCTACATCGAGCAGACGCTGCAGTCAGCCAGGGACTGGCTCACCTTCCAACGCGGCCGTCGCTTCTTCCTCTTCCTGCATACCTACCAGGTGCACTACCCCTACGATCCTCCTCCCGAGTATCGCGATCTCTTCGGTGCGACGGAGCGAGACGAGCGTACGGTCGTCGAGATGCGCGACGACTACGATCGGGAGATTCGCTACACGGACGACGTTCTGGCCGAGTTCCTCGACTGGCTGCACGAGCAGGGACTCGATCGCAACACGTTCGTGATCGTCACCTCGGACCACGGGGAGGAGTTCCTCGAGCACGGGGAGATCGGACACGACAACCTACCGTACGAAGAGCTGCTCCACGTCCCGCTCATCTGGCGCGGCCCCGGTGTCAGACGCGGCCGCCGGGTGACGCAGCCCGTGAGCCACCTCGACCTCGCTCCGACCCTTCTCGAGCTGATGGGCGCCGACCTTCCCTCCCATGCGCGTGGAATCAGCTATGCGCACTCCCTCCGCGACGCCGAGATCCCCGAACCGGACGGCCAGCGCTTCGTTCCGAGCGAGTCGTGGGGCAAGCTCGAGGATGAATTCGAAGCACCCGCTCACGCCGTTCGCAGAGGGTCGCAGAAGCTGATCCGCCTGCGACGGAACGGCCGGCAGGAGTACCGGTTCTTCGACCTCGCAACGGACCCGATGGAGAGCCGGGACCGGTCGGGGGATCACCCCGAGCGTGTCCAGGAGCTGGCTGCGGAGATCGAGCGCCTCGACCAGACGGCCATCAAGAAGGAAGTCGAGCGCGTTCCCACCCTGGAGGTCGATCCCGAGCGAGAGGACAAGCTCCGCGCCCTCGGCTACATCGAGTGAAGGAGTAGAGAGCGGAAGATGCGACCCGGCGACCAGGAGCTCACGACACTGGGGGGATGCCTCTGCCCGGTCTGCAGGTCCGAGGCGACGAGGGAGATGAGCCTGGGCCAGTACTGCCTCTATCGTTGCAGGTCCTGCGACTCGTGGTCCAGCGATGCGCTCGCGCGACGGGTCGACACGTCATTCGAACCCGAAGCGTACTTTGCCAACGCAGATCTCGATCGCGAGAAGTGGGACGTTCTCTTCGATCGTCTCGGGGCGTCGAGCCAGCCGCGAGCCATCCTCGACGTCGGGTGCGGAAACGGGGCCTTCCTGTCCTACGCCGGCGGACGCCATCCCGCCGCGCTGCTGGCGGGAGTGGAGGTGGACCCTGAGCGTGCGGCTGACGCGCGCCATCGCAATCCGGAGGCCCAGATCCGCGTGGGCGATGCGCTCTCGGTCTGTCGAAGCGTCGATGCGCCCTTCGACCTCATCACCCTCTGGGATGTCCTGGAGCACGTCCCCGCACCGACCGACCTGATCACCGCACTGAGCACGCTCCTCGCCCCGGGTGGCGCCATCTATGTCCAGACGATTCACGAACAGAGCCTCCTCCCTCGTGTGGGGCGAGCGATCTACCGAGCCTCCGCGGGCCGGTTCAGATATCCAGCGCTGCGAACGCACGAGGCCCATCACGTGACGTTCTTCTCGCTGCGAGGATTGAACGGCCTCGCAGAGCGCGCCGGCCTGGCCATCGAACAGCTCTGGTTCGATCGACTCGCCCGAGCCCGGATGGATGGTCCGCCTCTCCTCACCGCGGCGAGCTCCGCTGCACTCTGGCTCGAGAACAGGGTCGGAAACGGTCTGTTCGTCAACGCGCTGATGAGGCCGCGCGCGTAGCAGCCCCGGGCGACGCTCGCACGCACCTCGCGCAGCCCGGACGTCTACAACGCCTCCCACTGCGCGATCAGCTGGCTGTGATCACCGAACGCGATCACCAGGGCGAACATCGCGATCGCAATGGCGGCGATGATGCCGCGGCGCAGCGACAGAAGAGCCCGGAGCTCCGAGCTGTTCCGCGACAGCAAGAAGCCGGCGTAGATCACTGCGAACGCGGTCACGTAGAGCCGGTGCCGGTGGAAGCCGGTCGCGATCGCATGCATCCCGCTTGCGTGCGCCGTCATCGCGACGAAGAGGAGGGTGGTCGGCCAGGCTGGAGCGAGCGCCCCTCCGATCAGGGCGGCGACGACCAGGAGGACGTAGGAGACCACGATCAGGACGAGGAGAGCTCGGCCTGCCCATGTCGGTAGCTTCGGAAAGCCGTAGCTCTCGTTGACCAGATGTTCGAGCACCAGCGAGCCTGGCGCCCAGATCATCGTGGAGTTCTTGGTGAGCACCCGGCGAGCGTACGCAGCCGGATCCGCCCGAATGAGGTCCAGCGCCCTGGCCTTGAGAAGCTGATCTCTCTCGAGATGACCCATGAACGGGGTCGCACCCGACTTCTTGACTTCGGCGAGCGGGTTCTCACTGGCTCCATAGATCAGAGCAAGGCCGGTATGCGGGGAGATCGGGACGAAGGCATCGTAGGCGCCTGCGTTTCGCAGCGTCCACGGCGCGATCGTCAGCAGCGCCGCAGCGAGGACCATCGCGGCGCGGCGAACGGACGCCGAGAGCGGTCTGCCACCCACCATCACCATCCATACGAGCAGCAGCGGAAGGAACGTGAGCATCGTCTGCCGGGTGAGTGCGGCGAGGCCCAGCACGACGCCCGACAGCGCCAGCAGTCTCCACGAGTCCAAGCGAATCCCTCGAAACAGAAGCACGGCCCAGGCCGTGTTGAGCAGGATGAACTGCGTCTCGGCCCAGAACAAGACTGTGTAGCCCACGAAGCATGGGTAGAACGCAAACAGGGCGGCGGCCGCAACGCCTGATCTGGCATCGAAGAGCTCGCGACCCAGCAGAAAGACGAGCACGAGAGTGAGGGTGCTCAGGAGAACCTGCAGAAACCGAGCCATGTCCATGTCGGAGGGAGCTCGTACAGGGTGGCTTTCGGGAGGCGCGAAGAAGCCACCGAGCGAGCTGAGTGCCCCCTCACCTCCGAGGGCGGCCAGCCGTCGGGCCCCCACGAGGAACCCCGGATACAAGGGCGGGCGGTTCGTCACGTAGCGCCCGGTCTCGTCCAGAGCCTGGGCAGTTCGAAAGTAGTCCCAGGCGTCGCGAACGGGATAGATCGAATGCGCAGGGATCAAGAGGGCCAGCTTGATGCCCAACGAGATCACGACGACGACCAGGACCGCCCGCTCCGACCTCATGCCGACCCTTCTCTTCGAGGCGCCCTCATCGGTCCACCGGCAGCCGATCAACCCTCTGCGCCCGATAGAGCGTCGCCGCGGGCACCCCTCCGAAGACATACCGGGTCCGAATCGTGCTGTGCAAGAACCACGCTGAACGTCCGTCCGCGGTCACCTCGAGGAGCAGTGCCCCGGAGCGATACTGCCCGAAATTCAGGAGCGTGTTGCCGTTCGCGAGACGCTGGGCGTTTCCGAACCCGAGCGAATACAGGCCGCGCGGCTCGAAGCTCCATACGATCTCCTGCGTCTCGGGATCGAACTCGACGGCCCGACTCGAACAGGGTGCACTTGCACAGATCTTGCCGGGGGTCGGATAGCTTCCGTTGTCGAACAGCAGGACGTTCCCGTTGTCCAGGACTGTGGCCGCGTGCTGGTGCCCCAATATCCCATCCCCCCACGACCAGACGATGGCTCCGTCGGGGTAGGAGATCCGCACGATCCGGTTCAGATTCCGGATGCTGAGCAGGACGTCGCCGTTCTCGAACAGATCGAGGCTGTTCAGGTGGAGCCAATCCGTCAGTCCGTACCACGGATGACCTCGCTCGAGAGAGGTCTCGGGATCGGTTGGATCGTAGTGTGCCAGCGGATTCCACATCCAGAGGGTCTCACCTGTGGCGTCGACCTCTACGATTACATCGTAGATCATCTCAGGGTCGTCGTGCTGACGCTGGACAAGGAACATCGTTGTGTTGCGTGGGGTACGCAACACCTCGTGGTGAACCAGTCCCAGACTGGGCTGGTGCTTCCAAACGACCTCGCCGCGTCCATCGATCTCGACCAGCCCATCGATCAATCCCAGGCCCGCGATCAGCAGGACCGTGCCTCCGTCGAGCTGTCGAGCCAGCGAGACCTTCCACGGCAGCTCGAGTCGCTTCGCGACCCGCCCTGCCATGGTCACCCACAGGAGCTCCTTTCCAGCGACGGGGGCCAGGAGGGTGAGGCCGCGCTCCGTCTCTGCAGGGAGGAGATGCTCCGCCCACAAGCGGGGTTCTTCCTCGAAGTCCGCACCGCATCCGGCGGCGATCGCACAGATGAACGCCAACGCTGCCGCCCGAGAGCCCCACGTCATGGACTCGGCTCCTTCGTCGGCTCTCCGCTTGCGTCCGGCTTCGAAGCCTCCGATCGCGGCGGCGCTGACGGGCAGACCGAGCTCAGATCGACCAGGCCACGGTAGAGGACCCGTGCAAGCTCGCGATGCCCCAGCGCGGTCGGAAGTCCGTCTGGAAGCCAGACCGCATCGGGCTCCGTCCCCTCGAAAGCGCCCCCAGCGTCGAGGCTGTGGACGGCCGGCGATTCGAACTCGATGTCCGTGGGAGAACGCGAGGACGTCCCGTCCTGACCGCGCACCGGGAGCACGAAGGCGACGGTACACAGCCCCTGGCGAACGCCGAGGCTCAGGACCTCCTGGAAGTCGGGCCCGGCGTACGGTCCACTGCCTTCGACCGATGCAACGATGACCCGCGGCGCAAAGCGCGCCAGAAGCGTCTCCACCCTCTTCGAGCACGCGCCACGAGCTCCGTCGCAGACGCCCCCGAAGTTCAGCACCTCGGCAAGCTGCGTCGGGCGAGCTGCATTGAGGTGCGTTTGCATCAGCGCGGGAAACTCCTCCCCTTGCCAGACCCCGACCCCCAGAGTCGCAGCCCCACCGACGACCGCGATCCGCAGGCTCCCCGGCGGTCGCTTCAGCGGGTACCAGGCACCACGAAACCCGGCGCGGTTCACTGCGAAGAACGCCCCTCGCAGCAAGCCACGGACACTCGGCTCCAGCAGACCTTCCGAGACCTCGAGCAGCGGCAGCTTGCGGGCCGCTGGGTGGCGCGCCTCTGGATAGACGCCGGGTACGCCCGTGCGCTCAGCGCTCGCAGCCCCGCCGAACCCAGCCACCATTCCGACGATCACAAACGACGAGATCCACTGCACGCGCACTGCTCTAGAAGGGGCCCTCGGTGAACACCGCCAGACTACCCGATCTCCCCGGTGGATTGGCCGCTCGAGGCCCCGCCCTCCCGCCAACGCTGGACAACGATACGCAGGATTCCCGCAATCGCTCGGACAAGTCTCCCGGCTCCCGATCGATTCTACGCGCCAGCTGCTGCGACGGACAATCACGCACGGTAGGGGGTATAATGGCCCGAGGCCAACCGGCCCGGGAATCTGCACATTGACCGCTGCGAATCACGACGTCGGCGCCAAGACGCCCCGAGTTGCCGTCCTCATCCCCTGCTACAACGAGGCCACGACCATCGCCCAGGTGGTTGGCGACTTCGCTGCCGCGCTTCCCGAGGCTCGGATCTACGTCTTCGACAACAACTCGACCGACGCGACCGCTGACATCGCGGCAGGAGCCGGGGCCACCGTCGTGCATTCGCCGGTACAGGGAAAGGGAAACGTGGTCCGCCACATGTTCGGGTCAGTCAAGGCGGACCTGTATGTCCTGACGGACGGCGATGGCACCTACCCGGCCGCCGCAGCACCGAAGCTGATCGAGCAGTTCGTGCACCAGGACCTGGACATGCTGGTTGGCACCCGCCTGACCACGTTCGAGCCCGGCTCGTTCCGCGGGTTTCACCTCTTCGGGAATCACGTCATCTCGGGCCTGATCAGCCTGCTCTTTCGCACGCGCTTGACCGACGTCCTGTCCGGATACCGCGTCCTCTCCCGCTCTCTTGCCCAGATCGTGAATCTCCGATCGGGCGGCTTCGAGGTCGAAACGGAGCTCACGCTGCAAGCGTTGACGAAACGCCTCGCGATCCGAGAGAGCCCGATCGAGTATCGGCCGCGCGAGGACGGCAGCGAATCGAAGCTGAGCACCTGGAGCGACGGCTTCTTGATCCTGAAGTGCATGTTCATGCTGTTCAAGGACTACAAGCCGCTCGTCTTCTTCTCGACGGCAGCCGGCATCTTCGCGCTCGCCAGCCTGGCGAGCGGCATTGCGCCGATCCGCGACTTCATCGCGACGGGCCTGGTGCTCCACGTCCCGCGAGCCATCCTGGCCGCCGGCCTCGCTGTCCTGGCGCTCGTGTCGTTCACCGCAGGTCTGATCCTCGATACCATTGCCAAGTTCCATCAAGAGACCATCGATCTGTGGAAGCAGATGCTGAGTAGATCCGACACGGATGGATAGGACGTTCGAGGCGTCCGACCTCATCGAGGTGATGGACCGGGCGACCAACTACAACGCATTCCTGATCGATCAGCTCGTCGACTGGGCCGCGGAGAGCCAACGCGTGCTCGACTTCGGGGCCGGGAACGGACGCTTCGCCGGCGCCCTCGCGGAGCGGGGCTTCGGCGTCATCGCCCTGGAACCCGACCTGGCTCTGCGGACCGCGATCGCAGGGCAGGGGATCGATACCGCATCGAGCCTCGGGAACCTCAGCCCCGAGTCACTGGACGGCGTCTACTCGATCAACGTGCTCGAGCACATCGAGGACGATCGCGGCATTCTCGGCTCCTTCTACGACCTCTTGCGACCCGGCGGCGGGCTGTTCATCTATGTGCCCGCGTTCCCGATCCTCTATTCGGCGAACGACGCACGGGTGGGGCACGTCCGGCGCTATCGGAGACGCGCCCTCTCGGATCTGACCAGAAGTACAGGGTTCGAGATCGAATCCTGCGCGTTCGTCGACTGCCTGGGCTTTCCAGCCGGGCTCATGTATCGGTACTTCGGAGACCCGGATGGCGGCCTCAATCTAGGGGCGATACAGGCCTACGATCGCGTCTTGTTTCCGATCAGCCGCGTACTCGACCGGGCGCTCAGCACGGTCGTGGGCAAGAACCTCCTCCTTCGCGCGCGCAAACCCGCCTATCGCTGAACCATCGTCGTGACACCTCAGGCTTCGATCTCCCGGCGTCGGGTCTCTCTGCTGAGCGCGGCATCCATCGTTGTCGGAAACATGCTCGGGGTCGGCGTGTTCACGACCTCCGGCTTCTCGCTTGCGGACCTGGGCAGCCGCGAGTGGGTTCTCGCCGCGTGGGTCGTCGGAGGCGGAATCGCGCTCTGCGGCGCCACCTGCTACGGGGCACTGGCGCGGCGCATTCCCGAGTCGGGCGGGGAGTACACGTTCTTGAGCGCGACGATTCACCCCGCCGTGGGCTTCACCGCCGGGTGGGTGTCGCTCCTGGCGGGCTTCACGGCGCCCATCGCGGCCGCAGCGCTGGGCCTGCAGGCCTACCTGGGCGAGGTCTTCGGCTCCCATCTGCGACCGGAATGGCTCGGAACGGCAGCCATCGCCGCGGCCGCAGCGATGCACGGGCTTCATCTGGAGGCAGGCCTGCGCCTGCAGAATCTCGCCGTGGGTTTGAAGCTCGCCGCCATCGTGTGCTTCATCGGGCTCGGATCGTTCCTCCTCCTCCCCGGGCCGGCGACCCAGGCTGCGACCCCGGCGGCGACGTCCGACGCCTTCGAGATCGGCGCGTTCGCGGTCACACTCGTCTGGATCTCCTTCGCCTACTCGGGATGGAACGCCACTGTCTACTTCGCAGGAGAGGTCTCGGATCCGAACCGCAACGTCCCCAGATCGCTCTGGCTGGGAGCGACCACCGTCATGGTGCTGTACGTGGCACTCAACGCGGTCTTCGTCTACGCCGCACCACTCGAGGATCTCGCGGGGCGCGCCGACGTCGGTGCCGTGGCAGCGCAGGCCCTCGGCGGCGAACCGCTGCGCGCCGCGCTCTCGGCGCTGGTCGCGCTCGCACTCTTCACCTCGATCTCGGCGATGGTCATGGCGGGACCACGCGTCTATGCCCAGATGGCCGAGGACGGCCTCTTTCCGCGGCTGTTTCGGCCGGCGGCCGTACCCTCGGCGGCCGTCGTCCTTCAGGCCGGCCTGGCCGTGGCGGTCGTGTGGAGCACCGGGCTGGCCCAGCTGCTCTCGTACGTCGGCTTTCTCCTGGGGATCTCGGCTGCAGGAACCGTATGCGGCCTTCTCATCCTGAGGCGACGTGAGGGAGCGGCACGCGTACCCATTCCGGGCTTTCCGTGGATCCCGGCCGTCTACCTCGTCGGCACGCTGGGAGCGTCTGCGTTCATGGCGACACGTAGGCCGTCCGAGGCGCTCGCCGGACTCGCGACAGCGCTGGTCGCCCTGCCACTGTACGCCGCCCTTCGCTGGAGGAACGGACGCTAGCTGCCCGCCTTCGGGCGGAAGTACCAGTTGACCACGTCGTACTCCAGATACCGGTCGATGCGCTCGTACCCGTGGCGCTCGAAGTAGTCCAGCAGGCCCTTCCGGTACTCCGGATCTCCACCGGAAGCCTCGAGGCACACCAGCTCCGGCCGGTAACGCTCGATGTCGAACCCGGCGAGCGCCTTCGGCGCGCCGCCCTCGATGTCCATGGACAGGAAGTCGATCTTCTCGATCCCGGCCTTCTCCAGCAGAGCATTGAGTGTGACGGTCGGGACCTCGAGCGTGTCGGTCTTGAGCTCCTTGCCCATCCACTCCTGTCGCTCGATGGTCGAGGACAGACCCGTTGCGCCGCGCACCCGGTAGAACTTCTCCTTGGTGCCCTCGTGATCGGTCACGATGTAGCTGTAGAAGCGGGTCTGGGGTCTCTGCTCCTCGTACTTCGGCGCAAACTCGGAGAGCGCGTCGACGCCGATACCCGACCAGCCGAGGTGCTTCTCCAGGTAGTAGGTGGTGCTGTTGTGCATCGGATCCGCGCAGCCTACGTCCAGGAAGACCCCTTCACGCCGATCCTGGAAGAAATCGCGGATGATCAGCTCCTCGTTCTTCTGGGAGTAGAGCTTCTTCTCGGTTCCGACGATGTCCTTGTGCGGCTCCTCCGTCGAAGCAGGACCCGCAAAGCCAAGCAGGGCGAGCACCAGCCCGAGCGTTCGTGCGCTTCTCATCGCGCTTGCTCCTCTCGATCTCATGGTCAGCGCAGTATAAGGCCGCCGGGAACGCGTGGCTCCCGCCGCCATCCGGAATCAGGAGGGCGGCGAGCCGATCCGCAGTGGTCGCGTCAACTCCAACACCTGGTAGACCTCCGGCGGGACTGCGCCCAGAGCGTAGGGAAGCGGACCCCAGATGTCGCTGTAGAACCCGGCACCGCGCGGTGCCGACATCGTCGCGATCCGGCCTGAGACCGGCAGCTCGACGTCCTCGAGCAGCCTCACCGCTTGCGGCAGGAGGGGCCCCGCTCCGGAGTTGTTCAGCGGAACGAGCACGATGTCCCCCGGTGCGAGCTGCGTGCTCGCCTCGTCGATCTTGCGTGCTCCCTGCCGCTTCGCATAGTGGTGGAAGCCCCAGGCTCCTCGGAACCAGAGCGTCCCCTCCGCCGGGCTGTGTCGGGCGGTCAGCTCCACTGCAGCCTTGCGAGAGGTCGCCGCGAGACGCGCGTCGCCCCACGCCACCGCCACGGCGACCGCCAGCCCCGGAGCCAGGGCGACGGGCCAGAAGCGCCGCACCGGGGAGCCCACGCCGACCCCGTCCAGGCGTCCCGCGACGAGCAGCGCAGCCGCCGGAGCCGCCAGAACCAGGGCCCGAGCGTTGGTGCTCCAGTTGAGGACCGCGGCGAAGACGACGATGCCGAACAGCCAGAGTACGAGAAGCACCGAGACCCCATCCCGTCGGCGCCACATCTCGGCGATGCCGAGGGCCAGCCAGTGCAGTCCGGCCAGCACGAAGAGCGCGAGCTGGCTCACGACTCCCCAGCGGACCCCGTCGTCCCACAGCGGGAAGGCGCCGACATCACCGCGGACGATCAATCCGGCCAGGACGGCCGCCCCGGCCGTCACCAACACCAGGAGAACGTCGCGGCTCCAGAGCAAGGGCGCGAAGAAGAGGCCGGAGAGGAGCGACCCTCCCAGGAACGAGAGGCCGACGATGACCTTGTCCAGGGGCGCGTAGCCCTGGGGTCGATACTCGAGCGCGTAGCCTCCGACGTCGAGGAGGGGAGAGTGGCCGTAGAGCCGCCGCGCGTAGAGATCGAACGCGGCCACCATCGCCAGCGAAACGAGCAGAAACGCGAGCGACCTCCCCTTCCGCGGAGCGAGCAGCAGCGTGCAGGCGGCCAGGAGGGGAATCAACGCGATGCCGACGTACTTGGTCACGGCCGCCAGTCCGGCGAGGACCGCACCCGCCAGGAGGAGCGGCGGGCTCGATCGACGCAGGCCGGCGACCCACGCGGCCAGCGATGCGCACCAGAAGGCGACCAGCAGGGGATCCGCCATCAGGGTGGTCGCCGCAACCAGGAAGCCGGGCATCGAGAACAGCACCAGGGTGGACGCGAACGCGTCGATCTCGAGCTCGCGGGCGAGCGCAGCGGTCGCAGCCAGCGCGGCCAGCACGGCGACGAGCATCGCCGCGTGAAGCCCCCGTTCGCTCCAGCCGGTGACGAGGCTGGCCGCCGCCAGGTAGTAGCTGACACCAGGGGGGTTCTTGTTGAAGTCGGCCACCGGCTCGAGGCGTCCGTGCCAGTTCATCTCGAAGCCGTAGAAGTCCGCCGGCGCGGTGCGGATGTGCTGCGCGACCCGGACGTAGACCGGATCGTCGATGTGCAGCGGCTTGTCGAGGAACGGCAGCAGCGTCCCGAGTGCGACGGCGGCGACGAGCGCGAAGCGCCAGCTCGCAGCGTTGCGCACGGCGCGCGGCATCGCCTGGGTAGCGGACATCCGGGCGAGTATACTCGCGCGCCATGCACCGTGGAGCGTCGGCACGCCACCGATGAAGGAGCACGTCTTCCGATTCCGACGGCTCGAGCGGATTCTCGTCGAGTCCCTGCCCGGGGCTCGGGTGCTCGACATCGGGTGCGGCGCCGGCGACAACCTGACCCGCCTGCGTCGCTACGGGGGACGGCCGAGCGGACTCGACCCGAGTGCAGAGCGTGTGCACGAAGCCACCCGAATCGCCCCCAGCGTCGTGGGAATCGCCGAGGGCCTGCCCTGGCCCGACTCCAGCTTCGACATGGTCTACATCTCCCACGTCCTGCACCACGCCACGGACGTCGACGCCTCGCTCTCCGAGATCGAGCGCGTGCTCGTCCCGGGCGGCCTGCTCTTCCTGATCGAGACCGTGGACGACAGCCCGCTCATGCGCCTGGCCCGACGCCTCCAGCCGAGCTGGGACGATGACGAGGTGCTGAACCGCTTCCGCTACGACGATCTCGTGCGCGCCGTGGACCGGCACGGCCTCACGGTCCGCAGCGGCGAGACGTTCAACTGGATGTACTTCGCCTGGGAGCTTCTCCCCATGGCGTTCCGCCCCTTCGAGCTGCTGACTCCCCTCTTCATCGGGGTCGAGGTGGCGTTGCGCCGCCTCCTGGACCGCTGGGGGGGGCACTGCTGGCTGGTCGCGGCCAAGCCAGGGCGTCCGGTGTTCCCCGAGTCCGCCCTCACCCGTGTGGTCCCCCTCGCCGCCGGAGGACCGCCAGCGCCGCACGCCGCGATCGAATCCTCGCGCTGAATCGGCCACTTGCGTGACGGCTGCACACCGCTTGCCGGCGGCCTTGCGCTTGCCTTCACCCAGCATCCGGGAGATACTCGCGAGTTCCTCTGCTTCGCGGAGCGGTGGACGGGGAAGGGGGCGCATCCACGCGCGCCAAGCGTGGCCAGGAACTCACGGTGAGCCCTGCAGCACCCATGTGGGATTCGGAGCAGAAGCAGAGCGGGCTCGAAGAGGAAGCGCCCCGCTGCCTGGTCTGCGAGTCGCCCAGCGCCGAGACGGTCTACCGGATCACGCGCTTCCGGGTGCTCCGCTGTGCGGCCTGCAGCGTGGTCTACCTGTGGCCGCTCCTGACCGAAGAGGAGGTCCAGGAGCTCTTCTCGGGTCTCTACACCAGCGGGGAAGGCTCGGTCCCGGAGCTGCGCGACTACTACGGGTTCTGCTACGAGGACGATCCCCAGAACCCCCTCGTGCAGCTGTACGAGAGCTGGCTGGCGCGGCTGGAGCGCGAGCGGGAGCCGGGACGCCTCCTCGACGTGGGCTGCGGCACCGGCCTGTTTCTCGCGGTGGCCAGGCGGCGCGGCTGGGAGACCTTCGGCGTGGACGAGTGCCCGGAGGCACTCGCCCACGCGCGCGACCACTTCGGCCTGCAGGTCTGGGAGGGCAGCTTCGACGAGCTGGGACTCGAGGGGAAGACCTTCGACGCCATTACCCTCTGGGACATCATCGAGCACGCGCGCGCCCCCGTGGACCTGCTCTGCGGGATCCGCGCGCGGCTCTCGCCGGACGGGCTGGTCGGTCTCTCCACCCCCAACCGGCGCAGCGTCCTCGACGTGGTGGCGGGCGCCCTGTATCGGCTCAGCGGCGGACGCCTCACCACCCCGCTCGAGAAGTTCTACATCGAGCAGCACTTCCTCTACTTCGACCCGGAGACCCTGGCGAGCACCCTGGCCCGGGCCGACCTCCAGCTCGTCGCGCAGGCACGAGAGCTCACCGACCTGCGGCGCCTGCACCTCTCTCCGGCGAAGCGGATGGTGCTCGAAACCCTGTTCGCCGCGGCGCGCGTGACCGGACTGGAGAACCGGCTCTTCGCGTTGGCGCGGGCTGCGTAGCTGCTCGAAGGCGGAAGCGGAACATGCGGACCATCGTCATCCTCCCCACCTACAACGAAGCCGGGAACGTGGGCTCACTCGCGCAGGGACTCTTCGCGGCCGAGCCCCGCATCGACGTCGTCGTGGTGGACGACAACAGCCCGGACGGGACGGGAGACGTGGTGGAGGCGATGATGCGGGACGAGCCGCGCCTCCACCTGATCCGCCGCCCCGGCAAGCTGGGCCTGGGAACCGCCTACCTGGCGGGATTCCGCTGGGGCCTCGACCGCGGCTTCGACCGCTTCGTGACCATGGACTGCGACTTCAGCCACGATCCCGCGGCCCTCCCGCGCATGCTGGACGCGATGCGGGAGTCGGACATGGTGATCGGCTCCCGCTACGTGGACGGCGGAGGAACGCAGAACTGGCCCTGGTCGCGACTCGCGCTCTCGGTCTGTGCAAATCGCTACACCCGCATCATGCTGCGGCTGCCCGTGCGCGACTGCACCTCCGGCTATCGCGGCTACACTCGCAAGGTG
Organism: Myxococcota bacterium; assembly: GCA_028278065.1. Taxonomy (GTDB): domain Bacteria; phylum Myxococcota_A; class UBA9160; order UBA9160; family JAFDET01; genus JAFDET01. The sequence continues at coordinate 21,888 of JANQFA010000026.1, forward strand.
CTGGAGGAGGCCGAGCCCTTCGACATCCGCTCCTCGGGCTACTCCTTCCTGGAGGAGATGGTCTGGCGGGTGCACCGCTGCGGCTTCCGGATCGGCGAGGTTCCCATCGTGTACACCGTGCGGGCCCACGGCCACTCCAAGATCGATCGCACGGAGATCTACCGGGCGATCTGGCACGTCACCGCAACGGCCGTTCGTTCCTGGCTCGAGTCCCCGCACCCGCAGCGCGTGCGCCGGGATCCCTGAGGAGAGACCGATGAACCTCCGGTGCGCGCAGGCCCTCGCGGCCTTCGTGCTGCTCGTGTGCCTCGTGCCTGCGTGTCGCGAGGCCCAGCAGGATCCCCCGTCACCGACGAGCGAGGCTCGCGAGGTCCCGAAGCGCAGTGGGCGCGTCCTCGTGATCGGGATCGACGGGGCGACGATGCGGATCCTCGAGCCGCTGCTCGAAGAAGGGCGCGTTCCGAATCTCGCGAAGCTGGCCGCGGAGGGCGCATCGGGACCGCTTCGCTCGATCAAGCCGATTTTGTCCCCCCGGATCTGGACGACGATCGCAACCGGCAAGGACCCCGACGATCACGGGATCCTGGCGTGGGTGACGCCCGAGAAGGATGGCGAGCCGAGCCGTCTCTTCACCAGTCTGGATCGACGGGTCCACGCGCTGTGGAACATCGTGAGCCAGGCCGACATCAGCGTGGGGACGGTGAACTGGCTCGTGACCTACCCGCCCGAGCCGATCCGCGGCGTCATGGTCACCGACCACGCCCTGCCGAGCGGGGCCGAGAGCAAGCGCTTCATGCAGCAGACCTTCGGAGCGGGCTCGGGCGACGTCAACCGTCCGGAGACGCCGGTCACACTGCCGGCCGAGTGGCAGGCCAGGGTCGAGGCCGAGCTGATGAACGACGCGCAGCTCACCTCCATTCCGAATCCCTTCAAGACCGGGACGATCCCGATCGACATCTTCCGCGACCGCTACATCGGCTACTACGAGCAGGATGACGTGCTGGCCCGCATCGCCCTGCGGCTGGAGGAGGAGGAGAGCCCCGACATCCTGATGTTGCTGCTCCAGGGCATCGACCGATCCTCGCACTTCTTCTGGGGCGGCTTCGAGCCCCCCGACATCTACCCGCCCAAGCTGAAGTTCACACCCGAGGAGCGGGAGGGAGCGCGGCGCGTGCTCCACACGTACTACGAGTACACCGACGCCCTGATCGGCAAGCTCCTCGAGCGCTACGGACCCGACGATCTCGTTCTGGTGCTCTCGGATCACGGGTTCGAGGGCGGCGTGACCTGGAACGTCATGACCGGTGTCCACCACTCCGACGAGGCCATCGATGGGGTCATCTTCGCGCGCGGCCCCCGCGTCCGGCAGGGGCCGGCCGGCGCCGTCAACGTCAAGGACATCACGCCGACCATCCTCGCCTGGCTGGGACTGCCGGTGGCCGACGACATGGACGGCGCGCCCGCTCCGTTCCTGGAGCCGAGGCCGGACCAGCCGCCCAACATCCCCACGTACGAGACGAAACCGGTGCCGCGCCTGGAGGCGGGCGCGGAGTCGGGCGCGGAGGAGCAGTACATCGAGCAGCTGCGGGAGCTCGGGTACGTGGAATGAGCCGGGAATCCGGGGGCCCCTGGGCTCCGCTGGCCTGGATGCTCGCGGGAGCCGCCGTCTGCGGGGGCATGATCCCCCTCGAGCCCAACCTCGTGGAGGAGGGCTTCGCGCTCCACGTCGCCGAGCGCATCGCCCACGGCGAGCAGCTCTATCGCGACATCATCTTCTTCTCGGGTCCCCTGCCCTTCGAGCTGCTCGGACTCCTCTTCCGGATCTTCGGCGAGTCCGTCTGGGCGGCGCGCGGGACGGTCCTCGTCCTCCACGCCCTCGCCAGCGGTGCGTCCTATGCGGCCGCGCGCACTGCGGGCGCCGGCCCCTACGCCCACGTGGCCGGCGCGACCCTGGCGGCCAGCCCCGTCCTGCTCTTCCCCCTCTTCTCGATCTACTTCCACACGACCCTCGCCACCTACTTCGTGCTGCTGGCGATCTGGGCGGCCACCGGTGCGCCCACCTCGCGCCGCCGCGCCGTGGCGACGGGCGTGCTGGTGGCCTGCGCCGCGATCAGCAAGCAGAGCGTCGGCGGGATCCTGGCGGTCACGCTCAGCGCGGCCATCGTCGCCTCTGCGCCCACCGGTACGCGTCGCGCCCGGCTCCTCGACCTGGTGCTCGGGGGGGTCGTCGTCGCAGCCCTCACCCTCCTCCTGTTCGCCGTCCGCGGCAACCTCGAGCCGCTCTTCCGCTGCGTCGTGCTCCTCCCGTTCAGCCTGGGCGAGAGCTTCTACACGCCCTACATGAACCTGTGGCCCCCGGGCCAGCTCGGCGAACGGATCATCGGGAACTACTTCTTCTACATGCCCAAGCTGCAGCGTCTGCTGGGAGACGCCATGGGCCTTCCCAGCCGCGCCGTCGTGGTGGCGACCCAGATCCTGTTCGCCCTGCCCTGGCTCACGCTGGCCGTCACCTTCGCGCGCGGCGTCGCGGGCACGCTCCCCAGGGCTGCATGGATCTACGGAGCCGGCCTGGCTGCCCTGCTGGTCAACCTGTATCCGCGCGCGGACTGGGGCCACCTGGTGCCGGTGCTGCCCGCCACCGCGGTCCAGCTCGCCATCCTGGTCGGGACCCCGGGTGCGACCGCCTCGCGCCGCATCCCCGTGGCGATCAGCGCCGGGCTCATGCTCGCGGCCACGCTGGCGGGGGGCGCGCTCATCCAGCGCTCCACGGAGCCGACCCTGGGTCCGCGGGTTCCCCTGCGCCCCGTCGGAGACGACGCCCAGACGATCGTGCCCGCCGTCGACTACCTGCTGGCGAACACGGAGCCCGGCGACGCCATCTTCGTCGCTCGCGCCGAGCCGCTCATCTACTGGGCCACGCGGACGCGCAACCCGACGGCCTACGAGGGCATCCTCCACCTGCTGCGCGAGGACCAGCAGAGCCAGATCATCGAGGGCCTCGAGCAGGTCCGGTACGCGGTGATGAGCGACGTGGACCACCCCTTCACCGCCATCTACGCCAGGGAGCTGCCCCGGGTACACGACCACCTGGAGCGCCACTTCGACGTGCCGCGCGACTGGCGAGGCCACCTCAGCCCCGTCCAGGTGCTGGAGCGGATCGATCCCCGCCCGCCCACCCTGATCGACCTGGTGCCGCGCTGGAGCCGGGGCGCCCAATGGGTGCGCGATCGCGAAGGCACGATCGCGCCGCTCGCGACCGAAGCCATCCCCAACTTCGCGACCCGCCTCAATCGCCGCCCGATGGGCGTGATGGTGGGTCCCGGAGGCGGTGGAATCGACCTCGTGGTGGAGCTGCCGGAGGGTGCCGTCTTCGAGTCCTCCCTGGGTCTTCGCGGAGTGATGTCGCCCCTGGGCCTGCACGTCCACCCGCGCGGAGTGACCCTGCGCGTCAGCGTGGACGAAGGCGCGGGCTTCGAGGAGGCGGGATCGGCGCGCGTCGGCGGAGCCGCCGGCCGACGCTGGGAGTCCATGCGGGTCGACCTGTCGGAGTACGGCGGGCAGACGGTGCGCCTGCGCCTCGACGTCTCGCCGGATCGAGCCCGCGACGGCGTGTCCTTCGCCTGGTGGGGAAGCCCGCGCATCACGCTCCACGCCGCGGAGCCGGCGGACGAAGCGTCGTGAACGCTGCGGTGCTCTGGACCGCCGCGGGCCTCGGCGCAGCAGGACTCGCCGTTCGCGCCAGCAACGCCCTCCACTACCCGATCGGCTACGGGTTCGACGCCGACGGCAACTGGGCGTACATCGCGACCCTCCTGCAGTCGTGGTCGCTGCCGAGTCCCGACGCAGCCTGGTCGACGTCGCACCCTCCGCTCTTCTACTACCTCTCGGCCGGAATCGCGCGCGGCCTCGGCGCGCACGAGCCCGACTCCGCCGTCCCGGCGATCCGCCTCGGCTTCGCCGCGCTCGGAACGGGGAGTGCCGTGCTGGCGGCCTGGCTGGTGCGTCGCACCGATCCCGCGCATCCCTGGCGCGCCATCCTGGCGGGCGCGCTCCTGCTCTTCCTTCCAGCCCACCTCTACGCGAGCGCGATGCTGAACGAGGAGGTGCTCGCCTCGTTCATGGTCGGGGTGATCGCGGTCGGCGCGGCCCTGGCGACGACGCGGAGGGATCCCGGCTCCTTCGCCGCCCCCATCGCGCTGGGCGTCGTGGCCGGGCTGGCGCTGCTCACCAAGCTCAGCGCCGCGGTGACCCTGGCGGCCGTGCCCCTGGCCTACCTCGTCGAGGGGCTGCGTCGCGCGGCGTGGCGGCCCTGGGCGCTGCGCGCGGCGGCCTTCCTCGTCGCAGCGCTTCTGGTCGGAGGCTGGTACTACGCGCGCAACTGGATCCAGCACGGCTACCTGTATCCTCACGACCTCGCGATCCACAGCGTCATGCACCGGATGCCACCGGGCGAGCGGGGCCCGGCGGACTATCTGCGCATCCCGGCGGCGACCTGGTCGGATCCGCAGGTCCTCCACCCGGACCTCCTGCGCTCCGTCTGGGGAAGCACCCACGCCACGCTGTGGTTCGACGGACACCGCCACTTCCTGCCACGCGACGCTCCCGCGGTGCGCCGCACGGGAACCGCGCTGACCCTGCTCGCCCTGCTCCCCCTGGCCGCCTTCGCCGCGGGCGCGCTGGGAGGCGTCCGCCGCTGGGCGGGGAACGCGCGCACGCCGGACGGACCGCTGCTCCTCCTTGTGGGCTTCACCCTGGCCGGCTACGTCGCCTTCACCTGGCGCAATCCCTGGTTCGTCACCGTGAAGGGGACCTATCTGCTCGGCCTGGGCGTCCCCTTCGCGTTCTACGCCAGCGAGGTGCTGTCCCGCTGGGCCCGACGCGGGCGACCCGCGAAGGCCGCGATCGCGGCGCTCGTGGGCACCCTGCTCCTCGGGTCGGCGCTGACCTTCACCTACGGACTCGCTTTCACGAAATCCGAACCCCCGGGACTCCCGTGGCTCGAACGACCGGCTCGCTGAAGGCGCTCGGACTCGCACTGGCCGTCGTGCTGGGCGGCGCCTCCTGCGCGCCGGACCCCAGCCCGCCCGAGCGGATCGTCCTGGTCGTGATCGACACCCTCCGTCGCGACCACGTGTCGGCCTACGCGGGCGGCTCGCTCACCCCGCACATCGACAGCCTCGCCGCGCGCGGGATGCGCTTCTCCGGCGTCTACTCCGCCTTCCACCAGACCACCATGTCGATGGCTTCGCTCTTCACCGGGCTCACCCCCAGCCTCGAGACCGGCGATCCGGGCCGCCCCCTCCCCTGGAACGGCCGAACCTGGTGCGGACTGCGCCGCTTCGCCGCCGAGACGGGAGAGGACGCCTGCGTTCCGGCCGCCCTGGAGACGCTGGGCGAGCGCATGAAGCGCGCCGGATACACCACCCTGGGCGTGACGTCGAATCGTCTCCTGTTCCGGCCGGCGGGCTACGACCAGGGCTTCGACACATGGCGCGAGGTCGGGCTGGGGCGCAGCAAGCCCAGGGACCGGGACGAACGCGACCGCGCGGCCCAGGCGCGCGTCGGCGCCCGGGTGAACGAGGCCGTCGCCGCCGTGCTCGACGGGCGGCCGGACGACCGCTTCTTCCTCTACGTCCACTACATGGACGCTCACGACTACGGCCTGCACCGCGTCCCCTACGCGGAGGGCGTGGGCAGGGCGGACGACGCGGTCGGCACCCTGCTCGAGCTGCTCGGCGAACGCGGCCTCGTGGCGGGCACCACCTTCGTAGTCACGTCCGATCACGGCGAGCGCCTCGCGGAGCGCCACCCGCTGCCCACCGGCCCGAGCCACACCGGCAACCCGTCCTTCGACTACCTGCTGTGGCTACCGCTGATCGTCGCCCCGGCGCCGCCCGGCGAGACCGACGGCTGGCTTCGCAGCCAGGACCTGGCGGGTCTCCTCGGGCGGCTCGCCGGAATCGACGACCCGGCTCCGGACGCGACTCTCGAGCCCGACGAGCAGCTCCTCTCGGAGATGCACTGGCGGACCTACCGCCGCGGGCGCTGGAAGAGCACCTTCCACCGGCGCTCGGGCGAGCAGGCGCTCTTCGATCTGGAATCGGATCCCGCCGAGACCCGCGACGTCTCCGATCAGAACCTCGCGATTCTCGAGGCCCATCGCGCGCGCATCGAGGAGGTCAGCAGGGCTCTCGGCGCGCCGGAGGCTCGCCCCAGCCGGCTCACCGAGGAAGACCGCGCGCGCCTGCGCGCCCTGGGCTACGCGGAGTGAGCGGCTGCGCTGCCCCGCGCTGGGCTACGCGGAGTGAGCGGCTGCGCTGGCCCGCGCCGGGCTACGCGGAGTGAGCGGCTGCGCTGCCCCGCGCCGGGCTACGCGGACGGGGCGGCTGCCGGGCGCCGGCGGAGCTGGACGCCCATCCCGGCGGCCAGCATCAGGGCTCCGATCCAGCCCCAGGCGGCGTCGTCCTCCAGCGCCCACCAGGCGGCCTCGTCGCGCGTGGCCACCATGCGGGGCTCGCCCCAGCCCTGCTCCAGGACCACCACCTTCTCGGGGAGCCTCCCGGGCAGTGCGCGCGTCGCCACCGAGAGCTTGCCCGGATCGCCCCCGGCCGCCTCGATGCGCAGCCCGAAGCGCTCGAGGAGATCCTGGCCGGCGGGCGCCGTCGCCGCGATCTGGCCCTCCTCCGCGAGCGCCTCCATCAGCGCGATGCGGTCTCCGTGCTGGAAGAGCCCCAAGAGGAAGCCGAAGACCAGCGCGAGCCCGACCCACTGGAGCGCGAGGGCTGCGGCGTCGACCCACTCGCGGGCGCGTGACGAGCTCACCGTGCGGCTAGATCCGACCCAGGCGATCGGCGACGCGCAGCCACCACACGATCCACAGCGCCTCGAGCCCGATGCGGAAGGTGAGCTTCGATTCGCCGCGAGTGCGATCGAGGAAGAAGAACGGGATCTCCTTGATCCGCGCACGGTGCTTCATGAAGCGGTAGTTCATCTCGATCTGGAAGGCGTAGCCGTCCGAGCGGATCTTCTCGAAGTCGATCCGCTCCAGCAGCGAGCTGCGGATGCAGCGGAAGCCACCGGTGGTGTCCGTGATCGGGAGGCGCGTCACCGCGCGCGAGTACATGTTGCCGAAGTAGCTGATCAGGATGCGTTCGATGGGCCAGTTCACGACGGTGATGCCGTTCAGGTAGCGCGAGCCCAGCACCACGTCGTGATCCTCGACCTCCCGCAGCAGATCGCGCAGCGACGCAGGCGGATGAGAGAAGTCGGCGTCCATCTGCACCACGAAGTCGGCACCGAGGTCCAGCGCGTGGCGCAGACCATGGCGATAGGCGCGCCCGAGGCCCTCCTTCGCACGGCGGTGCAGGACGTGGACGCGGCCGTGCTCGGCGCGCAGCTGTTCGGCGATCTTCCCGGTACCGTCCGGGGAGTCGTCGTCGACGACCAGCACCTCGAGGCGCGGATCCTGCGCCAGGATCTGAGGCACCAGGAGAGGTAGGTTGTCCGCTTCGTTGTAGGTCGGAACGACCGCGATCACCCGACTCATGCCAGCTCCGCCCGAACCCCTCCGCGACCCATCGTACGCCGTCCCCCGGGCATCCGACAAGGCCGAAAACGCCCGGGAAATCGCCCGAGATCACGCCTCCACGGAAACGAGGGGTCGCTGAAACCGCCCTGGATCGGAGCCATTGCGCACGCTCCTGCGCACACGCGGAGCGCGGCTGCCGGCGCGTGCCCGCGCAGGTCCGACACATTTCAGTCGCGGATCGGGGCGTCCCGGACCCGAGGTTCCCCCGTTGCGCGCGGCGCGGCGGCCGTCCATCCTCACGCGCCGGCGGCGACCCACACCGCTGCCCGGAGAGCGGGTGTGACGCGCGAAGAACAGCCCCGGACTGAATCCGCACGAGGGCGCGGGGCGTCGCCCGGCTGGAGCGCGGCGGTCGCCACCGCGCTTCTCGTGGCGGTCACCGCCGCGCTTCTCGTGGCCGTCACCGCCCTCGTCTACGCACCGGCCCTCGGCTTCGGGTTCGTGGCGTTCGACGATCCGCAGTACGTCGCGGCGAACCCGGCCGTCCAGGGCGGTCTCTCCTGGGAGTCCGTGCGCTGGGCGTTTACGAGCACGACCCTCGGAAACTGGCATCCGCTCACCTCCCTCTCCTACATGCTCGACATCGAGCTGCTGGGATCGGATCCAACCGGCCATCACGCTGTGAACGTGGTGCTCCACGTCGCCAACACGCTCCTCCTGGCAGCCGTCCTCTGGAATGCCACGGGAGCCCTCTGGCGCAGCGCCGCGGTCGCGGCCCTCTTCGCCGTGCATCCCCTCCACGTGGAGTCGGTGGCCTGGATCGCCGAGCGCAAGGACGTCCTGAGCACGTTCTTCGGGTTGCTCGCCATCGCCGCCTGGCTTCGCTACGCGCGACGCCCCTCGCCAACCCGCTACCTGATTGCGGCGTTGCCGTTCGCGCTCAGCCTGATGTCCAAGTCCATGCTCGTAACGCTTCCGATCCTGCTGTTGCTGCTCGACGTGTGGCCGCTCGGACGCGCATCCAGCGGACCTCGCCGGCTGATTGCCGAGAAGCTTCCCCTGGTCGCCCTGGCGGCGGCCGCGGTGGTCGGCGCCTTCGTGACCCAGGCCGCGGACAGCGCGCTCGCCCCGGACTCCATCGTCCCCTGGCCCGCACGCGCCTCCAATGCGGTGATCGCGAGCCTCGCATACCTGGGCAAGACCGTGTGGCCGTCGAATCTGGCCGTGTACTACCCACACCCCGTTGCGGTCGAAGCGGGGCGTGCCAGCGCAGCCGTGGCCGCGCTGCTCGCCGTCAGCGCCGGGGCCTTCGTGTGCCGCAAGAGCCGTCCGTACCTCCTGGTGGGCTGGCTCTGGTACCTCGTCTCCCTGCTTCCGGTAATCGGCCTGGTGCAGCTCGGCTACCAGTCCATGGCAGACCGCTACACCTACGTTCCGCTCATCGGGGTCTTTCTCGCTGTCGTGTGGGGCGTGGCCGATCTCGTGCGGGAGCGCCCCGTCCTTCGGGGAGCCGTCGTCGTCGGGAGCCTCGTCGTGCTGGCGCAGCTGGCCGCCCTGTCCCGCCAGCAGGTCCACTACTGGCGCGATACGCGCACCCTCTTCGAGCACGCCCTCGAGGTGACCGAGGCGAATCCGATCGCCCACACGGTCCTGGGGCAGGTGGAGGCCGAGGCGGGCGACCTGGACGCATCGGTCGCCCACTACCGCGAGGCGCTCCGGCTCGAGCCGCGCCTCGACGAGGCCCGCATCAACCTGGCGACGATCCTGGCGCATCAGGGACGGCTGGACGACGCCGCCGCCGAGCTGGAGGCGGTGCTGCCCGGAGCGCGGAATCCGGTCGACGTCCGCATGCGCCTGGGCAACGTCCACGCACTGGCGGGAGACCTCGACGCCGCACTCGAGCAGTACCGGGCGGTCCTGGAGCAGCAGCCCGATCACGTCATGGCGCGGAGCAACCTGGGGCAGCTCCTGGTGCGCAAGGGGCGACGCGCGGAGGGGATGACGGCGTACCGCGAAGCCCTGGCACGAGATCCCGCCTTCGTCGCGGCACGCTTCAATCTGGCGATCGCGCTGGCCGCGGACGGCAGCCTCGACGAGGCCCGGCAGGAGCTGGAGCGGACCCTGCAGCATGCGCCGGAGTTCTCCGCGGCACGCCTTCAGCTGGCCCTCGTGCTGGATCAGCAGGGGCGCCGCGCAGACGCGCGCGCGGAGGTCGAGCGCGTCCTGGCGGCACGGCCGAACGATCCGATGGCGCAGCAGCTCGCGCGGCACCTCGCCGAGCCCTCGGCGGTCGGAGCCCCGTCTCAGGGCCCTCCCGAGGAGGGCGGCGCGCCCCCTGCAGAGCGCGGCTCGCCCCCGTAGAACGTCTGCACCGCCTCCGCGATGTGCGAGCCGGGAAGCTGCTCCGCGAGGTAGAGCCAGGTGCGCGGAAGCGCGGGCTGGCGCTCGAGATCGAAGACGAGGCCCTGGGCGAAGACCAGGGCGGCGACCAGCGCGGCGGCGAGCGAAACACCCAGCGCCGGAGCTCGCCATCGCGCACGCAGCAGACCCGCCCCCCCGGCGAAGAAGACCGCCGCCGGCACCGCCAACGGGAGCAGATACGAGGCCTTCGCGGCGGCCAGCGACGGGGCGTAGGCCGTGAAGCCCACGAAGCTCACGAGGCCCAGCAGCGACAGCGCGACCAGCGGCGCATCCGGCGAGCGGCCCCGGCTGCGCACGGCCGCGGCGACGGCTGCCGCCAGCCCGGCCAGCACCAGGCCCGTCGGCACGAAGCCGAGCACGAGCAGCAGCGTCCCCCAGTACAGCCCGTCCCGGTGCGCCTCGATGGGAACCCGGTGCCCCATGGCGTCGTACCAGAGGCCCGCGTAGAGCTGCCCCCACACCCGCGTCATCGCCGGGTTCTTGTTGGCGTAGCTGCCGGGCGCATCGGCCACGTGGTAGATCGACGGCCGCAGCACGACTCCCGGATCGATCCACACGTAGTCGGCGACGCGCCGCGGGCGCAGGACCAGGGCGGCCTCGGCCCCGCGCATCGGCTCGAGGTCGCGAGTCATGGGAAGGGGCGTGCCCGCGACCACGAGATTTCGGAGGTAGACAGGGCCGGCGATCACGAGGCCGACGACCGCGGCGACCGCCAGCGCGCGCGCCCCGCGCCGGTCGAGATCGCGGCGCAGAAACGGCACGGCGCAGGCCCCGGCGACCCAGAACCCGGTGAACTTGGTCGCCAGCGCGAGCCCGGCGAAGAGACCCGCGAACGCAGCCGCCCGCGTGTCGCGCGGATCGGCCTGGAGCGCGACCAGGAACGGCAGCGCGAACGCCGCCAGGCCGGCGCCGAAGGCCTCGTTGCCGACCATCACCGCCGAGAACTGGTTGGCCGGGACCAGCCAGACCAGCGTCGCAGCCACGATCGCCACTCCCGATCCGGCCTCCTCGGGACCCAGCCGCCGCACCAGACTCGCCGCCACCAGTCCGGCTGCCAGCCACACCGCCGCCCCGAGCCAGCGCAGGGCGACGCCCAGCTGCGCCGCTCCGAGCGGCTCGGCCAGCTTCCAGACACCGGCCGCAACGGCGTGGTAGGTGGGGGGATGGAAGGTGGACCACCCCCCGAGCGGGTGGGGGAGCGCGCCCTCCCGGGCGATGGTCAGCAGGAATCCCGCGTGCCCCGGGGCGTCGTATCCGATCAGCGGGGGGAGCTTGGCCGCATTCCAGCCGTAGAGAGCCGCCGCCCCCGCGAGCGAAGCGCCCAGGAGCGCCCTCGTCCGATTCACCGGCAGATCCCGGATCCGTCCGCCGCCGCAGGGAAAACCGGCAGGTATCGCGCCAACAACCAAGCCCTCAACGCGTTTCCCCCCAGAACTTTCCCAAAATGGGAAAAATCCTGTTGACGGCGCCAGGCTGCGAGGGCCGATACCCCCAGGGGAAGGCGCTCCGCAACAAATTTCGCAGCGGGAACAAGGGGTTATGACCTGATCGGTGCCGCGCAGTGGGGTGCGAAACACGGCACGCCTTGTGCACAACCACCCGCTCGGAGCTGCGGGCTGGTGATGCTGCAGCCTCGAGTGCTAGATGCTGGGAGCGTCCCGGTAGCTCGGATTCACCAATCAAAGGAGAGCAGATCATGAAGCGTATTGTGGCCTTTGCGGCCGGGACGGCCATGGTGATGGCGGGAGCCGCCGTGACCCAGGCCCTCATCTTGGATTCCTCAACCACGAAGAGCGCGGCCAAGTGGCGCGGCGACATCACGAAGCAGAGCAACAAGTTCACGGACTGCGTCGTGAAGGCGCTGCTCGGGTGCGAGAAGAAGGGTGCCTCGACCAGCCTCGAGTGCGACACCACGTGCGACACGGCGTCGAACACGGGTGGCGACCTGAACCTCGGCGGCACCGGTGCCTGCACCGATCCCGGCCACCCGGATGCGGGCGCGAACCAGAAGTTCCGCGATGCCCTCGACAAGTGCGTGGGCGCCTACAACGGCGGCAAGGCGGCCTTCGACGCGGACGGCAGCGGCGTGGCCAACGACCTGGGCGACCAGTCGCCGATCGGCTGCCAGGCCGACTGCGACGCGGCCGACGGCACCCAGCTCGACATCGCGTCGTGCGGTGGCGGCGACATCGGCGCGGCCTGGAACGCCGCGGTGACCGACCGCAACGGCACCACCCGCAGCACGCTGACGGCGTTCGACCTCCAGTTCGCGGTTGCATGCGGCGCCGACGACCCGCTCCTCGAGGATGAGCAGTCCGACTGCGTCAACACCAACGGCAAGCTGCTGGCCAAGATGACCTCCGGTGTCAACAAGGCCCTGGCGAAGTGCGAAGGCGACTTCAAGAACGCCGGCGGTGGCGGCCCCACGGATGATCCGACCGGCTGTCACGCGACGTTCAGCCTGCCCTGCTCCGAGGGCGCCTGCGCGCCGACCGGTGGCAACCAGGCCGTTCAGGACGCCATCAACGGCATCTTCAACGACCTCGTGGTGAACCCGGTCAACAGCCTGAACATCGCCCAGAGCCTGGTCCCGACCGTCGTGAACGGTCTCCAGAGCGCGTCGGATGGCAGCTACAACCGCCAGGTCGACTTCGACTCGGGTGGATCCCCGTCGCCGGTGGGTACCGCAGCTCCGTCCTGCGGCACCTGCGGAGACGGCACGATCGACTTCGGTGAGGAGTGCGACCCTGGCGCCCCGCTGCCGGGGGGCTGTGCCAGCTGCCCGTCGACCACCAACTTCCTCGGTGGTATCACGGCCTGCGAGTGCAACTAGGCCCATCGGGCTCTTAGCCAAGCCCAACGGGGGCGGCAGCTTCGGCTGCCGCCCCCTTTCTTTCGGGCCCGTGGGGGGCTCGACGCATGAGGAGACCAGCTCATGAAGGGTCTCGTGGCCTTCGTGACCGGAGCGACCCTCGTGGTGGCCGGTGCCGCCGGGACCGAGGCCCTCGTCCTGGATTCGGCGACGACGAAGAGCGCCGCCAAGTGGCGGGGCGACCTCACCAAGCAGGGCAACAAGCTCACCGACTGCATCGTGAAGGCGCTGCTCCAGTGCGAGTCGAAGGGCGCCTCCACCGGCCTCGAGTGCGACACCACATGCGACACGTCGTCCGACACGGGCGGCGCGCTGAACTTCGACGGGACCGGCGCGTGCACGGTCTCGACCCACCCCGATGCGGGCGCCAACGCGGCTTTCCGCGCGGCGATCGACAAGTGCGTGGGTGGGTACAGGCCCGGCAAGGCGGCCTTCGACGCGGACGGCAGCGGCGTGGTCAACGACCTCGGCGACCAGTCCGCGATCGGCTGTCAGGCCGACTGCTCCCAGGCCGACGGCACCCAGCTGGACCTCGCCACCTGCACCGGCGGAGACATCAGCACCGCGTGGGCCGGCGCGGTGACCGGCCCGGGCGGCGTCACGCGCAGCACACTCACGGCGTTCGATCTGCAGTTCGGCATCGCCTGCGGCGCGGACACGCCGGACCTCGAAGACGAGCAGGCGGCCTGCACGAGCACGAACGGCAAGCTGCTCGCCAAGATGGTCTCGGGGGTCAACAAGGCGCTCGCCAAGTGCGAGAACGACTTCAAGAACGCGGGTGGCGGAGGGCCGACGGACGTGGGAGACGGCACGACCTGCCATGCGGAGTTCGCCGGCGTCTGTCCCGGCACCGGCGGGGCCGGCTGCGCTCCGACGGGCGGCAACCAGGCCGTGCAGGATGCCGTCGACGCCGTCTTCACCGATCTGGTCGTGAATCCGGTCAACAGCCTCAACATCGCGCAGGCCCTGGTGCCGACGGTCGTCGAAGGGCTGCAGGGTGCTTCATCCCTCGCCTACAACATGCAGATCGGCTTCGACACCGGCGGATCCCCGTCGCCCGTCGGCGACGCGGCGCCCTCGTGCGGTACCTGCGGCGACGGCAACCTCGACTTCGGCGAGGAGTGTGACTACAACGGAGACGACTCGGCCTGCCCGGGCAGCTGCCCGTCCACGACCAACTTCCTGGCCGGTCAGACTCCCTGCGCCTGCCCGTAGGGCACGGCCGCGATCGCGACCCGACGAGAGCGCTCCGGCCGCTGACCGGTCAGCTGGCAGGAATCGACGTGTCGCCCAGCGTGCGCAGGATGTTGGCCAGCGCACCCCGGATGCGGGGGTCGGTGGTCTCGTCCTTGTACAGCTCCAGCAGCCGGGCGCCGATCGTCGGATCCGCGAGGTGGATCAACGCCAGTCTGGCGTCCTTGTTCACGGCCGGGCTCGGGTCGCCCAGGGCGGCGACCAGGGCGTCGGTCACCTCGTCTCGGGCATCGATCCCGATGTAGTGAAGGGCTTCGATCGCCCGCAGCTTGGCCGCCTCCTGGCCCTCCACGGCGAAGATCCCGCCCAGGGCGCGCGCGGAGTCGGGGCCACCGATGTCCTCGAGGGCACCGATGGCGGTCTCGTACACGCGCTTGCGCGGATCGTCGATGTAGGCCGAGAGCGGGTCGATGGCGACGGGATGGCCGATCCAGCCCAGATCCGAGAGTGCTGCGACGACCTGGTCCTCGCTCGTCGCCGCCTCGAGCTTCGCGATCTGCTCGCGCGCGGACTCGAGCTCGTCCTCGTCGAAGCCCTCGGCCGCCGGCGGCGGGGGGAGCTCCGAGCGGATGGGAGCTTCCGTCATGGCCCCCTCGCTGCCGGCCTCCGACGTGGGCTCCTCGGGGCCGGGGCCGCAGGCGGGGATCAGCGCAACGATCGTGACCGTCAGCAGACGCTTCATGGGCAGCTCTCTCAGGCCTCGTCCTCGGGCACGAGGTCGCTGACGTCACCGCCCAGGTCTTCGATCAGGCCGATGAGCTGCGCCTGCAGCACCGGGTCGTTGGTGTTGAAGTAGGCGTCGCGCAGCAGGGGCACGGCGATGGGATCGTAGATCTCGTCCAGCGTCTGGGCCGCCGCGATCTGGATGGCCGGATCGGACGTGGTGACCAGGAGGGCCACTGCGAGCTCGACGGCCCGCTCGCCCTCGATCCACGCCAGCGCCTCGAGCGCCCGCTGCTGCAGGCCCTCGGCACCGCTCCGCGAGAAGGCGGCGGCCAGCGCGTCGACGGCCGACTCGCCGCCGATGTTCTCGAGCGCGTCGGCCGCAGCGAAGGCCAGTGCCAGATCCGACTCGTAGAGGGCGCCCTGCAGGGCGGTGGCGCTGGCCGGGTCGCGGATCCAGCCGAGCGCCCGGATCGCGCGCAGCTTGACTTCGGAGCTCACGTCGTTTCGGCGCAGCACCGAGGCGACCGCCGCGGCACCTTCCGTCCCGCCCAGCGTCTCGAAGCCGTCGATCGCCGCCATGATGGCCACGGGGTCGTTCGAGTTGAGCTGATCGAAGAGCGCGGCGACGTCGTTCTCGCCAGGGCTGCTCTCCTCGTCGGCCTGCCCGTCGCCGTCGTCCTCGCCCTGCGCGGCCGACTCGCCACCCTCCGAGTCCGCTGCCCCGCCCTCGTCGAGGGCCAGGACGGAGTCCGCACCTCCGGCGCTGCTCCGGCCGCCGAAGATCGTCCCGAGACCCGACCGGCCGGCGCTGCCGTCGCGGGTGGCTTCCGCGTCCCGCGGTCCCCGCGATGAGGAGGTGCTTCCGGTCAGCCCCGTCCGGTCCTTGGCCTTGGCGCCCTTCCGGCGCTCGATCGGGCGGCCGTCCTCGTCGAGCAGCACGCCGCCGTCGTCGCCGGAGTCCGCCGCACCGGCGGCTCCTCCTCGGGACGGGCCGGCGCCCCGGCGAGCGGCAACGGCCGCGGCCCGCACATCCCGCGGATCCTCCCCTCCCGCGATGCCGCGCAGGACGGAGAGCGGCGAGCGGACCAGGGCGGCGACCGCAGCCGCGACATCCGTCTCGCGGTCGCCGCCCAGCCAGAGGGCGGCACCGGAGAGCGCGATGCAGATCGCGAAGACGACGAGAACGGGGGTCCGGACCATCCGGGACATTCTACAACTCGACGGGGACGCTTGGAAGAAGACAGGCGTCTCGGGGGCCCTCCGAGGATGCCCCCCCTACCCCTCCATGCCCTCCGCTTGCATCGCCGCCAGATCCTCCAGCTCGGCCAGCGCGTCGCCCAGCACCTCCCGCGCCTCGGCGTCGCTCTCGGCCAGGACCGCAGCCTGCAGATCGGGAATGGCCTGGGTCGCCTCCGCGAGGGCGAGCGCCTCGCCGCAGGCGGCCCGCACCAGGGGATCCGGATCCTGGAGGTGCTCGCTCAGGATCTCCAGCGCCCGCGGGGTCTCGAGGATGCTCAGCGCGTCGATCGCGCTCTGCTTGAGCAGCTCGGCGTCCTCGCCGGTGAGTGCAAAGACGTCCGTGAGCGCCTCGACGGCCTCCGTCGAGCCCATGTCCTCGAGGACCTGGATGGCGGCCTCGGCTACGTCGGGATCGGGATCCCGCAAGGCGGTGCGGACGGCCTCTACCGAGCCCGCCCCGCCGATGAAACCCAGCTCGTAGACGGCCTCGAGCCGCTCCTCCGCATCGGAGGCGCGCGTCACCTGCTCCAGGGTGGTGCGTCGGTGTGCGGCCTCGTCGAAGGGGGCCGTCTCCTGGGCACCCTGCTCGCACGCGAAGGGGCCGCATCCGTGCAGGAGTGCCACGGTGCAGACGGCGGCGAGTCGCAGCGGGAGCGGGAGGTTCGCGTTCACGGAGATGGCACCCGAGGCCTAGAGGTTACCGGGCCCCGGGGCGGGTCCGCCCGGAATCAGCCGCGCAGCGGCTGACGGCGACCGGCCCAGGCCAGCCCGAGGAGACCTGCCCCGAGGAAGGCCAGCGAGCCCGGCTCCGGCACGATGTACGCGGAGACGCCACTGGGGTTCTCGATCGAGAGCTCGCCAGGCGAGATCCCGGCGCCGTTCACGCCGGTGTCCACGAAGACGGTGAAGTCGGCCTGATCGTCGTCCGTGATGCCGACGACGGTGAAGTCGACGCTGAAGAGATCGCCCACGTCGGCTCCGAACAGGACCGCGGCCACGCGATCGCCGCCCGGGTTGTCATCAACCGGGTCCTGGCTGATCGCGAGGTTGCCCGCGATGAAGTTGGTGCTGCCCACGTTGAGCGCGAGCTCGGTGGGGTCCCACATCACGGTCAGGTCGAAGCTCTGGGCGGGGACCAGCGGGCTGAAGCCCACCGTGAAGGTGATCGTGTCCGAGAGCGAGGGGCTGACGTCGCCCGCCGGATCCAGGGTGATGTTCGTCGCGCTCGCGGGGCTGGCCAGCCCCAGCATGAGCGCTGCCGCGCCTGCAGCGATCCAGCTCAGCTTCCGATCGATTCCGCTCATCTCGGCAGTCCTTTCGTCCACGGTCCCCGTGGCCGCTGCACGCACCCCCCATCGCAACGCGGGTGGGCCCGACCGATGGGTATGTGGGTTCGGACAGGCCAGAAGTGTCACGGAAAGTGAGAGGGGAGGCCCCCGAGGGGACCCGGTGAGGGGGGAGGAGCCCGCATGGGCCCCGGAGGGGCGATCAGGTCGCCGCGGGCGACGTCTCGTCCGCGGTGGCCAGCTCCAGGTCGCGGATCTTCTGGAGCAGGGTCGAGTAGCTCACGTGCAGCAGCCGGGCGGTGCGGCGGCGGTTCCAACCGGTCTGGTCGAGACCGCGTCGCACGGCGTAGCGCTCGGCCTCGCTGGCGGCCCGGCGTCCGACCTCGAGGAGCGGTACGTGGCCCGCACTCTCCTCCAGCTCCTGGACGATGCGCTCGAGCGTCTCCTGGGCCTCGCGCGCCGACGAGGCGGGCTCGCGCAGCTCACGCAGCAGGTGGCGCGAATCCTGGAAGGCCACCAGGCGCTTGGCCATGTTCTCGAGCTCGCGCACGTTTCCCGGAAACGAGTAGTGCTCCAGCACGGAGAGCAGCTGGGCGTCGAGCGACGGGACGGGCTTGGCGTAGAGCGACGCATAGCGGTGCAGGAAGGCGTCGAGCAGGGGCCGCACCTCGTCGCGACGTGCGCGAAGAGGCGGCACTGCGAACGTCACCACATTGATCCGGTAGTAGAGATCCGCGCGGAAGGTCCCGTCCTCGATCATCGCTTCCAGGTCGCGGTGAGTCGCGCAGACGACCCGCACGTCCACCTTGCGGTCTTCGTAGCTGCCCAGCCGCGAGAACGTCCCGTCCTGAAGGACCTGGAGCAGCTTGGCCTGGAGATCGGGCGTCATCTCGCCGATCTCGTCCAGGAAGATCGTTCCACGGTGGGCCATCTCGAAGCGGCCCGGCTTGCTCTCGTTGGCGCCCGTGAAGGCGCCCTTCTCGTAGCCGAAGAGCTCGCTTTCCAGGAGCGAGTGGGGAAGTGCCGCGCAGTGCACCTTGACGAAGGGCCGCTTCGCGCGCCGGGATGTCGCGTGGATCTGCCGCGCGACGACCTCCTTGCCGACGCCGGTCTCTCCCTGGACCAGGACCGGGACCTCGGTCACCGCGATGCGCTCCATCTCGGGGCGCAGCTGGTCGAGGACGCCGCGCCATACGGCCGGCCCCTGGGAGCCCGCGGTCGAGCGGTTGGCCAGCGCCTGGCGCACGGCCCCGCGGAGATCCTCGTCCTCCACCGGATCGACCAGGCAGCCGCACGCACCCAGGCGCATCGCCTCCACCACCGTCCTGGTGTCGTTCTCGTGAAGCAGGGCGAGAATGGGAGCTCTGGGAAGCGCCTCGACGAGCGAGCGAAGCCCCGCGAGCCCGTCGCGCGGCGCGAGACCGTTCAGGACGAGGACGGGGTCCTCGGTCTCCTTCACGCGTCGCAGCACACCCTGGCCGGAACGAACGCCGTATACCGGGTGGCCGAGCTCGAGGAGCGAGCGCGAGAGTCGCTCACGAAGCGCATCGTCCCTCTCGACGATGAAGAGCGTCGCCTGGCGATCGGTGTCCGCGCACAGCCTCAAATCAGCAGCCTCTCAGCAAGCACACGGATTCTGCGACGACGACGGGCCGCTTGTCCAGCGGAAAGGTGCGCGCGGCGTGGTGGTTCGGGAGAAACCACCAAGGATCAGGGAGATGCGGACGGGCCGGGCACTCCGGCGGCAAAGCCGGGCAGGAAGAGGTTGAAGTCGCTCGCGTTCACCGCACCGCTGCCGTCCATGTCCGCACCGACCCCGGTGTCGCTGCCGCTGGAGAAGATCGGCAGGAAGAGGTTGAAGTCGTCGGCGTTGCAGCGCTGCTGGGGATCGTTGTTGAAGTCGCAGTCGCACATGTTCCCGAAGCCGTCGGCGTCGGTGTCGAGCTGCGAGAAGCCTCCGGCATCGAGCGCGAGCGGGCCATTCGCGGCGGCGATGCAGTTGTCGCAGGCGTCGCCGACGCCGTCGCCGTCCTGGTCTGCCTGGCTCGCGTTGGAGACGGTCGGGCAGTTGTCGGAGCAGCCCGCGGTCTGCCCGCCGGTGCAGGGATCCAGGCCCGGGTCGTCGGGGATTCCGTCACCGTCGTCTCCGACGGTGACGTCCGCACCGCTCGCCGTCACGGCGGCGCTGCTCCCGCCGGCCGTGGAAGCACGCCCCGTCGCCCCGAGGACGTAGGTGCCGGGAGTGGCGTTGCCCGCCGTCGTGAACTGGCACGCGAAGATCGTCCCGTCCGGGAGCACGTTGTTGTTGAAGCCGAGCACGCCCACCCGAAGCACGCCGGTCGCCGGCTGGCTCTGGACGAGGGACTTGGCTGCGCTGGTCCCGGCACCCACGGATGCATCGATCGCGCAGACCGGCGTTCCCGGGAAGATCGCCGCGTCGTAGGTGATGTCGGTGGAGAGCGAGGCCACCTCCTCGCCCGTCCCGCTGAACGAGACGGGGACGTCGAAGGTCCCACCCGCCGCAGTGGTGGCGCCGCCGAGGGAGATCTCCGCCGCCCGCACCCCCGAGGCCAGCGTGCACACGGACGCGAGGACGAGGGTTGCCATCCAACCCGCCCGGAACCCTGACCATCTGCTCGGCACCACTCGTCGCATCCGCTTGTTCCCCGCAACAGCCGCAGTCCCGAGTATACGGGTGCGACGCCGCGTTCCGCCCTCGAAACCTGCGCCGCCGCGGCCCTCGGCTCCCCCGCGGGTCGCACCGGCCGGGCGCAGACTCTCGGACTCGACCATCTAGGGAGTAGCCATGGCGCTCAGAAGGTGTCAGCCACCGGGACCGGCCGCTGCGCCGAGAAGGTGTCAGCGGCCGCGGGCCCGGGCTAGACTCGGCTGTCCATGTATCCGACCTTGCTGCGCTTCTCCCTTCCGATCTGCCTTCTCGTGCTGGCTGCGGCGCCCGCGACGGCCCAGACTCCGGCGGACTACACCTTCCAGGGTCGCGTCGAGGCCGCCGACGCCCCGGGCCCGCTCGACGTCGAGGTCTGGCTCCTGCCGAGCGATCCCCGGGCACCGGCGGTCTACGCCGAGCGGCACCAGCTGGAGGCCCCGGACGGCGTCTTCAACCTGCGCCTCGGCGCCGGTGAGCCCATCGAGGGGCAGCTCGACGCCCTGGAGCCGCGGCCCTTGGGGGCCGAGACGGCCGAGTTCTGGGTCGGAGATACGCTGGTGGCCTCCCGAAGCCTGGCGGATGCCCGCCCGTCGGGCGTGGTCCCGACCGCCGACGCGGGAACGGCCGATCTGCGCGTCTTCGACGGCGACGGCGCCGAGCTGGGGCGCTACGCGGGAGAGGAGATCCACGGCGCGAGCCGTCTGCTGGCCCACCGCAGCGACCTGGGTCTCACCCTCGTCATCCACGCCGAGAGCGGCGACCTCGATGCCCCCGACATCGCCGTCCTCTACGACGAGCCCGGCTGTGTCGGGCGCTCCTTCGTCGCCCGGCGCTGGAAGGGAACCGTCTTCGCGCGCACCGACGAGGGATTCCTGACCGGGACGGCGACCGCCGTGCTCCCTCCCCGACTCGTGCAATCCCGACGCGACCAGGCAGACGGGCGCTGCACGGATCGGGTCGAGTGGGTCGAAGACGTGGTGCCGGTCACGGCCCTGGCAGAGATCGACCTGGACCTGCCCTTTGCACTGCCCGTGCACGTCGGTGTCGTCGGTCGGTGAGGGTGAACGCGTCTGGTGAGGCAGGCGCATTCCCTGGGATGGTAAGCCACTTCCACCCGTCGCCCGCCGCGCGGGCGCGTCTGCGGGGAGGATTCCGCGTGACCACGCGCTCCGCTTCCTGTGATCTTGCCGATCGGCGTGCACGGCACTGGGCTTGCAACAGCCGCGGCCCCATGTGGGAGCGTCGCAAGCCCTGGCTCCGTCCGCTGTTCCTCGTCCTGGCGGGCGCGGTGGCCCTCGGAACGGGCTGTGCGACCACCTCTCCGGAGCCGGCCGAGCCCGCGCCGACGCCCGAAGCCGGCGTGGTGTCCGACGAGACCGCCGCGCAGATCCTCGCCGAAGAGGAGCCCCAGGACCGGAGCGACGTCCGCGTCGGCTGGGGCATCTATCTGTTCGACATGCAGCGCGAGCCCAATCGCACCACGACCCGCGTCCTCGACCTCTGGATCCTGCGTTTGCTGGAGGTGGGCTCGGGCACAAACCCCGACTACTCGGCGTTCGGTCTCCTCGAGGGCCCGCTGTTCAAGATCTTCGCGCGCCGCAAGGACGGCGTGACCCGCGAGCTCCGCTTCGCCGACTTCCGGATCCTGGCCCTGTACCGCGGCAAGCGGCAGTCGGAAGATCAGTCGGAGTGGCACGTCCTCAAGCTGCCTTTCATCGGCTCCCTGCTGAGCCGGGAGGAGATCGGGAACGAGCACAAGTGGACGTTCCTGTACCTGGTCCGCGTCAACATTCCCCAGGAGGAATGAGGGCCCGGAACCACGAGGTGCCGGACGGTGTCCATCCGGTCGGCGCCTCGGCCGCCGTTGCTGCAGACGCTGCCATGAGCCGACGCCGAAGGAGAATGCTGGTGCCGCTGTCGTCCCCCCTCCGCTCTCGAGTCCACCTCGCGACCTGCTTCGCGCTCCTCCTGCCTCTCGCCGCCGACCCGGCTCGCGCAACCGAGGCCGGAGAGCTCTGCGACGGTGGCGTGCTCGTCGATCCCTGCATCATCAGCGGCAACCTCGATGTCGAGGACTTCTCGCTGCTCGATTTCGAAGGCGCCGAGGTGATCCTGAGCGGCACCCTCGACGTGGATTCGGGCTCGATGGACATCAACGCGGGACGCTTCGAGATCACGTCGTCGGGCCAGATCAAGGGCGTGGGGGGCACCAGCGACGTGGGCGGCCAGATCGTGATGACGATCACCGGCGACGTGGTGATCGACGGGACGGCTGGCAGCGGCGCGGTCTTCATCACCGGCAAAGACGGCGGCACCCTCGACATCACGGCCGGCGGATCGATCACCGGCTCCGGCAAGGTCAACGCCGAGGCGACGCCCGTCGACGGCTTCGGCGGAGAGATCGCGCTCACCGCGGCCAGCATCAACTACACCGGCGAGCTGACATCGGCCGGGGGCGCCGGCGCCTTCGGCCTCGGCGGTGTGGTGGAGATCGCGGCCACGACGGGACCCGTCATCCTCGCCGAGGTGGACGTGCGTGGCGGCGAGGGCGGCATCTTCGACGTCTTCCAGGGGACCTCCGTGGAGCTCGGCACCGTCATCGGCCGCGGGGTGGGCACGGACGGCTTCGGATCCGACGTGAGCCTGAGCTCGAGCGGGACCGTGACCTGGGACCTGATCGACCTCGACAGCGGCGGCGCCGACGGCGGGTCCCTGGGCGTATTCGCCGATGGCATCGTCACCGTGGGAGACGTCGAGGCGAGCGGAGGCGGGGACTCCGGCCTGGCGGGCGCGATCACGGTCACGACCACCAACGCGGCCGACATCGTGCTTCCGGCCTCGGCCGAGATCCTCGCGCGCGGCGCGAACAACCTCCTGAGCGGCGGCGACGGCGGGACGCTCGACCTGTCGGCCGGCTCGCCCGCCAGTCCGGGCAACGTCACCGTGGCCGGCTCCGTCGAGCTCCTCGGCCGCGGCGCCAACGGCTGCGGTGGGACGTTCTTCGTCGCAGGCGGCGACATCACGCTCTCCGGGAGCATCGCGATGTCCGGCTCCAGCTTCACCAGCTGCGGTGGACTCGCCGACGTGGACGCGACGGGCGTTCTCGACATCTCGGGAGAGATCGATGCGGACCACGGTGACTCCTCCCCCGCCAACCTGGACCTGTACGGCATCGGGGGCCTGGATCTCACCGGTACGGTCCACGCCGATGCGAAGGGCAACGACACGACTGCCGGCGACGTCGTGCTGCGTTCCGACGGGCTGCTCCAGCTGATGGCGGGCAGCTCGGCGACTGCGAACGGCGCGAACCCCAGCACCGGATCCGGAGGGGGCGTCGTGCTCGAGGGTTGCCGGGTCGACGTCGCCAGCGGCGTCGCCGTGGAGGCGGAAGACGGGTTCGGAGACGTGGTCGTCCGGACGCGCGGCTCGGTCCAGTCGACGCTTGCGGGGGCCTTCCTGGCCGGTCCCGAAGGGATCGGGATCGCCCTGCGCCACCGGGATCCGGAGACGCCCCCGGACACGACCGGCGCGAGCTTCAGCCCCACGGAGACCGTGACCCACGACCCGACCCTCCTCGAGTGCGACTCCGACGAGGACACGGTCGGCGACGACACCGACAACTGCCTGCTCACGCCCAACCCGACCCAGGACGACGCGGACTTCGACGGTCAGGGAGACGTCTGCGACAACTGCCTGCTGGCCGCCAACGGCCCGCTCATCCCCGATGCGGGAGGCAACGTCCAGCTCGACGTCGACGGCGACGGCTTCGGGAACATGTGCGACTGCGACTTCAACAACGATCCCCAGCAGCGCTGCAACGCCGACGACTTCAACATCTTCCTGCCGGAGTTCTCGAGCGGAAGCGACAGCGGAATCGGCACGGACATGGATGGAAGCGGCGCGGTGAACGCGAGCGACTTCAACATCTTCCTGCCGGGCTTCGCCGCCGGCGTTCCGGGCCCCTAGCTCGCGAGGGAACGACGTCCCTCGCGGACACGCGTCAGAGGCCGAGCGCCGAGACCATCACGGCAGAGCGAAGCTGAACAGGAAGACCTCGCTCGAGCCGCCCCACCCGACCCGCAGCGCGACCCGTCCGGGAGTGCCCGCCGGGAGCTCGATGCCGGAGAGCACCGTGTAGACGATGATCTGTCCCCGATCCGTGTGGGGGACGAGATCGCCGAGGTCGGGACGGATCGTGAGGAACTTGGAGGTGTCTTCGACGATGGTCCAGGGCTCGAAGGCCTGGCCCAGCTCCGCCTCGGTGAGAGCCGAGTAGCGCTTCCCTCGCGTGATGAAGTCCCTGACCTCTCTCAGCGTCGGTCCGCCGAGGACACCCGGCTGCCTCTCGACGAGGAAGTAGAAGACGTAGCCCGCGGGCGCCGCCGAATGGCGCTGCGCGGCGAGGCCCGGAACCACGGGCCCGATGTCGAGAAGCGACACTCGGGACAGGACACCCTCCACCGTGGCGAGCCTGGCCGCGGTGTCCGAAGCGGGGACGATGCCCTCGTCGTCCTCGACGAAGCCCCCTTCGGCCTGTGCGGGCGGCGAGGCGGAAGCCTCGGCCTCCTTCGCACCGGCTTGCGCCTCGTCGGCCGCCGACGCCCCGTCCTGCCCCGGGAGGCCCTGGGGCTCCTCGGCGTCCGCCGGAGGGGCACCCATCCAGAGCAATGCAGCGACGAGGACAGCGAAGCGAATCATGACTCAGACGTCGGCGGGTGACGCCCTGCCCTTGAGCCGACAGGTCGAGCCAGCGAGGCTCAACGCCTCCCCCCAAGCCCGCCGATCTTACCTAATAGTAGAAGCTGGCGTCGAGCTTGAAGCCGCTCCTGGACTTGCCGAAGACGGTCCGGAGCGCGTCGCGCACCCGCTCCGCCTCGCTGCTCTTGCCGCTGCAGCTGACGCGCATCTTGGTCCGTCCGTTCGCGCCGTTGAACTGGTTCGCGTCGGCGCGGAGCCGGGCGCTGGCCTTGCACTCGGGCACCACCAGGCCTCCTGAAATGACGCTCGGCTGGCCCCCGTACGCCGTGAAGCGGCCGACGCCCAGCCGGAAGGCGACGTAGCTCTTCTGGACGAGCGAGAGGCCCGACTTCGCCCACCAGCGCCCCCTGCGCTTGACGCGATCGGGCTCGTAGAGAATCGCCTGCACGAACGGGCCGTGCGCTCCGCCGCCGGTCGAGGTGATGTGGCCGACCACGCCGGCCGCGAAGGGCGGCGCCAGGGTGGGGACGTAGTAGGCCTTGACCGTGGTGCCGCCGCTCGGCGAGGGAAAGCCGGGGTACAGGAAGTAGGAGACCTTGGGCATCTGGCCGGCCTTCAGGTTTCCGACCACCGAGCTCGTGGCCAGACCGTTCTTCGCCCCCTGCACCTTGGCCGGACCGCCGAAGTAGCTGTAGTAGGCGCCGAAGTTGAGATCCGCGAGGGCAGGATGGTCGAGGGCGAGCCCGGGAACGTCGACCATCTGGGTGGGCGCCGCGGGGGGAAGCTCGGAGTCGAACGCGACCTCCAGCTTGAAGCCCTTCGCCGGCTTGCCGAAGACCACCTCGAGAGCGTCCTTGATCCGCTGTGCCTGCGTGCTGCTGCCTCCGCAAGCGACCTTCATCGTCGCCTGGGTGTTGTCGCCGTCGAGATCCGCCGCGTCGCGGCGCAGCACGGCGGTGGCCTTGCAGCTCGGCACCACCACCGCGCCCGAGATCGGGTTCGGGACCCCGCCACTCGTGAACTGGCCCAGCCGGAACGCCAGGTAGCTCTTCTGCTTCAGGAGCAGCTTCGAGCGGGCCGCCGGTCGCCCCGTGCGCTTCACCTGGTCCGGCTCGTACAGGATCGCCTGCACGAAGGGCCCCGAGCCCGTGGAGGGCAGCTGCCCGACGGCGCCCGCCGCGAAGGGCGGCATCAGGGTGGGCAGGTAGTACTCCTTCGCCGTGTTGCCACCGTAGGGACTGGTGGGAAGCGCGGGAAAGAGCAGATAGCTGGTCTTGGGGACCTGACCGGCCTTGAGGTGCCCGACCACCGTCCCGGTGCCCGCGGGCTTGACGCCGCGCACGCTGGCCGGAGCGCCGAGGTGGCCGTACGGAGAGCCGGACGAACCGTAGGAGACGCCCACCTGGAGATCCGAGAGCTCGGGATGATCCAGCGCCAGGCCGGGTACGTCGAGCTGGGCCGACGCGCCGCTCGGGAGCCCGACGGCGAAGAGCAGCAGGAGGATCTTCTTCATGGGGCGCCGTCGTCCGACATGGCCACTCGTATCGGCAGCACCAGGAGGCAGCGGGAGGGTCTTCTTCACGGGGCGCCGTCGGTTCGACATGTGGATCGTATCATAGGGGAGTGTTGGAGCCGGTCGCGCGCGGGCCTCAGGTATAGCCCCAGGCAACTATGCGACGAAACCCTGCTTGGCAGCGACCGAACGCCCGATACCGGCGTGCGGACTCAGCGGCCGACGCGCTGGACCCGCCCCGCGGTGTCAGCGGCCCGCGCGGTAGACCCGCTCCACGTAGTCGCCGAGCATGCGCCTGGCGCTGAAGCGGAGGGCCCCGGTGCGGATCGAGGCCTTCACGCGCTGCATCCAGGCGCGGGGGACGCCCTCTCTGTCCCGCTCGTGGAAGAGGGGGATGACCTCCTTCTCGAGGAGATCGAGGACGGCCGTGGAGTCGCGC
>JANQFA010000049.1 GCA_028278065.1 Myxococcota bacterium
AGGCCCTGCTCGTCGAGTGCGAACGGCCCGACGCAGCCTACTGGGGCCTGACGATCCACACCCTGGGATGGCTCGAGTCCGGCGATTTCGCCGATCGACAGACGAGCCTGAGCGACCAGCAGATGCACGTGGATCCGGATGGCCGCTTCCGAGCGGTGGTGGCCCACGACGACCCCGGCGTCCCGAACTGGATCGACAGCGAGGGGCGACGACGAGGAATGCTCGTGTACCGCTGGGTCTGGGCGAAGAGCAATCCCGCCCCGACTTCGCGCGTGCTGGCCCTTCGCGACGTGCGCGCCGAGCTGCCGGAAGGCCACCCGACCGTGTCACCGGAAGCCCGGCGTGCGGGCCTCTCACGGCGCCGCGAAGCGGCCTGGAACCGCTTCCTGTGAGCGGGCGAGGCGAGCGAGGCGCTGCGGCATGAGCTGGACGCCGCCGCCGCGGCCCGTCTGGGTCGAGAGGCTGATCGAGCACGGCGAGGCCATCGGCGGGCCCGAGCACCTGGTCTCGCTGGAGGCCGACTCGCTGCTGGAGGCGGCCACCCGGTCCAGCGGCCTGTCGGACTTCGGTGACGGCGACTGGCGTACGCACTTCGAGGTCCTCGTGCGCGCGCTCGAAGAGGAGTCGCAGCTCCACCTCGTCGGACGGACGATCGTGCGCACGGAGCTGGTCCAGGCGTTGCGCAACCGCCTCGGACTGGCCGAGCTCTGGGCGCAGCAGCCGGCGCTCCTGGACGAACCGGTCGAGGCGCCGGCGTTCATCGTGGGAAGCCCCCGCTCGGGGACGTCGATCCTCCACGAGCTGATGGCGTGCGACCCGGCCACGCGCTGTCCGGCCTTCTGGGAGATGCAGCGCCCCGTGGAGGCCGTCCGCGGCGAGGACTGCGGCGCCTCCGCAGACCGCATCACCCAGTTCTGGCACGACGTGCAGCCCGAGTACGAGACGATGCACGCCAACTCGGGCTTCCTGCCCAACGAGTGTCTCTTCATCACGCTCCACGAGTTCCTCTCGGATCATTGGAGCGGGAACCACGTGGTCCCGTCCTACGACCGCCACCTGCAGGCGACCGACCAGCGCCCCGCCTATCGCCATCACCGTCGCTTCCTGCAGACCCTGCAGTCCCGCGGAGGCAGCCGCCGCTGGCTGCTCAAGGCGCCGAGCCACCTCTTCCAGCTGCGCGCGCTCTTCGACGTCTATCCCGACGCCCGGATCATCCGCACCCATCGCGATCCCCTGAAGACGCTTCCCTCCGCCATCAACCTGATGGGCACGATCAAGTGGCTTCGCTGCCGGGAGGTCGACATGTCCGCCGCGACGACGCTCCTGCCGGTCGCCTATGAGCACATCTACCGCCAGGAGATCGAGTGGCGGCGGAGCGGCGAGCTGCCCGACGATCGGTTCATCGACGTGCACTTCGACGACGTGGTGCGCGATCCCGTGAGCACCATCTCCGCCGTGTATGGGCGCATGGGCTGGCCCTTCACACCGGAAGCCGCAGAACGAATCGCCGAGTACGCTCACGAGAAGCCGAAGGGCTCCCACGGCGTCCACCGCTACTCGCTCTCGGGGATCGGCCTCGATGCCGCGGCGGAGCGCGCACGCTTCGCCTTCTACACCGGGCACTACGGCGTGCGCGAGGAGTAGGCCCGCGCGGGCCGCCGCAGGGTAGCGAGCGCCGCAGCACCGAGCCTCGCATGGGCGAGACGTTCGGCAGTCTGCGAAGCTGTCGCCGATGGGATGGGAAGTGCTCCAGAAGTGGGGTCCCGAGGCTGCGCGGGTCGAGCCGCTCACGGGCGGAGTCGCCAACGAGGTCTGGAGCGTGCGCGTGAACGGACACGCCGCGGTCGGACGTCTCGGTGCGAGAAGCGACGCCGATCTCGCGTGGGAGACCGGGCTCCTCCAACATCTCGATCGTGCAGGCCTGACCGTGCCGGTACCGATTCCGACTACGGACGGGCGGCTGTTCGCGGACGGACTGGTCGTGATGACCTGGGTGGAGGGCGGCCCACCCGAGGCGGAAGGCGACTGGCGTCGTGTAGCCGACGTGCTCCGCCAGCTACATCGATCGACACAGGGCTGGCCGCAGCGCCCGGGCTGGCGATCGTCCACCGACCTCCTGCACGCCGAGACCGGGACGAAGATCGACCTCGGCGCGATGCCGCCGGAGGCCGTTGTTCGCTGCCGAGCCGCGTGGGCACGGCTCAGCGGACGTCGGACATGCGTCGTCCACGGCGACCCCAACAATCCTGGCAACGTGCGCGTGACGGCAGACCGGGTGGCGCTGATCGACTGGGACGAGTCCCACGTCGACGTCCCCGATCTCGACATGGTACTGCCCCACAACGCCGCGGGTCTCGACCCCGACGCGCTGGACATCGCGGCGCAAGCGTCGGCGGCGTGGGAGGCCGCCGTCTGCTGGGACGACGAGTATTCGCTCGAGCGGCTCGCCCAAGTCCGAGCGGTCTGAGCCGGAACACCCCGGGCCGCGACCCGTGATAGAGTGGGGCGCTGGAGGAATCCAGCAATGGTCGCAGCCGCACGCACGCCTGCCCTTCTCGCGCTCCTGCTCGGCGCCACACCGGCCCTGGCGCACACCCCCGTCGCCGGGGCGCTGGATCGCCCGGACGTGATTCACGCTTCGTACCTCGGGGAATCCGCGCAGATCAAGGCGGCCGGCAGCGTGGACTACAACTTCCTGTACGCCGGGATCCCCCAGGCCACCTGGGACCACGCCTGCACCCAGCCCTGCCCGGACGAGGCCAGCGCCTACTACATCAGCAACACCCTGGTGCCGCCTTTCGCGTACGCATACGTCTGGAAGTCGCCGACCTGGATCGGCGCCACGCTCTACAGCCCCGACCAGGTCAAGCGAACGGCCAACGCCAAGCAGACGAAGGTCGGCCTGAAGCAGAAGGCGTACGTGGGGCTCGTGTTCGCGAACAAGGTCACGACGAGCGTCTACACGTTCGACTCGTTCCGCATCAAGAGCTGCAAGGGCAAGGCGGACGTCAGGACGACGGCCACGGCCCAGACGGGACGCCTGCTGGTCAAGTGCAGCGCCAAGGAGCTGGAGCAGGCCCTGGAGGGTGCGGGAATCCTGGAGGACTGGAACGACTTCATGGACCTCATCGGCCTGAAGAAGCCCAGCTTCGACTGGCGTGCCGAGGTGGCGGTCCCATAGCCGCCGAGGTCCCGTTCCCGGCGCGCTTGGGCGTCCCGCCGCCTGACGTGTCAACCTCGACACCTTCTCCTTCGTGGACTGGGGAGCGAATGGCGATGAGGCTTGCGGTCTTGCTGGTGCTGGCGGCGCTGGCGTGCGGCGGCTCGGACTCGGACGGCGGGTGCGAGCACGGAGAGTGCAGCTATCCGGACAAGGACCAGACGTGGTGCGCCCGGCCGGACAAGCAGTGCTACTACGAGGACTCGCCCTACTACGAGCCGTGAACGGCGCGGCGCCCGGCACGGCGGGCCGAGTACCGGGTCCCGCGTCGCAGGCCGGGTCAGCACCTCGCCCGGCAGGACTGGTACTCGGACTCGCAGGCCGCCTTGTCGGTCGCGAAGCGCAGAGCCCAGTCATCCAGGACGTCGGGAAGAAACCTGGAGGTGGCCTCTCGGCAGAGCCGGGCATCGCTCCCGCCTATGCGGCAAAGCGAGGTCCGCGCCTTCACGACGTCCCGGGCGCCCTTGGAGCCGCACTTGAAGCGACGCTTCGCGATCGACCGGCAGATCTTCGCCGTCGTCTTGCAGGCCTTCGTGCAGAACTTGCCGAGCGGCGGAGTGAAGATGGCGAACTCGCCCTGCAGCTCGAGCAGGAAGTCCTCCGGCGGACTGGATCCGACGCAGGCGTCCTCGAGGAGGAAGAACGTCTGTGCCGAGGCCTGCGGAGCCACCGACAGGGCCGTCAGCAAAGCCATCACGACGGGCCAGGGGCGCATGGTGGGAGATCGAACGAAGACCCGACTCCGGGGAACCGGGGCTACTCGACCCGCTTCACATCGCCCGCCTCGAAGCCGGCCTCGTTGAGGGAGGCCAGGATCGCGTCGAGCTTGGTGGTGTCGGTGTCGAAGGTGGCCGTGACCACGTGCCTGGCCGGGTCGGCGCTGACGGACTGCACCTCGCCGGCGGCGCGCACGGCGGCCTCGGCCTTGGCGGCGCTGCCGCTGCAGGACACGCCCGACATGGGGATCTCGTAGACGGCCTTCTCGGCCTGGGCCAGGCCCGCGGCGGAGAGGGTGAGGGACGCTGCAAACAGGAATCCGCTGACTCGCTTCATGGGAAGACCTCCGGACAGACAGCCTAGGTGGCCCTGGGCGGCGGTCAAACTAGCCCATCCCGGCCCGCGCCCCGACCCCCTGACCCCGCCACCCGATGCAGGGCCCCGGCCTTCCGCCCGCTGCAGATCATCGCCCAGCTCACGGACGGCGACGGCACCACCTTCAGCGACACGGGACTCCCCACCAGCCTGGACGTCGCGGACTTCACCCGGCTGAACTGCATCCAGGTGATCTACCGCGACCCGAACGACGCCAACGACCAGCGCTCGGTCTTCGGCGACGTCGGCTTCGCGAGCGTCGCGGTGCCGGAGCCCGGCATCGCACTCCTGCTTCTGACGACCGCCGTAGCCGCCTGCCGCCTCCGCAGGAGCTGAGTGAGAGCCGCGAGCGCCAGGATCACCGGGAGTCCCGGCTCCGGAACCTCCACGCGTGCGCTCGTGAAGCTCACGTCTGCGTCGAA
>JANQFA010000243.1 GCA_028278065.1 Myxococcota bacterium
TCACCGCCAGGACGACCACGACCAGGTTGGCGATCACCAGCAGGCGCTGCCAGGGGCGCAGGTCGGCCGGCCGCGCGGCGAAGAGCTCCACGGCGACGAGGACGGCGACGAAGACGAGGGGGCGCAGGTAGGCCGAGTTCCTCGAAGACGACAGGGTGAGGACGAGCGGCACGAGGACGAGTGCCAGGCCGAGGAAGCGTCGGTGCTCGTCGGTCCGCCCGCGCGCGAACACGACCGGCAGGGCGGCGATGCAGAGCAGGGTCCAGGGCGCCGCCACCGCGGGTAGGTTCAGCAGGTAGATCCACGGGGCGCCGTCCCGCTCTGCGGTGTAGGCGTCGTTGAGCGGTCCCAGCTGGGGGCGCGCGCTCGCAGCCACATCGAAGAAGCGCCCCAGCGTGTTGTCCACGAAGGCGACACGCAGCAGCTCGTCACCGCCTTCGGCGTGCAGCGCCAGTGCCCACGGCGCGACCAGCGCGACCGTCGCCAGGAGCGTGAGCAGCCCCAGGCGGATGGTCCCCGTCACGTCCCGCATCCAGAGGCGATGGAACGCGATGGGCGGCACCACCGTGAAGAGGACCAGGAAGTTCTTCGCGTAGAAGGAGGCGCCGAGGGCGATGGCCAGCGCCGCGTCCGCGCCCCGGCCCGGCCGCCCGTCCGCCACGGCGCGGAGATGGAGCGAGAACGCGAGTGCCGCGAAGAAGAGGGCCAGCGTGTCGGGCGACGCCCGGTGCGAGAGCTCGAGGACGGGAAGGCTGGTGGCTCCGAGGAGGACCGCCAGGGCCCCGAGTGTCGGACCGTGGCGACGCGTCACCACCCACGCGAGGAGGGCCAGCACTCCGAGGCCCAGCAGGGCGCTGGGCAACCGCAGCCAGCCGGCGTCGAGGCCGCCGCCGACCCGGGTCGCCAGGAAGGCCAGCCAGGCGTAGCCCGGCGGCTTCTCCAGATACGGGAACTCGCCGATGCGTGGTACCGCCAACCCGCTGCCGGCGTGCATGTTCCACACCACCCCGGCAACCGCGGGCTCGGTGGGTGACCAGATCTCGTGATCGAAGATGCCGACGCCGAGGGTCAGGACCAACGCCAGCAGCGCGGCGCCAGCCAGCGCTTCCCTGCCAGCGGCGGGAGCACCCGGGCCGGAGCCCCCTGCGACTCGAGGCGACACGACCCGGCTATAGCCGCTCCCTCGGGCCTGTGCTAGCAGCCGTCGCAGGGGGGACCCTTGCAGCGACTCTTCGCACACCCGCGCCTGACGCTGCTCGCGGCGGGTCTCGTGGTGGGGCTCAGCGGCATTGCGAACCACGAGCTGTGGACGCCCGACGAGCCCCGGGTCGCGGGCATCGGCCGCGAGATGTGGGAGTCGGGCGAGTGGACGGTGCCGCGCCTCTCCGGCGAGCCCTTCCTGGAGAAGCCGCCCCTCTACTGGTGGGTCCAGGCGAGCGTCTTCTCCGTGGCGGGCACCACCAGCGCCGGCCTGGCGCGGCTTCCCTCCGCGCTCTTCTGCGCCGTCGCCCTGGCCGCCACCTTCGCGCTCGGCCGCCGCTTCTTCGACTCGCAGACAGCGCTGCTCGGCTCGCTCACTCTCCTCACCACGTACCGCTTCCTGAACGTCTCCCACTGGGTGATCGTGGACGCCGCCCTGGTGGCCGCGACCACGGTCGCGTTGGCCGCGTGGGTCCATGCCGACGAGCGCCGCGGGGCGGCCCGCGTCGGCCTTCACGGCCTGTTCTACGCGGCGCTCGCCGCCGGCTTCCTCGCAAAGGGCCCCATCGGTATCGCCCTTCCGGCGATCGGAATCGGAGCCTGGGCACTCTGGAGCGGACGGACGCGCACGCTCTTCGGTCCGCACCTCGTCCCGGGCGTCGCCCTGGTCGCGGCGGTCTCCGGAGTCTGGCTCTGGCGCCTGCATGCGCTGACCGGCTCCGAGGGGCTCGAGACCTTCCTGGTCGGCAACCAGCTCGCCCGGCTCGCACCCGATGCGGTCGGCTACGGAGGAGGCCACGAACGCCCCTGGTGGTACTACGCGCGCCAGCTCCCAGCCGACCTCCTCCCCTATACCCCGCTCACGCTGCTCGCCTTGATCTCGATGCGGCGCGCGCTGCCCACTCTCGCCACCCGCGAGGCCGACGGCCTGCGGCTCCTGGTCGCGGCGAGCGTCCCCGCCGTCTTCCTGCTGTCGTTCGCCGGCACCAAGCGCGGCCTGTACCTGCTTCCCCTGCTGCCGGCGTTCTCGCTCCTGGTGGGCTGGTGGATGGCGCGCCCGCCCGCCGGAGCGGCCTGGGAGCGGCGGCTCGCCCTCGGCTGGGCGGTCGTCCTCGTGACGCTGGGCGCGGCGCTCGCCCTGCTCGCGGGCTTCGTGGATCGTGCCTACTGGCCGGCGTCGCTGGCGGGTGCCCTCGTCTACGGCGCCGCGGTCTTCACCGTGCGCGACGTGTCGAGCCGCCCGCGCGCGGAGGCGTGGCTCGCCACCCTTCTCCTGGTGGCCCTCGGAGCGGCCCTCGCTCTCGGATTCGCGGTGCAGGCCAACGAGCGCAACAAGGACATGCGTCCGCTGCTCGAGGCGGTGAACCGCGAGGTCCCCGACGATGCGACCCTGCACCTCTTCCACCCCACCGAGACGACGCGCGGCTACGTCGCGTTCTACACCGGCCGGCGCCCCCCCATCGTCGAGGATCTCGACGCACTGGCCTCCCTCGCGGCGACGGCCCCGGCCTGGGCCCTGGTGGAAGGCAAGCGCGGGCGCGGCGACATGCTGCGCGTCGCGGAGTCGGGAATCCCCTATCGCGAGGTCGCCCGCCGCGAGACCACCAGCGGCCGGACCCTGCACCTCCTCCTGCTGGCTCCGCGTTGAGGTCAGCCCTGGACGGCCAGCGTCCCGCTGCGGCCCGGGATCTGGCCCTGGAGGAGGTCCCCCACCGGCAGTCCACCCGGCTCGTCGCGCAGGCGCTCCGCCTCGCGGGCCAGCGAGACGAACTCGACGCCGTGGGCGCGACAGGCCTCCAGGAAGTCCCGGAACCAGTCGAGGAAGCCCATGCCTTCGATCTCGGCGTGGAGGGTCATCACCTCGAGTGCGTCTTCGCGCAGCCAGGCCAGGTACTCGTCCACCAGCCCCTCCTCCGGGTGGTCCGGAAGGCCGAGGAGCTCGTCCAGGGTGGGGAGCGTGCTGGGGATCTGGGGAGTCCCGAAGATCCGCCCCTCGCAGCGCGGCAGGAAGGGGGCGCGGCCGCGCACGTCGCTGGCGTAGGCCAGGCCCGCCTCGTCGTAGGCCAGGAGCGAGTTGGAGTTGGCCTGCCAGCCCGCTGCCGCAGCCGAGCGTGCCTCCTCACCGAAGACCATGCGGAATGCCTCACGCGCCTTGCGCAGCTCGCTGCGCGTCTCGTCGGTGGACATGCCGGCCAGACCGTCCTGCCAGCGGATGTGGTCCCAGCAGTGGATCCCGACCTCGAAGCCCGCGTCGCGCACGCTGCGCATCAGCACTCCGTGGCGCTGGGCGATGTGGGGACCGGGCCAGAGGACACCGTTCCCGAGCGTGCGCAGGCCGTAGGTTCCCACCACGTTGGTGCGCGCCACCTTGCCGAGGAAGCCGGGTCGGAAGATCCGCTTCAGCGCGCGCCCGGTGTTGTCCGGCCCGAGCGAGAAGAAGAAGGTGGCGGGCGCGCGCGCCTCCTCGAGGACGCGTGCGAGCGCGGGGACGCCTTCGCGCGTCCCGCGCTCGGTGTCCACGTCAATCTTGAGCGCGAGTCGAAGCGTCGCCACGAGCGTGCGCGCGCGCCGCTACCTCCTCCCGGGCGAGGTCCGAGAGGTAGTAGTCGATCGTCTTCTTGATCGCGGTGCGCAGATCCGTGGTGGGCTGCCAGCCCAGGTACTGCTCCGCGTTGCGGATCGACGGTGTCCGCGTCGCGATGTCCTGGTAGCCGGTGCCGTAGTAGTCCTTGGACGCCACGTCCACGAGCTGGACGCTCTCGCGGACGTTCTCGAAGCCGGGGTAGGCTTCGATCAGCTCGATGAGGAGCTCGCCCAGCTCACGGATCGAGAGATCGTTCCGGGGGTTCCCCACGTTGAAGATGCGCTGGTCGGCACAGCCGCCCTCGTTGGCGATGATGCGCGTCAGGGCCTCGATCGCATCGTCGATGTAGAGGAAGCAGCGACGCTGGAAGCCGCCGTCCACCAGCCGGATGTCCTCGCGGCGCACGACGTTGCCGATGAACTGGGTCAGCACCCGGGAGCTGCCCTCGCGGGCGTCGAGCACGTAGTCGAGGCGCGGACCGATCCAGTTGAAGGGGCGGAAGATCGAGTAGCGCAGCCCGCGCTCGAAGTGATAGGCGTGGATCACGCGGTCGAGGAGCTGCTTCGAGGTGGCGTAGATCCAGCGGTGCTTGTCGATGGGACCCATCACCAGCTTCGTGGTCTGCTCGTCGAACGGCGGGTCGTCCGCCATCCCGTAGACCTCGGAGGAGGACGGGAAGACCACCCGCTTGTCGTGGGCGGCACAGCTCCGCACGATGCGCAGGTTGGCCTCGAAGGTCAGCTCGAAGACGGCCAGCGGCCGGCGCACGTACTGGATGGGCGTGGCGATGGCCGCCAGGGGCAGCACCACGTCGGCGCGCTCGACCAGGGGCTCGACGCAGTCGGGGTCCGCGAGGATATCCCCCCGGGTGAACTCGAAGCGGGGATGGTCCCGAAGCGCGTCGAGCCGATGGGACTCGATGTCGGTGCCCAGCACCCTCCAGTCGTCGCGGGTGGCCAGCAGGTGCTCGGTCAGGTTGCTGCCGATGAAGCCGTTGGCCCCGATGATCGCGACGGTCTGACCCATCACCCCCCTCCCGGTCCGCGGCGGGGCCTCCCCCGACGGAACGCAGGCTACGGCACGCCCCGGCGCTTGCCAACCCGGCGCCTGGTGTACCCTGCCGGCGCCTTCCCAGGGGGTCCGGTTGGCGCGCGACGAGATCCAGGCCTGGCTGCTGGTGCTGCTGGCGGCCCTGGCGCTGTACCTGCCCGGAATCGATCGGCCCCTGCGCGACGCCGAGGCGAAGTACGCGCAGGTCCCCGCGGAGATGGTGCAGTCCGGCGACTGGCTGACACCGCGCCTCGACGGGGCGGTCTACTACGTCAAGCCGCCGCTCGCCTACTGGCCCACCGCCGCCCTCTACGCCGTCTTCGGCGTGAGCGAGGCCGCGGCGCGGCTCACCACGGTGCTCTCGGCCCTGCTCTCCGCCGCCCTGGCGGGCCTGCTCGCGCGCCGGCTGTTCGGCGCGCGCGCCGGGGTCGCCGCGCTCCTGCTCTTCCTCACCACCACCGAGGTCTACGTCTACTGCCTGGACGCCGGCCCCGAGTTCGGCCTGGTCGCCTCGGCCATCGCCGCCATGCTGGGCTTCGTGCGTTGGCGGGAGACGGGCCGGCTGGCCCCCCTGTGCGGATTCCACGCCGCGCTGGGCCTGGGCTTCCTGGTCAAGGGTCTGGCCGGGATCCTGATCCCGCTGGCAGCCACCACACTGCTCCTCGTGGCCGTGCGCGAGCCGCGCGCCCTGCTGCGCCTCTTCCACCCGGCCGGCCTCGCCTGCCTGGCCGCGGTGGCCCTGCCCTGGACGCTCGTGATGGCCGCACGCCACCCCGAGTTCTTCGAGGCGTTCGTGATCAACGAGCACTTCCACCGCTTCGCGGGATCGATGCGCTCCAACGACGCCCTCTTCCCCACCGGCCTGTGGCTCGTGCTCGTGACCGCGGAGTTCTTCCCGTGGGTCCTCCACCTGCCCGGCGCGGGCCTCGAGCTTGCGCGGATGGTGCGCTTCGGAGCGGTGGCGCGCGAGAGGGCGCTCCTGCTGGCCATCTGGGCCGCCGTTCCGCTGCTCCTCTACGCCTCCTCCCGCAGCAAGGTGGACTTCTACGGGCTCGAGATCTACCCGCCCCTTCTCGTCGGCCTCTCCGCGCCCCTGGGCGATCTCCTCGGCGAGGGGCGCTTCGCCTCGGGCAGACGCTGGGCCTGGCCCTGGCTGGGGATCGGGAGCGTCGGCGGCCTCAGCCTCGTGGTGCTGCTCGTCGGCTGGGATTCGGACGCGCTGGCCGCCCTCGGCATCCCCTCGCGACCGGCCGCAGCGGTCTTCCTGACGGCGGCGCTCGTGTTCGGGCTCGCCGCAGGCGCCCTGTTCCGGCGCGATCGCCCCCGCGCCGCTCTCGCCTGCGCCATCGTCGTGTGCGCCGTCCTGTTCCAGGTGGCGCGGGTCAGCCACGAGAAGAGCTTCGAGGGCACCGCCCTTGCCTTCGCCCGGCTCTACGAGCCGCTGGCGCGCGAAGGCGACGTCCTCGTGTCCGACGAGCGGCCGGAGTTCGAGCACGTCGCGGCCCTGCTCTTCTACACGGGGCGCCGCGCGCTGATGCTGCGCGATCGCGAGGGCTCGATCATGCACTTCATCGAGCCCGACCGGAACGCGCTCTGCATCGACGAGCCCGAGCTGGTGGCGCTGGTACGGGCCGGACGGCGCGTCTACTTCGTCGGCGCGCCGGAGCCGAGCGAAGCCCGCTTCGCCGAGCTGGGCCTTCCCTGGCAGCGGCTCGGTGCCGCGGGAGCCCGCGGCTTCTACGCGCTGGGCGCCGCTAGCTCGGGCGCGGGCGACCGAACAGACCGCCCAGCCAGCTGACGAAGCCGGCGGCGCCGACGAGCGGCAGGAGAGCGAGGTCGCGCTTGCGGATGGCCAGCACCTCGCGGCGCTTCCAGAGACCGCGGGCCTCGAAGGCCCACCAGGCCAGGGGAACCGCCAGGCCGGCGGCCGGAAGCCCCGACAAGGCGAGGATCACTCCCAGGCCGAAGGCCGGGGCCGCGCCGTGAATCGTGACCTGGCCCAGGTAGCCGAGCGGCCGCTGCTCGCGGACGACGCTGTTCCAGCGCAGATGGCGACGCCAGGAGCGCAGCCAGCCCTCGTCCTCGAGCATGTGCTCCAGCATGAGCGGAACGAACTCGAGCCGGTAGCCCGCGTCCTCGATGTTCTTCGCCATCCAGTAGTCGTCGCCGCACACCGAGAGCAGCGCCTCGAGTCCTCCCGCGCGCTGCAGGGCCTCGCGACGCACGACGAGGCTCGCCCCGAGACCGAAATGGAGGCCCTGCACCTCGAGGGCCATCGCGACGCTGGGCAGGAACATGATGTTGGTGATGAGGGCGTCCACGCGGCTCGCCAGGGTGCGGCCGGGCACGCTCCGGTACGGGAAGGTCACCAGTCCGACCTCGCCGTTCTTGAAGGGACGCACGGCGCGGTCGAGGTAGTGCTCCGGGACGCGCACGTCGGCGTCGGAGAAGGCCAGGATGTCCGCGGGAATGCCCTCGGTCATCTGGATCAGATTGGCCATCTTGCGATTCAGCCCGGGCGGACCCGGGTCGACGCGCAGCTCGGTGGGCGGTCGTTCGCCGTTGCGGGCGAGGGCGGCGCGGATCACCGGGACCGACGGGTCGCCAGCCTCGGCGACACCCAGCACGACCCGCGTGCGGGTCGGCTTCGCCGCCCGCCACAGGCTCTCGAGCGCCGCGTCGAGCCAGGCGTGGTCGCCCTTGAG
This sequence comes from Myxococcota bacterium, assembly GCA_028278065.1. Classification (GTDB taxonomy): domain Bacteria; phylum Myxococcota_A; class UBA9160; order UBA9160; family JAFDET01; genus JAFDET01. Next base: position 7,540 of record JANQFA010000243.1, read on the forward strand.
GGGGCGCAGGAGCGCGACCTCACCGCTGGGCGGAACGGGCTCGGCATCGGCTCCGGGATCGTCCAGCTGCCGATCCACGGCGCGCAGCGAGAGAGCGCGATAGACGACCGCGACCACGAGCCACAGCCCCAGGATGGCGAGCAACCACGTCATCGGCGCTCCGAGATCCCCCTGCGTCCGACCTCGCGGGTTCCCACCAGGCTGAAGCCGGCTCGTGCGACCGCGTCCCGCACCTCCGACGAGCACAACGCATCGAGCTCGCGGCGGCCGGCGTCGGTCGACGTGTCGGGATGGGTATAGACCTCCACGGTGCCGCCGTCGAGCTTCGCGAGCAGGTGCTGCCACTCCTCGAGATCCATGCGGCCCGTGGCACGCAGGCCGAACACCCGGTCGGGGCCGCGCGCTTCCCCGCGGGCGAGCACGCGCCGGGCGCGTCGCGCGAGCAGCTGGAACGCCCAGGCGATGAACTCGCCCGGAAGAGACTCGTCACCGCGCCGCGCCACGGTCCGGTCCTCGTCCACCAGGCGTACCCACGAGACCTTGTACTCGTCCATGCAGCGCGCGACGAGATCGAACAGGAGCGGGTGCATGTGGAGGTGGTGGTGCCCGTCCACGTGGTCGAAGGGCAGCCCCGTGGCGAGGTAGGCCTCGAACTGGGCACGGATCTCGCGCTCGAGCTGCTCGCGGCGCCGGGGCCAGAGCAGCGCGTGGGCCACCCCGGTGGGGCCGGG
>JANQFA010000241.1 GCA_028278065.1 Myxococcota bacterium
CCGCCCGCTTCCAGGGCCAACCGGCCGGATCGGCGTGGAAACCGCACCCGGGGTTGGGACAGTGAGGAGGTCGGAAGGATCGTGCGCGGGCAGCCATGACCCGCCAGAGGGCAATCCCCGTGCCAGACACAATCGTCGGAACACAACCAAAAGGGAAAGGCCCGGAGCCGCCTCTGCAGCACCGGGCCTCCCTGGGAAGGGGATCTGTGTTGTCATTGGGGTAGTGGGGCGGATGCCCGGCCGGGTGTCAGCGGGATCGCAAAAAAGCCGGAAAAAACGCGCGCCGGCAAGCAGACCCCCGGGGGTCTGGAGCTCCGGTGACGGAGGCTCGACGGAATGGAGAAGCGGTCGAGCCAGCCGGGTTCTGGCAGCCTCTCGATCAGAAGTCCGGCTCGAAGGTGATGACCAGGGTCCCGCCCTTGTAGCGGTGGGAGCCGATCGAGACCCGCCGGTGGTTGCGCAGGCGCAGATCGGTGTTGAGCGAGCCCTCGACCTCCACCGCCATCAGCAGCCGCTCCCCCGCCCGGTTGAGCGGGCGCACCCGCACCCAGCGCCCGTTGGGGAGCTTCAGCTTGCCGATCTCGTCCATCCCGAGCTGCATGCGTCGCTGCTCGAGGACGCGCAGACTCTGGTAGCGGAAGTCCCGCTGGAGCTGGCGATGCAGCTCGAGGGCGGACGGATCGATGGGGCCCGGGCTCGAGGAGGCGTGGGTCACGAGGATCCGCAGACCGACCGCCTGGGCGCGGGCCTGCTGTGCCGCGGCCGGCACGGCCAGCAGGACGAGCAGCGCGACGAGCCCGCTGGACCGCAGCACAACCAGCGCGTAGACCGCGCTAGACCGCAACACCGCCCGCACTCCAGGAGATCTCCTCGTCCTCCGGACCCAGCATCCAGATGATCGTATCGTCCGGACCCTCGAGCACCATGACGGGGGCTCCGTCGCTGTCGAGCCACTGGACCACCTCGTCCGTGCCCGCGGGCTGCAGCCAGAGGGTCGCCATCACCGCAACGGCGGCGGCCGCGGCGGCGCCGGCCATCGCCGGCCCCAGCAGCCGGCGTCGCCGGCCGGGCGTCGGCGACGACCCGGGGAGCGGACGCGGCTCGCGGGCGAGCTGCAGCACGATCTCGGGCCAGAGGTCCGGAGTGGGATCGTCGGAGGGCAGCGCCTCGCGCACCCACTCGCCGACGGCCCGGTCCACCTCCAGGGCACGGCGGGCCTCGGGGGATCCCTCGACCAGGCGGGCGGCCCGTCGGGCCTTGCGGCCGGATAGCTCCCCGTCCTTCCAGGCGGCCAGGAGCTCGGCGCGTCGGTCCCGGCTCATACCATGCCCTCCGCCTCGAGCAGGGCGGCCACCTTCTTGCGGGCGTAGTGCAGGCGGCTCATCACGGTTCCCTTCGATATCCCGAGGGCGTCGGCGATCTCCTGGTACGAGAGACCCTCCACCTCGCGCAGCACCAGTGTCTCCCTCTGCCCGTCCGGCAGCGTATCGATCGCCGCAGCCACGCGCGCGCGGATCTCGGCCCGCTCCAGCTCGCCCGCCGGTCCGCCCCCAGAGGCCTCGAGCGGGCCGCCGCCCGGCTCTTCGGGGGGGTGGGCACGCTCCTCCGTCCACTCGACCTCCCGATCGGAGCGGTCTCGACGGCGCATGTCGAGGCACAGGTTTAACACAAGCCGATAGAGCCACGTGTAGAAGCTGGAGCGCCCCTCGAACCGATCGAGGGAGCGATACACCTTGATGAACCCTTCCTGGACCGCATCCCGAGCCTTCTCTTCGTCGCGAAGCACCCTCAGCGCCAGCCGGTAGGCCCGGCCCTGGTAGCGCTCCACGAGGATGCGGAAGGCCTCGTGATCGCCGCGGCGGGCCCGCTCGATCGCCTCGGCGTCACTCGGCTGTTCCGGCTTGTTGGACGTCACCTGCGCAGGTCCTATTCGGGCGATCGCTCCCCGGGGTCGGCCCCGGCCCCGGCCCCGGCCCCGGCGAGCCTAGTGGGCCTGCCGCCAGTTGGCCCCGGTCCCGACGTCCACGTCCAGGGGGACGCGCAGGGTGTAGACACCCTCCATGATCCCCCGGATCCGCTCCCCCACGGCCTCCACCTCGCCCTCGGGCAGCTCGAAGACCAGCTCGTCGTGGACCTGCACGATCATGCGGGCCTCGGGCGCCTCGGCGGCCAGGGCCTGGTCCACCTCGATCATGGCCTTCTTGATCAGATCCGCAGCCGTCCCCTGGATCACCGAGTTGACCGCCATGCGCTCCGCGGCCTGGCGCAGGACCCGGTTGCGCGAGGCCAGATCCGGGAGATAGCGCCTCCGGCCCAGGAGGGTCGTGACGAAGCCCTGCTCCCGAGCCGTCGCCACGGTCTCGTCCAGGAAGCGGCGCACGCCCTTGTAGCGCTCGAAGTAGGTATCGATGGTGGCCTGGGCATCGGAGGTCGCGATGCCCAGCTGGTTGGCGATCCCGAACGCGCTGCTGCCGTAGATGATCCCGAAGTTGATCGCCTTGGCGCGGGCGCGCTGGTCCGCGTCCACCTCCTCCGGATCGACGCCGGCCACCTCCGCCGCCGTGCGCCGATGCACGTCCTCGCCGCTCTCGAACGCATCGATCAGGCTCTCGTCCTCGGAGAAGTGGGCGAGGATCCGGAGCTCTACCTGCGAGTAGTCGGCCGACGCCAGGACCATCCCCTCGGCCGGCACAAAGGCCTCGCGGATGCGGACGCCCTCCTCGGTACGGATGGGGATGTTCTGGAGGTTCGGATCCGTGCAGGAGAGCCGGCCGGTGGCCGCTCCCGTCTGATGGAAGGAGGGGTGGATGCGGCCGGTCGTCGGGTTGACGAGGCGGGGAAGGGCGTCGACGTAGGTGCTCTTCAGCTTGGCCAGCCGGCGGTGGGCCAGGATCTTCGCCGGAAGCTCGTGCTGCGCCGAGAGCTGCTCGAGGACGCTCTCGTCGGTGGAGAAGCCGGTCTTGGTCTTCTTGACCGGCGGCAGCTTGAGCTTCTCGAAGAGGATGCGCTGCAGCTGCTTGGGTGAGCTGACCAGGAACTCCTCGCCCGCCAGGGCGTGGATCTCCCCCTGGATCCGGCCGAGCTCCTTCTCGTACTCGATGGAGAGCTCGCCGAGGAAGGCCTCGTCCACGCGCACCCCGGCCCGCTCCATGCGCGCCAGCACGCCGGCCAGGGGCAGCTCCACGTCTTCGAGCAGGGCCAGCAGGCCGTCCGCCTCGACGCGCTCGCGCAGGAGCGGGGCCAGCTCGCGGATCGCGGCCGCCTCCTCCCCCGCCCAGGACGCCAGCTCCGGCTGCAGCAGCGACTCCACCGGCGTCGCCTTGGCGCCGCGGCCGGCCACGTCCGTGTAGGCGCGCACGTTGCGACCGAGGAAGGCGTGAGCCAGGGCGGGCGTCGTGCGCTGCGCCGAGGAGTCGACGAGGAACGCCGCGATCTCCACGTCGAAGGCCGGCGCGCCGACTTCCACGCCGAAGTCGCCCAGCACGCGCTGGATGCGGTCGGTCTCGCGCGCCAGCCAGGGCGCCGCGAAGAGCCGTTCCAGCACGACACGCTCGTCGGCGTCCCCTTCGGCCAGGAGCGCCAGCACGCGCTCGTCGCCCTGCGCCACGCCCAGGGCGAAGGGACGCGGGGTCGACGCCGCGTCGGACCGACTGGCCTCGACGAGCACCAGGGCGCGCGGCTCGGCCGGCGCGTCCCCCACCAGGTCCGCGAGGCCCGCGGCACCGCGCACGATCTCGACCTCGCCGTCCGCCTCGGACGCTCGCGCCTGCGCGCTACCCCCTTCGGGCGCATCCATGGCCTCGAGGAGGCGGGTGAAGCCGAGCTCGGCGAAGAGCTCGCGCAGCGCGACGCTGTCCGGCTCGGCCCGCTCCAGCTCGTCGAAGCCGCAGGGGAGCTCGACGTCGATCTTGAGGGTGGCCAGCTCCTTCGAGAGCCGAGCGCTCTCGGCCTGCTCGCGCAGGGCCTCGCGCGCGCGCTTCGCCTTCACCTCGTCGACCCTCTCGAGCAGGTTCTCGAGGTCGCCGAACTCGAGGATCAGCTTGGCGGCGCCCTTGGCTCCGATGCCCTTGACCCCGGGGATGTTGTCGCTCGGGTCGCCAACCAGGGCGCGCGTGTCGAGGACCTTCTCCGGCGGAACGCCCATGCGCTCCTCGACTTCGTGCGGCCCGAAGCGCCGGTCCTTCATGCCGTCCAGGAGGGTGACCTGGTCGCCCACGAGCTGCATCAGGTCCTTGTCCGTCGAGACCACGTGCACCTCGGCGTCGTCCGGCGCCTGCGCCACCAAACTGGCGATCACGTCGTCGGCCTCCACGCCCGGAACCTCGAGGGTCGGCAGGTTGTAGGCGGCGATCACCTGGCGCACCAGCGGGAACTGGGACGAGAGGTCCTCGGGCTGGGCGTCGCGGCCCGCCTTGTACTCCGGGAAGCGCTCGTGACGAAAGCTCTTGCCGCGCGCGTCGAACACGATCACCACGTGATCGGGCGCCTCCTCGCGGACCACCTTGTTCAGCATGTTGGTGAAGCCGAGCACCGCGTTGGTGGGCCGCCCGTCGGGGCTGCGCAGGGGCGGAAGCGCGAAGAACGCCCGGTACATCGAGTTCATGGCGTCGATCACCAGGAGCCGCATGACCGGCCCACGCTAGCACGCGAACGGCTAGGATTCGGGCGTGGCGGAGAGGGCGCGCTTCGAGCCGAGGTTCACGTTGGTGATCCTCTACTTCTTCGGCGCCCTGGTGGTGTGGGGGATCCTGCTGTCGGCGCCGGAGATGATGCAGGCCTGGAACGAGCTGCCGCCCGAAGCGGATCCCGCCGAGGCGGGGCGGGAGGCCGTCCGCGGGGCGCTGCGCGGGCGGATGCTCACCGTGGCGCTCGCCGCCGTGATCAGCCTGGGAGCCCTCATCTGGCTCGGAGTCCTTCCGGGCCTGCGCCGGAAGGACTGACGGGAGGCGGCTCCCGGCCTGCGCCCGAAGGACTGACGGGAGGCGGCTCCCGGCCTGCGCCCGAAGGACTGACGGGAGGCGGCTCCCGGCCTGTGCCCGAAGGACTGACAGGAGGCGGCTAGGCCGCGAGCTTCCCGTTGACGTAGGACTCGACGTCCTTGACCGTTCGAATCGCCTCGACGTCCTCGTCGGGCACCTCGATGTCGAACTCCTCCTCGAGCGCCATCACCAGCTCCACCACGTCCAGGGAGTCGGCGCCGAGGTCGTCGAGGATGCTCGACTCCGGCTGCACCTCCTGGACCTCCACACTGAGCTGGCTGGCCACGATCGATCGCACGCGGTCTGCAAGGTCGCTCATCTCTCACCCTCCACTGAAAAATGACCCGCGGTCACTTTCTCCGCGCGGCCTAAGGTCCCGGATCGCCCGGGTGCTGTCAAGAACCCCCGGCCGGAACCGTGAGCCCTCGTAGCAGGAGCTCGACTGCATCGTCGAAGATGCGGTCGAGGCGGCTGCGCCGGAGCTTGCGCCGGGCCTGCACGTGCTCCGTGCGAATCAGCCCATTCGCCACGGTCCAGAAGATGTTGGCCACCTCCCAGGGGTCGCAGGGCGCGAAGACCCCGCGCTCCACGCCCTCCTGGACCGCATCGGCCAGGATCCGCAGGCACGCGCTCCACAGGGAGGTGATCTCCCCCTCGGCGTCAGCCGTCAGCTCTCCGATCACCTCCTGGTTCTCCATCGCCCAGAAGATCGCGAAGTACTCCTCGTTGGCTGCCCAGTGCTCGAAGTAGAAGCGCGCGATCTTGCGGATCTGGTCCGCGGGGTGATCCGCGTCCGAGCGCGCGGCGCGCATGCGCTCGGCGAACAGGTCACCGCCGTGCACGAGCACCGCGACGTAGAGATCGGCCTTGCTGTCGAAGTAGCGATAGAGCGTGCCCTTGGCGACGCCCGCCCCCTTGGCGATCTCGTCGAGATTGGCCTCGACGAAGCCGTCCCGGAAGAAGACCTCCTGCGCGGTCTCCAGGATACGGCGCCGGTGCAGGGCCTTCTTCGCCTCGCGTCGGGAGGGCTCGTTCACCGCGGTCCGCCCGGCTCGTTCATTTCGATCCGCCCGGCCCGTTCATTTCGATCCGCCCGGCCCGTTCATTTCGATCCGCCCGGCTCGTTCATCGAGACCCGGCGCAGGCATAGATCCGCGCCTCCTCGGCGTACTTGAGCGCCTGGGTCCGGTGCGCGGAGATCTCGTCGGAGGACAGCTCGCGGCGCGGACGCGCCGGCGAGCCCACCACCAGAGTTCGCGGCGGCACCACGGCTCCGGGCGGCACCAGGGCTCCGGCCGCCACGAGCGCCTCCTCCCCCACCTCGGCGCCGTCGAGCACGATCGCGCCGATCCCCACCAGGGCCCCGTCACCCACCCGACAGCCGTGCACGGTGGCGCGATGGCCCACCGTCACCTCGTCCCCGATCGTGGTGGAGAAGCGGCCCCGGGTCACGTGCACCACCACGTGGTCCTGCAGGTTGGTGCGGGCGCCGATGCGAATGGAGTGGATGTCCCCGCGCACCACGGCGCCGAACCACACGCTCGACTCGGCGCCGATCTCGACGTCCCCGATCACCGCGACGCCCGGCGCCAGCCAGGCGTGGGGGTGGACTCGTGGCGCGTGCCCCGCGTGCGGCAGGACGAGGGGGCGCCACGCATGCGCGCTCTCCTCGTCCTCACGCACCGACGTCGTCGCTGCCCTCGTACTGGTACGGTGCGAAGAGGTCCGTGTTGAGGTAGCGCTCGCCGAAGCTGGGGATGATCACCACCACGAGCTTGCCCTCGTTCTCCGAGCGGCCGGCGTACTCGACGGCGGCCGCCACGTTGGCCCCCGAGGAGATCCCGCAGAAGATGCCCTCCTCCTGGGTCAGGCGGCGAGCGGTCTCGAAGGCCACGTCGTTGGACACCTTCACCACGCCCGCCAGGAGGTCCGTGTCGAGGACGCCCGGGACGAAGCCGGCACCGATGCCCTGGATCTTGTGCGGGCCGGGCTCTCCGCCCGAGAGGATCGGGCTGGCCTCGGGCTCGACTGCGATCGCCTCGAAGGAAGGCTTGCGCTCCTTCAGCACCTCGGCGACGCCGGTGATGGTACCGCCGGTCCCGACGCCGGCGACCAGGGCGTCCACCTTGCCGTCGGTGTCGTTCCAGATCTCCTCCGCGGTGGTCTTGCGGTGGACCTCGGGATTGGCCGGGTTCTCGAACTGCTGGGGCTGGAAGGCGTTGGGGATGCTCCCGGTGAGCTCGTCTGCCTTGGCGATGGCGCCCTTCATTCCCTTCGGGCCCTCGGTCAGCACCAGCTTGGCGCCGAGCG
>JANQFA010000013.1 GCA_028278065.1 Myxococcota bacterium
ACGCTCGCTATCCAACGGGGCCGCTGCGCGTCACACCCGCTGCGCCAGTCCCGACGCGATACCATCTCGCGACCCAGGGCCAGGCCGACGGGCTGAACGGCGCTTGCTCCAGCGCCTAGCTTCACCCTAGGGGATCTCGACATGGCCACGGCTCCCGCGCAGCCGCTGCCCTTCGCCGGATTCGCCGAGGACTGGCTCCGCCGCGAAGTCGAGGTGCCCATCGAGCGGGGCCTGGAAGGTCACCACGCACCTGGGACGGCCCGGATCTATCGCCTCCAGGTAGACGTTCATCTCGTTCCACACTTCGGCGAGGTGGACATCCGGTCCATTGGCCTGGCCGACATCCAGGGCTTCTACGACCACTGCATCGACACTGGGAGGCCCAAGAGCGCCAAGTCCATCGACATGGCCCTCAACGTCCTTCGGCTGATCCTCTCCCACGCTCGTGGGCAGGGTGTCCTGGAGATCAACCCTGTGGAGGCTTGGAAGGCAGGTCGCTCCAGGCGTCGTAGCTCGTCGGCGATCAAGGTCGGTCCCGACAAGGTGCTGTCTGCTGACGAGCTGGACGCAGTCCTGCGGGTGGCAGAGGCCGATCACCCCCGCTTCTACCCCCTCGTCCTCTTCCTCGCGGACACCGGAGCGCGGCTCGGTGAGGCACTGGCGCTGCGCTGGATCGACGTGGACCTGGAGGCCGGTACGGCCCGGATCGAGCGCAGCTTCTCCAGTGGTCACACGCTCGGGCCGCCCAAGACGGGCCGGGTACGGGTGCTGGAGCTGTCCACCCGCCTGAGGTCCGTTCTCTTTGATCGGCTACCGAAGGTCTACCCGCCGCCGGAAGACGCCACCGTATTCCCGAACTTCTCGGGCGGGATGCTGATCCCCGTCTACTTCAGGAACAAGGTGTTCAGGAAGATCACCGAGAAGGCGTTGGGCAAGGAGCGGCGCTTCTCGCCCCACGGGCTGCGCCACACCTGGGCTTCGCTGCACATGGCCCGGGGGACACCTCTCAAGTGGATTCAGGAGCAGGGTGGCTGGACGACGGCCAAGGTTCTGCTCGACACCTACGGGCACTTCATGCCCACCGAGAGCCGGGGGTTCGCGGATGCGCTGGCGTCCTCAGACGGCCCCTATGCGGCCCCTGCTCCTGGCAGGGACGCCGAGGCCGCCTCCGGTTGCGGCGAAATCCCAGACTCGGCGGAGGGTTACGACGGCGCTCCCGCCTCCCCCGGCCCCAGGTCGCCGATCATGCACTTGACCGAGCCCCCTCCCTTCTTGAGGAACTCGGAGACGTCGACGAGGACGGGCTTCGTGCCGCGTTCGCGGATGGTGTCGAGGAGGCGGGGCGAGAGGCCGTCGGGCATGAGGAGGAGGGACTCGCCGCCCGTCTGGAGGGTGAAGGAGTTGGCGGCGTAGCGGGCGGCGTCGTCGCGGGAGAGCGGGATGGCGGCTTCGCCGAAGGTGTCGCGTACTCGCGCTCGGCTCACGGGTGCGAGCGCGTCTTCGTAGACGAGGAGGTGCTCGCGGCGCGGGCCGAAGGCGCAGAGGGCGGTGTCGCCGTGGTAGTGGGCCTCGAGGACGAGCTCGAGCTGGACGACGGGGCGCGGAGCCACCTGCGGAGCCAGCACGTCGAGCACGCGGGCGTCGGTGCGGAAGCCGTAGACCCGGCGCCAGGGCGGCCAGGCCAGGGCTGGCACGAAGCGTTGGCGTTCGAGGCGGCCGTGGGTGAGGAGCACGGTCTGCCCGACGGGGAAGAAGTCGGCCTCGCCCTCGAAGCGCAGCGCCGCGTCCAGCTCGGCGATCGGGAAGCCCGCCTCGCCGACGACGCGCCGGTAGTGCTCCTTCTCTCCGGCGCGGGTCGGGAGCAGGTTCGAGAGCGTGAAGCTCTTGGTGGAGCGAGGGCGCGGGTCGTCCACGTCCTGCAGGAAGCCGGCGTTGGCCGGGTAGACGAGCCCCGGCCAGGCGGGGTCCGGCGGTACCACCAGCACCTCCACATCCAGGTCGCGCAGGGTGTCGCGCAGGCGCTGCCACTGGGCGATGGCGCGCTCGCGATCGACGCTGCGGCGACGTCCCCAGCGCGTGCGCGTGTGCGGGTTGGCGCCGCCCTGCACGCTGAAGTGGGCGGGATCGCCCATCAGGACCGTGCGCGCCGGGCTCACGGTGTCGGCATTCCGGGGGGCAGCGTGGCGGGGTCGAGCTGCGCGGGGCCTTCGAGCAGCGATTGGGCGACGCTGCAGTAGAGCGTGGCGCTCACCCCTGCGGGCCGGTCGTTCCCGCTGCGCCCGCGTCCGCCGAAGGGGAGCTTGCCGCTGGCCCCGACGGTGGCCCGGTTCCAGTTGAGGAGACCCGTGCGGACCCGTCCCCGGCAGTGCTCGAACTTCGTGCGGTCCGCCGACATGATCGACGCGACCAGGCCGTACTCGCTGTCGTTCACGGCGGCGATCGCCTCTTCGAGCGAGTCGACCGGGAGGAGACCCGCCTCGGGGCCGAAGATCTCCTCGCGATGGTAGGGAGCGTGCTGAGACGCGTCGTCGAAGCGCACGAGGCCGGGTCCGATGTACGGGGCGGGCAGGTCCGGTTCGGGGAGCGGGACGCGTTCGCCGCCCGCCTCCCCGGCGCGCCCGCGGAAGGCGTTCACCTTCTCGAAGGCGGCCTCGTTGACGAGCGGTCCCATGAAGACCTCGGGATCGAGGGGGGCGCCGACGCGCACGCCGGCGAGGACGGCGGCCAGCTTGTCGGCGAAGGCGTCGAAGATGGCGCGCTCGACGAAGATGCGGCTCGCGCAGCTGCAGCGCTGTCCCGTCGTGGCGCAGATGGAGAGCGCGGTCTCGGCTACGGCCAGATCGAGGTCCGCGTCGGCCATCACCACCACCGCGTTCTTGCCGCCCATCTCCAGCGCGAGGATCTTCTCGGGGTGCTCCACGGTGGCCTCGCGCAGGGCGCGACCGACGGCCCAGGAGCCGGTGAAGAGGACGCCGTCGACCCCGTCGTGCAGGGCGAGTGTGCGACCCGTGTCGCCGGCGCCATGCACGATCTGGAGGACGCCCTCGGGAAGCCCGGCCGAGCGCCAGAGCTCCGCCATCCACTCACCCACGCCGGGAGCCAGCTCGCTGGGCTTGAAGACGACCGTGTTGCCCGTCGCCAGAGCGGGAACGATGTGGCCGTTCGGCAGGTGCGCGGGGAAGTTGAACGGGCCCAGCACGGCGAGGACGCCGCGCGGCACGAAGCGCGCCTCGGCGCCCGGCCCTGCGACGAGCGGGGACACCAGGGCCATCCCCTCCGCCAGGGTGACGTCCACCTTCGGCGCCACGAGCCGCGCCTCGCCGCGGGCGTCCCACAGCGCCTTCCCCACCTCGCGGGCGATGCGCGGGGCCAGGTCGTCTGCGGCGTCGGCGGCCAGCTCGCGGAAGCGCCGCAGCACGCCGGCGCGCGCCTCCAGGCCGGCGTCGCGCCAGGCCGGGAAGGCCTCGCGGGCGCGCGCCACGGCCGCGTCGACAGCCCCGGCATCGGCGATCGGGAAGCGTCCGATCACGTCTGCGGGATCGGCGGGTGAGACGCTCTCGATGGCGTCCCTCACGGCAGCGGCGTCACGCTGACCCGGTCGCCGGCGCCGACGCCCAGGGTCTCGCGCGCCTCGGCCGGTACGAACGGCGCGCCGTCGCCGTCGAGCGGCAGGACCGCAGCGCGGAACCCGTGGACGCCCTCGGCGGAGAGCAGGGCGAGGGGTCCGTCCGGCTTCCCGGCGCCGTCGGCGGGCGTTCCGGGCAGCACCAGCTCGCGTCGCTCGCGCACCGAGGAGATCGTGTCGCGCGCGGCGCCGTAGTAGGGGCCGCCGTCGAAGGGATCGATCCGGTTCAGGTAGCGGAAGCCCACCTTCTCGAGGATGCGGACCGCAGCGCGGGCGGTCTCGTTGGGCTCCCCCAGCACCTCGCGCACCGGCTCGGGGAGGAGCGTCGCGTAGACGGGGTCGCGCGGGAAGAGATCGGCGATGAAGCCGGGATTGCGGGCCGAGAGGTGGTCGGCCTCGCGGTAGGAGAGACCGGTGAAGCGCGCACCGAAGGCATCCCACAGGCGGTTCCGGCCGGGCGCGTCGAAGCGCGAGAGCATCTCGGCCACCACCTCCCGCTCGAACCAGTCCGGGTGCGCGCCGATCCAGGCGAAGCGCACGATCGAGAGCGCTTTGCCGCACTTCTGGGGATGGCCGCGCCACTCCGGGTGGAGGACGATGCCGCCGATCTCGGTCGGACCGTCGTCGCTGCTGCGAAGCTGGAGCTTCGTGTGCACGAAGTAGCGGTCGAGCTCGGGGCTGCGGCGCTCCTCGGTCGAGACCTCCAGGTAGTAGTAGGGCGACTCGGACGTGCCGTGCTTGGAGCGCACCATCGACGTCCCCACCGTGCGGCCGGCGTCGCCGTCCTCCAGGACGAAGACGTAGACGCCGTCGCGCCAGTCCGCGATCTCGCCGGCGAAGCTCGCCTCGGAGCGGACGATGCGCTGCGAGAGGAAGTCCGGCTCCGCGGGCAGGTTGACCGAGTCCAGTCGGCGCGCGAGCTGGACCAGCTCGTCCAGGTCGCCGTGCCGGACCGGCCGGATGATCAGCACGGGAGGTCTCGCTCTTCTCCCACGCGCCGCAGCGCCTTCTCGAGCATCGTGAAGCCGGTCTCGAGCTCCTCGTCGGTGACGTTCACGGGCAGCAGGAAGCGCACCTTGTGCGGTCCCGTACCGCTGCCGAGGGCGATCAGGCCCTCGTCGAACGCGGCGCGCAGCACGGCCTGGGTGACCTCGGCGCTGCCGTCGAAGGGAACGAAGGCGTGCATCGCCCCGATTCCGCTGCGCGGGCCGACCGCCCGCGGCAGCGAGCGCGACAGCGCCTCGAAGCGGCGCGCCACACGGCCCTCCAGCACCGAGATGCGGCCTTCCGGACCGAGGTATCCGTCCTTCTCGAGGCGGTCGATGATGCGTGCGCCCACCGCCATGCCCACCGTGGAGCCGGCGTACGTCCCCGCCACCAGGCCCGGGCCGGGCTTGTAGCTGCGACGGAAGAGCATCGCGCTTCCCTGCAGCGCCTTGCCGCAGGTCACCACATCTACCCACTCGTCCAGCCCGAAGGTCCGGAACGCGAAGAGCTCTCCGGTGCGCGCGAAGGTCTGCACTTCGTCGACCCAGACCGCCACCTTCGCCTCGCGACAGCGCTGCATGAGCGCGGCGAAGAAGGGAGGCGGTGCGGTGCGGATCCCACCCTCGCCCTGGACCAGCTCGAAGAGCATGGCGGCGATGCGCCCGGGATGGCGAGCCAGGTGCGCGTCGAGTGCGTCGAGGGTGCGACGGACGGAATCCGGATCGTCGGGGTCGTAGAAGGGCACGTGCAGGACGTTCCCGCGCAGCGGCAGTCCTTCCCGGAACCCGGGCCGGTCGGTGATCTCGGCCAGGGTGGTCGTGCGGCCGGCGAAGCCGCCTTCGAAGACCACGATGCGGTCGGCCGGTGCCTTCTTCTGCAGGATGGTCTTGAGCGCGTTCTCGTTGGCCACCGCTCCCGAGAGCGAGAGCCACACGTGGCGCAGGTGCTTGCCCGAATGGCGCAGGAGCGCCTTGGAGAGGCGCAGGTACTCCGGACCGGGTGCGAGGTGCCCCTGGAAGACCTCGTCGGCTGCGGCGGCGACCACCGCGGTCTCGAGCAGGTCGCGGTCCGCGTGGCCCAGGGCGAACACGCCGATCCCGCCGATGAAGTCGAGCTTGACGGTGCCGTCCGCCAGGGCCACGCGGGCTCCGCGTCCGCTGCGCCCGACCAGCAGGGGATAGAGGAGCGGGCGCCCGCGCATCCGGCCCAGCTCGCGCACGGCGCGGGCGTAGGCCTCGGGTGCGAGCCGGCGGCTCTGGGCCTCCTGGGCCACCGCGTCGAGCAACGCCCCTGCGGCCTCGCGCACGGCGGGGCTCTCGAGGAGCGTGCCCAGGGGGTTGCGGGTCCGCCTGGCCATGGTCCGAAGCGTATCGGCCGGCGGACGGAGGCGCTTGCGTCCGACTGCAGAATCGCTTTCCGGTCGGGGCCTTGGAGGGAGCGCCTGCGCAGCCCCGGAGCGGCGTTATGCTGAGCTCATGCCCGCGCTCCGCCGCCGCAAGGTGCGCCGCTCCGGGGTGCGCGGAGTCGCACGCCCCGAGACCGGCGTGCTGGCGGTGCCCCACCTCAAGCTGGTGAGGGCTCCCGCCTCGCCGGCCACCACGTCGCCGATGCCCCGGGAGGTGGCCGTGGCCACCTACAACGTCCACCGCTGGACCGGTATCTCCGGGCGAGCGGCGCCGGACCCCGCTCGCGCCGGCTTCGTCATCTCCGAGCTGGGCGCCGATGTGATCGCGCTGCAGGAGGTGCTGAGCCCGTTCGACGCAGAGGACCCCCTGATCCGGCTGGCCGACGCGCTGGGCCTGCACCTGGTGGTTGCCGTCACACGCCTCCACCGCCGCGGCGAGCTGGGCAACGCGATCCTCTCGCGCTGGCCGATCTCGGCCGTGCAGGTGCTCGACCTGACCTCGCGCATGGAGCGCCGCGTGGCGGTCGCCGCGAGCTGCGATGCGCTCGACGGCGGGCCCGGCCTCACCGTGCTGGCCACCCACCTCGCCCTGGTCGACCGCACCCGGCACCGCCAGGTGGAGTCCCTCCTGCAGCATCGCCAGCTGCGCGGCGGGCCCGCGGTGCTGCTCGGCGACATGAACGCCTGGCGTCGCGATCGCGCCAGCCGGCGGCTCGAGCGCTCCCTCGATCGCCACCACAACAAGGACTGGCCGGCGAGCTTCCCGTCGGTGCGCCCGGTGCTCGCCCTCGACCGGATCTACACCCAGGGTGCACGCATCCTCAAGATCGAATCCCACGACACGTCCGCTGCCCGGCGCGCCTCCGACCACCTCCCGATCATCGCGCGCCTGCGTCTCCCCGCCGCCCGATCCTGAAGCCCGGCGCCTCGGCGGAGGCTCAGATCTCCATGCTCTTCCAGGCGCCGCCCCGCCAGCGCCAGGCGAGCGCGGCGGAGAGGAGCGCGACGTGGCACGCGCCTCCCAGCCACGCACCGATGAGCCCGCCCCCCAGCACGACACCGCCCAGGTACGCGAGCGGCAGGAACACGAGCCAGGCGAAGGCGGTCTGCACCGCGAAGGGCCAGCGCGTGTCGCCGGCCCCACGCAGCGAGCCGCTGGCGACGATCGCCACCGCGTCGAAGAGCTGGAACAGCGCGCCCACCGCCAGCAGGGGGCCGCCCAGCCGGATCACCTCCGCATCCTCGGTGAAGAGACCGATCAGCTGGTCGGGCAGGCTCAGGAAGAGCACCGCGACGGCCACCACCACCATCAACCCGAGCTTCTGCGAGGTCCGGTAGCTTTGCGCGGCGGCGTCCAGGTTCTGGGCTCCGATGTAGCGGCCCACCAGCGTTCCCGAGGCGACCGAGAGACCGACCACCTGCATGAACGAGAGGTGCAGGAGCGCCAGGAAGGCCTGGCTCGCGGCCATCTGCAGGTCGCCCATCCGCGCCACCAGGTTGGTGAAGAGCGCGAAGGTGATCATCTCGAGGAACCACTGGCCGCCGATGGGGAGCGAGATGCGTGCCAGACGTCGCACCGGCTCGCGGGCGGGCCGCACGGGTCGTGTCTCGAAGGGCCGGGCGACGCTGCGACGCCGGAAGGCGAAGACCAGCAGCCCCGCGTAGGTCCACTCGGCGGTGGCGCTGGCCACCCCGGCGCCGGCGACGCCCAGCTCGGGAAGCCCGAGCTTCCCGAAGATGAGACCGTAGTCGAGGATGCCGTTGACGATGTTGGCGGCCAGCATCGCCCAGAGCGGCGTGCGCGTGTCGCCGATTCCGCGGAAGAACGAGGCCAGGGCCATGCCGGCGACGGCGCCGCCGCCGCCGAGCGAGCGGGGGCGGATGTAGTCGCCGGCCACGGCCTGGAGCTCGGCCGACGGGCCGAGGAGCCCGATCAGATAGGGGAATCCGGCCGCGAAGCCCAGCAGCACGAGTGCCGCCACGGGCGCGAGGCTGTAGATCGAGTGCCAGGCCCAGGCGCCGCAGTCGCGCTCGCGTCCGGCGCCGTGCGCCTGGGAGACGAAGGTCTGCACGCCGGTGGCCGTACCCATGAAGAAGCAGAGCGCGGTCCAGTACCAGATCCCGGCGTAGCCCACACCGCCCAGCTGGCTCGGGCCCAGGCGGCCGACGAACGCCGTGTCGACGAGCTGCAGGAGGGTGACCGACAGGTTCGACAGGACGACGGGGTAGGCGAGGAGAACCACCTCGCGCATGCCGCCTGCGGCGTGCGCGTCTCGGGTGACTGCTGTGGTTTCGGCGGGTGTCGCCAAGGTAGGAGCTCCAAAAGCCGGAGGCCGCGAGCGCT
>JANQFA010000073.1 GCA_028278065.1 Myxococcota bacterium
TGGTCAGGACCAGCCGCTCCATGGCCCGGGTCATGCCCACGTAGCAGAGACGCCGCTCCTCCTCGAGCCCGGCGGCGTCCCGCGACGATCCCGAGTGGAGGAAGATCCCCTCCTCGAGGCCCACCAGGAAGACCACCGGGAACTCGAGCCCCTTGGCCGAGTGTACGGTCATCAGGGAGACGCGATCGGCGCGGGTGTCGTGCCGGTCGATGTCCGCCACCAGGGCGACCTCCTCGAGGAAGAGCTCGAGGCGGGAGCGATCGTCGTCTCCGAGGGCGGCGTTGGCCGACGAGAAGTCGTCGGCGCCGGCCAGGAGCTCGCGCAGGTTCTCGACGCGTGCCTCCGACTCGGTGGTGGCCTGCTGCTCCAGGTGGCGCAGGTATCCGCTGCGGTCGAGCACGAAGGCGATCGCCTCGGCGGGCCCCATCGCGGGCACGCGCTCGGCGAGCTCGTCGGCCAGCGCCAGGAACGCGGCCACCTTGCCCCCGGCGCGTCCGCCCTGCTGCGCCACACCGCGCAGGCCGTCCAGGATGGAGCCGTCCTCGGCCTGCGCGATCTGGGCTGCGCGCTCGACGGTGGCCTTGCCGATTCCGCGCGGCGGGTTGTTCACGACGCGCCGCACCGCAACCGAATCGTGCGGGTTCATGGCCAGGCGCAGGTAGGCCAGGGCGTCCTTCACCTCGGCGCGAGCGTAGAAGCGAACGCCTCCTACCACGTTGTAGGGGACGTCGTACTTGAGAAGCTCCTCTTCGAAGGTCCGCGACTGGGCATTCGTGCGGTAGAAGACCGCGAAGTCCCGGTACGGTCGGCCGCTCTCGCGCACCGACTCGATGATCTCGCGCACGGCGAACTGCGCCTCGTCGCGATCGTCGAGCGCCGTGTAGAGCCGGATCTTGTCGCCGTCCTCCCGGTCGGTGAAGAGCTTCTTCTCGAGCCTCTCGATGTTGTGGGAGACCACCGCGGTGGCGCCGTCGAGGATGGGCTGGGTGGATCGGTAGTTGCGCTCCAGGCGAACGGTCTTCACGCCCTCGAAGTCGCGCTCGAAGTCCAGGATGTTGCGCACGTCGGCGCCGCGCCACTTGTAGATCGACTGGTCCGGATCGCCGACGACGCACAGGTTCCGGTGCTGGCCGGCCAGCTTCGTGACCAGATCGTACTGGACGCGGTTGGTGTCCTGGTACTCGTCCACCATCACGTACTGCCAGCGGCGCCGGTAGTGGTCCAGCACCTCTGGATGACTCTCGAAGAGGACGGTCGTCTGGAGCAGCAGGTCGCCGAAGTCGAGCGCCCCGTTCTCGGCGAGGATGCGCTGGTAGCTGGCGTAGATCTCGGCCGTGAGCTCCTCGTCCAGGTCGCCCGCCTCCTCGGCGGCCCGGGCGGGCAGCACCCCGTGGTTCTTGAACTGGTCGATCCGCCAGCGCAGGCGCCGCGGGTCGTTCACCTTGGGATCCAGCTCGTGGCGGCGCAGGGCCTCCTTGATCGCCTGCAGGCTGTCGTCGTCGTCGTAGATGGCGAAGCCGCGCGAGAGGTTCAGGTGCCCCGCCTCGCGGCGCAGGATGCGCACGCAGGTGGAGTGGAAGGTGGAGCACCAGATGCCCTCGGCCTCCGGGCCCAGGAGCTTCTCCACGCGCTCGCGCATCTCGCCGGCCGCCTTGTTGGTGAAGGTCACGGCCAGGATGCTCTCGGGCGGGATCCCGCACGCCCCGATCAGCCAGGCGATGCGGTGCACGAGCACGCGGGTCTTGCCGCTGCCGGCGCCCGCCAGCACGAGGAGCGGACCCTCGGTGGCGGTCACGGCGTCCTGCTGCTCGGAATTCAGGCCCTCGACGATGGAATCGGCGAGCAACGGTCTCTCCGGAGGCTTCGGACTCGGGATCGGGGGGAGGACCGTCGACTGTAGCGCCGCGTCTTCCCCCGTGCCCGCCGCTGCTACTCGACCGTGACGCTCTTCGCGAGGTTGCGCGGCTGGTCCACGTCGGTGCCCTTGAGGGTGGCCACGTGGTAGGCGAGGAGCTGGAGGGGCAGCACCGCGACGATCGAGGTCAGGTACTCCCCGAGCTCCGGGATGGGGATCACCTCGTCGACCTTCTCGCGGATCTCCTCGTCGCCTTCGCTGCACACCGCGATGACGCGACCCTCGCGAGCCCGCACCTGCTCGAGGTTCGAGACGATCTTGTCGTACACCGGGCTCTGGTCGGCGATCACCACCACCGGCATGTTCTCGTCGATCAGGGCGATGGGTCCGTGCTTCATCTCGCCGGCGGCGTAGCCCTCGGCGTGGATGTACGAGATCTCCTTCAGCTTGAGCGCACCCTCGAGGGCGATGGGGTACATGATTCCCCGGCCGAGGAAGAGGAAGTTGGAGGCCTTGAAGTAGCGACGGGCGATCTCGCGCACGCTTCCGTCGAGCGACAGCACGTGCTCCAGGGTCCGCGGCAGCTTGAGCAGGTCGTGCACGTGGTCGCGGGCCGCGGCTTCGTCCACCCGGCCGCTCGAGATCCCCATCTTGAGCGCCAGCAGGTAGTGGGCGACGAGCTGGGTGGTGAAGGCCTTGGTGGAGGCCACGCCGATCTCGGGTCCGGCCTGCGTGTAGAGGACGTCGTCGCTCTCGCGGGCGATGGTGGCGTCGCGCACGTTGCACACGGCGAGGACCCGGGAGCCGTTGGCCTTGCCCTCACGCAGCGCGGCGAGGGTGTCCGCAGTCTCGCCCGACTGGGAGACGGGAACCACCAGCGTCGAGCCGTCGAGGATCGGCTTCCGGTAGCGGAACTCGCTGGCCAGATCGACCTCGGTGGGGATCCCCGCGATCTGCTCGAACATGTACTTCCCGACCATGCACGAGTAGAAGGCGGTGCCGCAGGCCACCATGTAGATGCGGGAGATGCGAGCGACCGCTTCGGGCGAGAGATCGATGCCGTTCAGGTCGACCGAGCCTTCCACCTCGCTGACGCGGGTGCCGATCGTGTCGGTCACGGCGCGCGGCTGCTCGAAGATCTCCTTCTGCATGAAGCGGTCGTAGCCGCCCTTCTCCGCGGCGATCGGATCCCACTGGATCGCGCGGGGCTCCCGGTCGACCGGCCGGCCCTCGGCGTCGACGATCTGCACGCCGTCCGGCGAGAGCACCGCGAACTCGCCGTCCTCGAGGAACACCATCTGCCGCGTGTACGGCAGGATCGCCGGGATGTCGCTGGCCAGGTAGCAGGCCTTCTCGCCGATCCCCAGGATGATCGGGCTGCCTCCGTTCTTGGCCGCGACCACGTGGTCGGGGTCGTCCGCGCACAGGACGCCCAGGGCGTACGAGCCCTCGACGCGCGCCGTCGCTGCGCGGGTGGCGCTGAGCAGGTCGAGGCCCTCGCCGACGCCCTCGTCGATGAGGTGCGCGATCAGCTCGGTGTCGGTCTCGGACTCCATCCGGCGGCCTGCGGACTCGAGCTGCGCGCGCAGCGCACCGTAGTTCTCGACGATGCCGTTCTGGACGATCACCACCCGGCCGGCGCGGTGCGGGTGGGCGTTCCGGGTGGACGGCTTGCCGTGCGTGGCCCAGCGCGTGTGACCGATGCCCACGCTTCCGGCCAGGGGCTTCTGCTGGAGGAGCGATTCGAGCGCCGCCATCCTGCCCTCGGTGCGACGCACTTCGATGTCGCCCTCGTGGATGACCGCGACGCCGGCGGAGTCGTAGCCGCGATACTCGAGCCGCCGCAGCCCGTCCACCAGGACGCCCACCGCCCGATCGTCCCGACCCGTGATCCCGACGATTCCGCACATGACCGCCTCCTCTAGCTCTTTCCCGGGCGCCGGCGCGCGCGCCAGCCCTCCACATTGCGCTGGCGTCCGCGCTCCACGGCGAGGGCGCCGTCCGGCACGTCGCCCGTGAGCGTCGAGCCGGCTGCGACGGCCGCGTCCTTCCCGACGACGACCGGGGCGATCAGGTTGACGTTGCAGCCGACGTTGGCCCCCTCGCCGACCACCGTCCGGTGCTTCGCCTCCCAGTCGTAGTTGACCGTGATCGCGCCGCAGCCGAAGGCGGCGCCAGCACCCACGTCGGCGTCCCCGATGTAGGAGAGATGATCGGCCTTCACCCCGTCGCCGAGGTTGCTGTTCTTCACCTCGACGTAGTTGCCGATGCGCACCCCGTCGCCCAGCCGGCAGTCGGGCCGGAGATGGGCCGCGGGGCCCATCACGACGCCGTCGCCGACCACGCTGGATTCGACGACGCAGTGGGGCTTCAGGTGCACGTGGGAGCCGAGCCGGCTCGGCCCGCTGATGACGCAGCCGGGCTCGATGAGCGTGTCCCGTCCGATCTCCACGTCCACGTCGATGTAGGTGTTGGCGGGATCCACGAGCGTGACGCCCGCCTCCATGAGCTCCCGATTCTTGCGCCGACGGATCGCGGCGGCGGCCTGGGCCAGCTCTGCGCGGTTGTTCACGCCGAGGGCCTCCTCGGGATCCTCCATCGGGAGCCCCTCGACCCGCTGACCTTCCTCGATGGCGTAGCTCACCACGTCGGTCAGGTAGAGCTCGCCCTGGGCGTTGCGATCGTCGAGCTGCGCCAGGCCCTTCCAGAGGAGCTCGTTCGTGAGGAGGTACACCCCCGTGTTGCCTTCCTCGATCCGCAGCTCGGCGGGAGTGGCGTCGGTGGTCTCCACGATCCGCTCGACCCGCCCGGCGGCGTCGCGCACGATGCGCCCGGGCAGCGGATGGCGGGCCGTGAGGAGCACGAGATCCGCACCCGTCGTCTCGCGCCGGGCACGCATCTCGCGAAGGGTCCGTCCCTGCAGGACCGGGGTGTCGCCGTAGAGGACGAGCACGTCGCCGGCGAAACCGGCCAGGAAGTCCTGGGCCTGGAGGACGGCGTGGCCCGTGCCGCGGCGCTCCTCCTGGAGGAGGAAGGTGGCACGACCCGCGAACGTCTCGCGCACCTCGTCGGCGTCGTTCCCCACGACGACGGCGAGCCGCGCGGGCTCCAGGCTCTCGGCGGCGGCGAGCGAGTAGCCCAGCATGGGCCGGCCGGCGATGTCGTGGAGGACCTTGTTGCGGTCCGACTTCATCCGGGTCCCCTGGCCGGCGGCGAGGATGACCACGGCGAGCTCTCGCGATGCGGCTGCCATGCTCTTCTTTCGGCTCGTCCAGACGGGGGATTGATCGGCCCGGCGGACACGCGAGGGTACGGCATCTCCCGGCCGCGGTTAACGCCGCGAAGAACACGATCCGGCAAATCCGATCCCCTGGGGGAGCACAAGTCGGAGCGGGGAACGACCCCCAATCGGCTAGACTCCGGGCGTGGGCAGAGGTGTCGGGTAGCCGACCTTCGCCACCGCCCAGCTCGGCTGGGCGTTGCCTTCCTGGGCGGGAGATCCGGATCAAGCTCTACGGACACATTCAGGGCCTCAAGGCCAGCCAGGTCCGCCAGCTCGAGCGCCTCTTCCGACGCCGCATCCCGCCGGAACGGCTGATCAGCCAGGAGCTCGCCCGCGAGCTGGCCGGGATCAGCGCCGAGACCGGACGTCGGGTCGGCGTGCTCGTGGACCGGCGCGGCCAGGTGGGCCACGTCATGGTGGGCGACGCGCGCGAGCTCGAGCTGCCCGACTGGGGACGCATGCGCGCCGGGCGCGGACGCCTGCGCGGCCTGCGTCTGCTGCACACCCACCTGGGCGACGAGCCGCTCACCGCAGACGACCTCACCGACCTGGCGCTGCTCCGCCTGGACGCCACCGTCGCGGTCGCGGTGCAGCCCGACGGCCTGCCCGGCCTGGCCTACAGCGCGGCGCTGCATCCCAATCCCGACGGCGGCGACCCGATCGAGCAGCTCGAGCCGGCGGCGCCCGCCCGGCTCGACTTCGACTTCCAGGACTGGATCCGGGCCCGCGAGGAGGAGTTCGCCCGCGCGACGCCCGTGCGCAAGGTGGGTGCCGGCGAGCGCGCCATCCTCGTCTCGGTGGCTGCGGGCCGCGACGGTGCCGCCGATCAGGAGATGCAGATCGAGGAGCTGCGCGAGCTGGCGCGCTCGGCGGGGGTGGACGTGGTGGAGGTGGTCTCCCAGCGCCGCCGCCGCGTCGACCCGAAGACGCTGCTCGGGAAGGGGCGTCTGCAGGACCTCATGGTCCGCTCCCTCTGGAACGATGCGGACCTGGTCATCGTCGATCAGAACCTGACGCCCGCCCAGGCCCGCAACCTGGGCGAACGTCTCGAGCTGCGCGTGATCGACCGCACCCAGCTCATCCTCGACATCTTCGCCCAGCACGCCACGTCGCGGGACGGCAAGCTGCAGGTCGAGCTGGCACAGCTCAAGTACCGCCTGCCCCGGCTGGCCCAGCAGGACGGCTCGCTATCGCGGCTCGCCGGCGGAATCGGCGGCCGCGGCCCGGGCGAGACCAAGCTCGAGGTGGACCGCCGCCGCGTGCGCGACCGCATCGCGCGCCTCGAGAAGGAGCTGAAGAAGCTCCGCAAGGGCCGCGCGGGACGCCGCAAGCAGCGCACCCGCCAGGGCCTGCCCGTCCTCTCGATCGTCGGGTACACCAACGCGGGCAAGAGCACCCTGCTGCGCGCGCTCACCCAGAGCGACGTCCACGTCGAGGACAAGCTCTTCGCGACCCTGGACACCGCATCGAGGCGCCTGCGCTTCCCGCGCGAGCGCGACGTCATCATCACGGACACCGTCGGCTTCATTCGCGATCTGCCGCCGGACCTGGTGGAGGCCTTCCGCGCGACCCTCGAGGAGCTGGGCGACGCGGACGTCTTCCTGCACGTCGTGGACGTCTCGGCCCCCGACCTCGAGCGCCGCATCAGCGCCGTGCACGGCGTCCTGGACGAGATCGGCCTCGCCGATACGCCGGAGATCCTGGTGATGAACCAGGCCGACCGCATGCCCGGGGGCGTGGCCGAGAGCATCGCGGCCCGGTACGGAGGCATCGCCGTCTCCGCCCTCGAGGGCAGCGGGCTCGAGGCGCTCCTCGAGCGGGTTGCCGAAGCGCTCTTCGAAGAGGACATTCCGGCCTTCCGCCGCCAGCGGCTGGAGGACGTGGTGCACGTGGAGGGGAACCGATCATGACGACGCGACGCGCGAAGATCTCGGGTGCCGGGTTCTACGTTCCCGAGCGGGTGGTCACCAATCAGGAGCTCGAAGCCCTGATGGACACCACCGACGAGTGGATCCAGCAGCGCTCGGGCATCAAGGAGCGCCGCTACGTGTCCCCAGGCGAGACCCCCGCCGATCTGGGCCAGCACGCCTGCGAGCGCGCCCTGCAGTCGGCCGGTCTGGACCCGCAGGACGTGGACATGATCCTGCTGGCCACCCTGTCGGCCCAGCACGAGTTCCCGGGCACCTCCTTCTTCGTGCAGCGCCGACTCGGGTTGGAGGACACGCCCTGCATGGACCTGCGGGCCCAGTGCACGGGCTTCCTGTACGCCCTGACCACGGCCAACAGCCTGGTGCGCGCCGGCCAGTACGACCGCGTGCTGGTCGTCGGCTGCGAGGTGCACTCGACCGGGATCGACCTCACCACCGAGGGCCGCGACGTGGCGGTGCTCTTCGGCGACGGAGCCGGGGCGGTGGTGGTCGAGGCCAACGAGGACGATTCCGACCCGGGCGAGATCATCGAGTGCCGGCTCCACGCTCAGGGCGAGCACGCCAAACGCCTCTGGATCGAGTTTCCCAGCTCGGCCCACCAGCCGACCCGGATCGACCAGGAGGCGGTGCTCGCCAAGAAGCACTTCCCGCGCATGGAGGGCCGTTTCGTCTTCAAGCACGCGGTCACCCGGATGCCGGAGGTCCTGCAGCAGACCCTCTCGTCCGCCAGCCTGAAGATGGAGGACGTGGACCTCTTCCTCTTCCACCAGGCGAACCTGCGGATCAACGAGTACGTGGCCGGCCAGCTCGGGATCCCGCCCGAGAAGTGCTTCAGCAATATCGAGCGCTACGGCAACTGCTCGGCCGGCTCGATCCCGATCCTGCTGGCCGAGGCCAGCGAGCGCGGCCTGGTGGGGCCCGGATCCCTGGTCTGCATGACCGGCTTCGGCTCGGGCTTCTCGTGGGGCAGCGCGGTCGTCCGGCTCTAGCGCCGCATTGCCGCGCCGCGTCGGGACCCGGGCGCAGCATCCATCTCAATATCCTGATTATACTGGCACTTTTGTCTCTCAGGGGTTGGCTTGACGCCCTGACGCGGCGTGTTAAATTTCGGCGGTTCAGTCCCCTTCCCAGGAGAGTCATCATGGCCCAGCGCACCAAGACCAACGGCCAGAGCACCCTCGAGAGCGCCGTGGACGGCGTCGAGAAGGAGCTCGCAAGGCTCCAGAAGCAGCTGAAGAGCGGACGCCGCGAGCTGGAAAAGCAGATCGAGAAGAGCCGCAAGCAGATCCTGACCGACGTCCGCAAGAGCGACGCCTACAAGCGGGTGACCGCCTTCCGCAAGGACACGGAGAAGCAGATCCAGAAGAGCCGCAAGCGGATCGTCTCGGACGTGCAGAAGAGCGACGCCTACAAGCGGGTCCTAGCGCTCCGCAAGGACGCCGAGAAGCAGCTCGAGTCGAGTGTCGAGAGCGTGCTGTCGACCTTCCAGATCGCCAGCAAGCGCGATCTGAACCGGATCGATCGCCGCCTCAAGACGCTCAACAAGAAGCTGAGCGAGATGGAGAAGCAGTCGACCCCGATGGTCTGACTCCTCGAGATCGGATCGCCGAGGTGAGAGGTAGCGCCTGGCGGGCACCAGCCCGGCCGGGCGCTCTCCGTCCGGGCAACCCTCGGGGCGGGCTCAGCGCAGATGGGCGATGGTGATGCCGTCGCCGCCCTCCCGGGGCTCTGCCGGAGCGAAGCGCTCGATGTAGGGCGACTCGCGCAGGAACTGGCGGACTGCGTCACGCAGGGCCCCGGTACCACGACCGTGGACGATCACCAGGCGATCGCAGCCGCGTCGCCCGGCGCGATCGAGGGCCAGGACCAGGCGCTCCAGCGCGTCGGCCACGCGCAGGCCATGGAAGTCGACCCGCTCCTCCCCGCCCGACCCGGGGCTCGGGGTGGGCGGGGCGCCTGCGGCGTCGATGGTGACCCGCGCCGGGCCCTTCTTCGGCTGCCTGCGTCCGCCGCCGCGGGGCGGAGCGACCCGCTCGGACGGCACGAGCATCCTGCCCCCGGCGATGCGGACGGCCGCGCGACCGCGCCGGTCGGGCAGCGCGTCGAGAGTGCCCTCGCCCCCGCCCAGGACGCGCACGCGGTCGCCGGGCCTGGCGTGGGCCCAGTCGAAGCCGGGCGCGTCGCGCGCCTCCTCCGTCGTGGGGGCCACCCGGTCCTCCGCCCGGCGGCGCTCCGCCTCGATGGAGCGGAGCTCCTCCCGGGCGCGGGCCGCGTCGCGGGCGGTCGCGTCGCCGCGCTGCAGCCGGCGGATCACCGCGGCCACCTCCCCGTGGGCGTCGCGGAAGGCCCGGTCCAGATCCCCGCGCATCCGCGCGAAGAGCTCGTCGCGGCGCGCCTGCAGGCGCTCGAGCTTCTCGCGATAGCGGGAGCGCGCCTCCTCGCCCTCCGCGCGCAGGCGCTCGGCCTCGGCACGCTCGCGCTCCAGCGCCGCGCGGCTCGTCTGCAGCTCCGAGAGCATCTGGTCGAGGCGCCGGTCCTCACGGGCGAGGAGCGCTCCGGCCCGGTCGAGGACGAAGCCGGGCATCCCCATGCGCGCCGCCACGGCGCGGGCCGACGAGGCGCCCGGGGTGCCGATCACGAGCCGGTAGGTGGGCGCGAGGCTCTCCTCGTCGAACTCCACGCTCGCATTCTCGAAGCGCGGATCGACGTCGGCCATCTCCTTGAGGAGGTTGTAGTGGGTGGTGGCGACCACCCGGGCGCCCGCATCGGCCAGGGACTCCAGGGTGGCCTGGGCGAGGGCCGCGCCCTCGCCCGGGTCGGTGCCCACGCCCACCTCGTCGAGGATCACCAGGCTGCGCTGTGACGCGCGCGTCACGATCCGGGCCAGGTTGGCCATGTGGGCCGAGAACGTGGAGAGGCTCTCGCGCAGATCCTGCTCGTCGCCGATGTCGGCGAGGAGGGCATCCACGAGATCGACCCGCGCACCGGGCTCGGCGGGGACGTGCAGACCAGCACGGACGAAGAGGGCCGCGAGGGCCAGCGCCTTCATCGTGACGGTCTTGCCGCCCGCATTCGGACCCGAGATCACCAGCACCGAGTGGCCCACGCCGACGCGCACGTCATTGGGCACCACGCTCTCCGGATCCAGGAGCGGGTGGCGGAGCTGCTTCAGATCGAAGATGCCTCCGTCGCCCACCTGCGGAGCCACCGCGTCCATGGCCTGCGAGAGCCTGGCGCGGGCGAAGGCCGCGTCGAGCTCCTCGATCGCCGCGATGCCCCCGTGGATCGAGGGAAGGGCTGCAGCCGCGCGCTGAGACAGGTCCCGCAGCACGCGCAGGGTCTCGCGCTCGATCTCGATCTCCGCCTGCTTGAGACGGTTGTTGAGCTCGACCACCGCCTCGGGCTCGACGAAGAGGGTGGTGCCGGAGCCCGACGCGTCGTGCACGATGCCGCGCACCCGGCCGCG
>JANQFA010000099.1 GCA_028278065.1 Myxococcota bacterium
CCCGGGGAGCTGGATCCGGCGGAGATCGCCATCGGCGCCCGGGTCCGGGTGGTCTTCGAGCCGGTCGCGGAGGAGATCCACCTGCCCCGCTGGGTGCTCGAATAGGCCCGCAGCTTCGCGTGCAGGACCGCGCCGTCGTGCCATAATCGGCCTGCCGATGACGTCCCCGCGCGCCCGCCTCGTCCTGCTCGTGTGTCTCGCCCTGCTCCCCTCCGGCTGTCTGGTGGGCCCGGACTACGTGAAGCCCGAGCCGGAAGCGCCGGACGCCTGGCACATGGAGCTGACGCGAGGCCTCGCCAGTGGCGAAGCCGACTTCCAGACCTGGTGGACCGTCTTCGAAGATCCCGTGCTGACCGGGGTCGTGGAGCGCGCGCTGCGCGGGAACCTCGACCTGCGCGCCGCGGTGGCCCGCGTCTCCGAGTTCCGCGCCACCGTCGGCGTCGCCAAGGGCTCCCGCGTGCCCCAGGTCGACGGCGTCGGAGCGGCGCAGCACCAGCGCACCAGCGACAACGTCACCCAGGACCCGACCACGGGCGAGAGCGTCGCGCTCGGCACGAACGATTTCTTCACCCTGGGCATGGACGCCACCTGGGAGCTCGACGTCTGGGGTCGGGTACGCCGCACCGTCGAGTTCGCGGGCGCCCGCTATCAGGCGGCGATCGAGGACTACCGCGACGTCCTCGTGACCCTGCTGGCCGACACCGCCTCCACCTACACGGAGGCGCGGACCCTCCAGCAGCGCCTGGTCTACGCGGAGAAGAACGCCGAGCTGCAGCGCCAATCCGTCCAGCTCACCCGCGACCGTCGGGCCGCAGGACTCGTGGGCGACCTGGACGTGCGCCAGGCCGAGCTCAACCTCGCGCGCACCGAGAGCACCCTCCCGGCGCTCGAAGAAGCGGTCGCCGTCTCGATCCACCGGCTCGGAGTGCTGACCGGCGCGCTGCCCAGCACCCTCTACGCGGAGGTCGGCCCCTTCGCGGAGATCCCCAGGCCACCGGCCCAGGTCGTCCTGGGGCTTCCCATGGAGATCCTGCGCCAGCGCCCGGACATCCGCAGCGCCGAGCGCAACCTCGCCGCCCGGACCGCGCGGATCGGCGTCAACACCGCCGAGCTCTACCCCCGCTTCGGCCTCTCCGGCCGCTTCACGCTCGACGCGACCAGCGCATCGGATCTCTTCTCGTGGGGTAGCCGGGCGTTCGGGATCGGGCCCACCTTGACCTGGAACCTGTTCAACGGAGGCCGCGTTCGCAGCGAGATCCGGCGTGCCGAAGCCCAGACCGATCGCGCCCTGGCCGACTACGAGAGCGCCGTGCTGCGCGGCTACGAAGAGGTGGAGAACGCGCTGGTCGGCTTCGTACGCGAGCAGGAGCGCGCCGAGGCGCTCGAGCGCTCGGTCTTCGCCGCCGCAGAGTCGGTGCGTCTCGTGGAGGAGCTCTACCGCCTGGGCCTCACCGACTTCCAGAACGTGCTCGTCACCCAGCGGATCCTCTTCGAGGAGGAGGACAAGCTCGCCTCGAGCCGGGGCCAGGTCACCCAGAACCTGATCGGCGTCTACCGCGCGGTGGGCGGCGGATGGGCCACGCCCTAGGCGCGTCCCACCGCGACCCCGGAGGAATCCATGCTGCCCCCCGCACTGCGCAAGCCCGGCCTCGCCGTCGCCGCCTCGCTCGCGCTGGTCGCCGCGATCGGCTGCGGCCGCCGCGAGGAGCCGCCCACGCGGGAGGTGATCCGACCGGTCAAGCTCGAGACCTTCGGAGGCCAGACCGGCAAGTCGCGCTACGCCTATCCGGGGCGCGTCTTTCCCAACCAGACCGTCGAGCTCGCATTCGAGGTGACCGGACAGCTCAAGGAGCTTCCGATCAAGAAGGGCGAGGAGGTCGAGGCGGGACAGCTCCTCGGGCGGCTCGACCAGCGCGACTTCCGGAACGACCTCGCCGCCGCCAAGGCCGTGCGCGACGAGGCGGTCGCCACGGCCGCCCGCTACCGCAAGGCCGCGAAGAGCGGAGCGGTCTCCCGCCGCGAGGTGGACGAGGCCGACGCCCGTGAGCGCGCAGCGGAGGCCGAGTACCGGATCCGCAAGAAGGCGCTGGACGACACCGAGCTGCGCGCGAAGTTCGACGGGGTCGTGGCCGACCGCTACGTCGACAACTTCCAGAACGTGACGGCGAAGGAGCCGATCGTCTCGCTCCAGGAGGTCTCCACCCTGGAGGTTCGCATCGACGTCCCCGAACGCGACATCGGCGGAGAGCGCATCCGACAGGAGATCGAGCGCAATCCAGGGACGCTGACCGCCACCTTCGAAGCCGTACCGGGTCGCGTCTTCGAGCTCGAGGTGAAGGAGTTCGTGACGGACGCCGACCCGACCTCGCAGACCTTCCCGGTGACCCTCTCCCTGCCCAACCCCGAGGACGTGGGCATCCTGCCCGGAATGACGGCGACCGTCACCTGGGTGCCACCCAAGGTCAAGGCCGACGCACGCATCGACCCCACGCTCCCCGCGATCGCCGTCGTGGGCCAGGAGGGACGCGAGCCCTGGGTCTGGCTCGTCGACCGGAGCAGCATGACCGTGAGCCGGCATCCCGTCCAGGTGGGCGCGCTGGTGAAGCGCGACCGCATCGAGATCCGCGGAGGCCTCGAGCCCGGTCAGGTCGTCGCGGTGGCCGGGGTGAACCACCTCTCGGAGGGCATGAAGATCCGGGCCTACGGCGAGTAGGCCCGGGAAGCCCCGATGAACATCGGCGAGTACTCGATCGAGAAACGGGTGGTGACCCTGGTGCTCACTTTCGTGGGCGCGGTCGGTGGAGTCATCGCCTACGACAACCTCGGACGCCTCGAGGACCCGGAGTTCACCATCAAGCGTGCGCTGGTGGTGACGCCCTACCCGGGCGCCAGCGCCGCCGAGGTGGACCTGGAGGTGACCAGCCTGCTGGACCGCGCGATCCAGCGGATGGGCCAGATCAAGCGCCTCGAGTCCCGCTCCTACCGCGGCCGCTCGATCATCGAGGTGGTGATCAAGGACCAGTACAAGAAGGACCAGCTCCCCCAGGTCTGGGACGAGCTGCGCCGCAAGGTGAAGGAGGCCCAGGGAGACCTGCCCCCCGGAGCGGGACCCAGCTCGGTCGACGACGACTTCGGCGACGTCTACGGCGTGTACGTCGCGCTGACTGGCGAAGGCTACACCTATCCAGAGCTCAAGGACTACGCGGACCTCCTGCGCCGCGAGCTCCTGCTGGTGCAGGACGTGCGCCGAATCGCGTTCTGGGGCACCCAGCCCGAGGCGGTCTACGTGGAGATCAAGCGCGACCGCATGGCCGCGCTGGGCGTCACCCAGGAGCAGATCTTCGCCAAGCTCGAGGCGCGCAACCTCGCCGTGGACGGGGGGCGCGTACAGGTGGGCGGTCGCTTCCTCGTGATGTCCCCGTCCGGCCAGTTCCGCTCGGAGAGGGAGTTCGAGGAGCTGCTGATCAGCAACCCGGGCGACCCGCTGATCTTCCTGCGCGACGTGGCGGAGGTGAAGCGCGACTTCGTGGATCCGCCCGCGCAGATGCTCGACATCTCCTACAAGACCATCCGCCAGAACGGCGTGCTGCTCTCGGGCGCCGAGGTCGAGACGCTCGACCTCGAGGGCATCGACCTCGAGACCGAGGGAATGGAGATCACCCAGGTCAGGAACCTCCCCGCCATCGGCCTGGCGATCTCCACCGTCGAGGGCGGCAACGTCGTCACCATGGGCGAGGCGCTGGTGAGGCGCCTGGCCGAGCTCGAGTCGCTGCGCCCGGTCGGGATCGAGAGCACGATCATCGCCCTCCAGTCCGACGCGGTGGTCAAGGCCGTGAACGGCTTCATGGTGAATCTGGCCCAGGCCATCGTCATCGTGATCGTGGTGCTGGTCTTCTTCATGGGCCTGCGCGCCGCGGGTCTGATCGGCTTCGTCCTCTTCCTGACGATCACCGCCAGCTTCATCGTGATGAACGCCCAGGGGATCATGCTGGAGCGCATCTCGCTGGGTGCGCTCATCATCGCGCTGGGCATGCTGGTGGACAACGCGATCGTCGTGACCGAGGGGATGCAGATACGCATCGAAGGCGGCATGGACGGCCGCCAGGCTGCCCGCGAGGTCGTGGGCCAGAACCAGATGCCGCTCCTCGGGGCCACCTTCGTCGCGATCATCGCCTTCGCCGCGATCGGGCTCTCGGACCACGACACCGGCGAGTACTGCCGCTCGCTCTTCCAGGTGCTCTTCATCTCCCTCCTGATGAGCTGGCTCACCGCCGTGACCGTGACGCCGCTGCTCTGCGTGATGCTCTTCTCCGCGAAGGATCAGGCCGGCGAGCCGGAGGACCCATACGCGGGCGGCCTGTTCCAGGCGTACCGGCGCATCCTCGAGGCGGCCATCCGGATCCGCTACCTGACGATTCCGGCCGTCTTCGGACTGTTCGTCCTCTCGGTCTGGGGCTTCGGACAGCTCCCGCCCGGCTTCTTCCCGTTCTCTTCGCGCCCCCAGTACATGGTCGACCTCTGGCTGCCCCAGGACACGCATCCCCGCGACACCCAGCGCGCCGCCCAGCAGCTCGCCGACTTCGCGATCGCGCTCGAGAACACGAGCGCCCTCTCCACCCACGTCGGGGGCGGCGCGCCGCGTTTCCTGCTCACCTACACCGCCGAGCAGGCCAACTCCGCGTACGCGCAGCTGCTGGTGAACGTCTTCGACTTCCGCAGCATCCCCGAGGACATGGAGGCCATCGAGGCGTGGGCCGAGGAGAACCTCCCCCAGGGCCTGGTCTTCGCGAAGCAGTTCAAGCTGGGGCCGGGCAGCGGCGGCAACATCCAGGTGCGCCTCTCGGGTCCGGATCTGGGCGTGCTGCGCGACCTGTCGGTGGACGTCGCCGACATGTTCGAGTCGGACCCGCTCGTGAAGTACGTACGCGTGGACATGAAGGAGCCGGTGCAGGTGGTGCGTCCGGTACTGGCCAGGGCCCAGGCCCGCCGCAACGGCATCCAGCGCACGGACGTCGCCGCGCAGCTCGAGGCCTCCTTCCAGGGCAAGACGGTCGGCGTGTACCGCGAGGGCACCCTGGAGCGGGAGGACCGCCTGCTGCCGGTCATCTCGCGGGCCCCCGAGGAGGAGCGGGTCAGCATCGACAGCATCCGCGACCTCCAGGTCTACAGTCCGGCCGCCGACCGCATGATCCCGATGCGTCAGGTGGTGTCGGGCTTCGAGACCGTGTGGGAGGACGGCATCATCTTCCGCCGCGATCGCCGCCCCACGCTCACCCTGCACATGGACCAGACCGAGGGCGAGGCGGCGATCCCGTTCGCGCGGGTGCGCCCGCAGGTGGAGGCCTGGTTCCAGGAGAAGCGCGACTCGGGTGAGCTGTCCACCGAGTACCTGCTCGAGTGGGGGCCCGAGTACGAGGATTCCCAGGAGGCGATCGAGGCCCTGGCGTCGAGCATCCCCATGTTCGTCGTGATCATGATCCTGATCGTGATCGCCCTCTTCAACAACCTGCGCCAGCCGCTGGTGATCTGGCTGACCGTGCCGCTCGCGCTGATCGGCGTGGTCGGCGGACTGATGCTCTTCCAGCAGCCGTTCAACTTCATGGCCATCCTGGGGACCCTGTCGCTGTCCGGGATGCTCATCAAGAACGCGATCGTGCTGATCGACGAGGTGAACTCCAACCTGTCCAAGGACCAGCTCCTGTACGACGCCATCGTCAACGCGGGCGTCTCCCGCCTGCGTCCGGTCTCGATGGCCGCGGCGACGACGGTCCTCGGGATGGCGCCGCTCCTGACCGACATCTTCTTCGTCTCGATGTCGATCGCGGTGATGTTCGGCCTCACCTTCGCGACGATCCTCACCCTGATCATCGTTCCGGTCCTGCTCACCACCTTGTATCGGGTGAGTGCAGACGAACGCGCCGCGCCCTAGGAATCGAGGACTTCGCGGACCTTCTCGGCGAGCCGATCAGCGGTGAACGGCTTGGGGAGGAAGGCGGCGTCGCCGGTGAGGACGCCGTGGTGTCCTATGGCGTCGTCCGCGTAGCCGCTGACGTAGAGGACGCGCGCCTCCGGGTGGACGTCCGCGAGGTGCTCGACCAGCTCTCCGCCGCCCAGGCCGGGCATGATCACGTCGGTGAGGACCAGATCGATCCTGTCCGGATGCTCCTGGGCCAGGCGCAGCGCCGCCGCGCCGTCCGACGCCTCGAGCACCGTGTAGCCGTTCTCGTCGAGCACCCTTCGCATCAGGCGCCGCACGGTGGGCTCGTCCTCGGCCAGCAGCACGGTCTCCGATCCGGCGACGAACGGGTGCAGGGAGGGCGGCCCGTCGAGAGCTCGCGCCTTGCCCTCGGCCGCCGGAAGCACGATGTGGAAGCTGGTCCCACGGCCTTCCTCGCTCTCCAGCGCGATCGATCCGCCGGACTGCTGCACGATGCCGTAGACGGTGGCGAGTCCGAGCCCTGTCCCCTTGAAGCGGTCCTTGGTGGTGAAGAAGGGATCGAAGGCGCGCGCCTGGGTCTCGCGATCCATGCCCACCCCGGTATCGCTCACGCTGAGACAGACGCCGGCAGGCTCTTCCCCGGAGGCGGGGACATTGGCGGTGGCGATCGCGAGGCGCCCCCCTTCAGGCATGGCATCCCCCGCGTTCACCGCCAGGTTCAGCAGCACCTGCTCCATCTGACCCGGATCGGCGCGGACCGGATCGACGTCGGAGCCGAGCCGGGTCGAGAAGTCCACGTCCTCGGGGATCAGGCGGCGCAGCATTCCCTCGGAGCTGCGCACCACCTCGTTCAGGTCGATCACCTCGGGACGCATCACCTGGCGGCGGCTGAAGGCGAGGATCTGTCGCGTCAACGAGGCGGCCTGGTCGGTCATGCGCCGGATCTCGTCGGCGTCCTCGCGACCCGGGTGTTCGGCCGGCAGCCCGCGGATCAGGAAGTCCGTGTATCCGGCGATCGCGGTGAGGAGGTTGTTGAAGTCGTGAGCGATGCCACCAGCCAGGCGACCCACCGCCTCCATCTTCTGCGCGTGTCGGAGCTCCTCCTCGCGGGCGCGCAGCTCCTGGGTGGTGCGTGCGCGCCTCACCGCCAGGGCGATCAGGTTCGCGACGCCCTCGAGAAAGCGAACGTCGTCGACCGTGTAGTCGCGACGCACGGCGGAGTGCACGCCGAGGACGCCGAAGGCCTCGTTCTCGCCGGGGATCACGACCGAGAGGCTGCTCACCACACCCATCCCCTTGAGGCCGACCGAGGCCGGGAAGCGCTCCTCGCGCTCCTGCTCCTCCACCACGATGGGCTCACCGGTGAGAAGCGTATAGCCGGCCTGGGTGGCCAGGGACATGGGGAAGCGCGCGTGACCCAGCGCCTCGTCGGGCCAGCCCACGCCCGCGCGCAGCAGGAGCTCCTCGTCGCCGGGAAGCCGCTCGAGGACGGAGACCCAGGGCGCACCCAGGGTCTTGCCGATCACCCGGGTGGCCTCGTAGAGGATCGACTCGACCGAGGTCTGGGCGAGGGCGTGCTGTCCGAGCTCGGCGACTGCGGCCTGCTCCCGCTCCCGCGTCTCGAGCAGGGCCCGGGACGCCTCCGCTTCGCGCGAAGCCTGCAGGGCCGCGCGCTCGCTCTGGCGCGCCTCGGCCAACGCGGCCTCGGTGGCGCCCACCGAGATGCGCACCAGCGCGGCGGTCACCACCAGCGACGGTGTCAGCACCAGCCAGGCGTACCAGACGTTGGCCGGCGCCATCGGATCCGGCCGCAGGCCTTCGAGCTCGGCCCACGCCATGCCGGCACCCACCAGGATCGAGAGCGTACTGAAGGCGACCATGCCTCGCGCGCCCCACAGGAATCCCGCCAGCACCGAGACCACCAGGTAGACGGCGATCATGGGGGAGTTGATCCCGCCCATGAAGAACGTGATGAGGGTGACCGCGGACCACAGCGACACCGAGAAGACGGCTGCCGCCAGCTCCGCTCGCCCCGCTCGCAGGAGAGCGAGCACGGCGACCATCACCCCCGAGAGGACGGCGAGGATGAACCAGGCCGGCAGCGGGCTCGGCGCGACCCCCGGGAGCACGACGATGCCGGAGACGACGACGTTGACCCCGATCATCGTCAGGCAGATCGGGTGAAGCACCCGGGCGACGCGATCCTTCTCCGGCTCCTCGAAGGATGGAATGGTGAGCAGGGCCTTCAGTTGCTCCGGCAGCACGCGTGTCCCCCGCCGCCCGCGTGCGCGGGCGGCTTCAGCTCTTCTTCGGCGATCCCCGACTCCGAGTTTATCCACAGGCTGCCGGCGCAGGAATGCGCAGAAGCCGGGTCAACCTCCGCTTCGCTCGTAGCGATAGCCCTCGCGCAGAGCCCAGAGCCGGTGGCGTGCGCCGGGCCGCTCCGGATCGCGGACGTCGTAGCCCGCGTCGCCGGGATACAGGATCACCGCCCCCTCCGGGCCGGGGTGGATCTGGGGACGGAAGACGATGGGCTCGAGCCCGCGCAGGGCGCCGAGGGCGCTGTCCGCGTCGCCGTGCTCCGCCAGCCAGGTCACGGTGACGAAGGTCGGCGGGGCCAGCCGGATCTCCCCCGAGTGATGTGAGCGGAGCGCCTCGCCGGGCTCGAACCAGCGGTGCTCGGCGATCTCGACGCCGTCCACGACCACGTCCTCGTCGTCGGCGGCCCGCGCTGCGAAGAACCAGGTGTCGAAGCGCCGCGGCGAGATCTCGGGGGTGATCCAGCGCGAGATGTACTGGAGATCCGGCGCGTGCAGGGCCAGGCCCGCCTCCTCCGCCGCCTCCCGCACGGCCGCGCGCCGGGCCAGCTCTACCGGATCCCCGGCACCGACGGCCCGGTCGGCATCCTCCACCTTGCCGCCCGGGAAGACCCAGGGCACGGGCCCCTCGCCGCGCCGGTTTCGCGCGAGCAGGAGCACCTCGAGGCGCGCGACGCCGCGCACCACCACGACGGTCCCGGACGGGAGCGGGGTCTCCGCGCTCATGCCTTCCACGCCTCCAGCACGTCGGCCGTGTCCACCAGCGTGGCGACCGCACCCAGGGTGTGCGCCATCACCGCCTCCGCGTACTCCCTGGGGAAGCCCGCCATGCCGTCCCGGGGCAGCACGACCTGGTAGCTGCTGTTCACCGCGTCGAAGGCCAGGGCGGTCATCCCGACGTTCACCGACACGCCCACGCCCACCACCGTGGTGACCCCCAGGTTGCGCAGGATGAAGTCGAGCTCCGTCCCCTGGAAGGGCGACACACCGTGCAGGCGGGCGAGGAGCAGGTCCGATTCCTCGACATCGATCTCGCGCGCCACCTGCACGGCGTCGGAGCCGGGCAGGAGCTGCAGCTCGGCACGCGCCATGTAGCGGAAGATCCGCGCGTTGTCGTTCGAGCCGAGGCCGTCGGCGCGGCGCTGCGCGACGCAGTGGATGACGGGAATGCCGCGCGCGCGCGCCGCCTTCGCCAGCCGGTCCACGTTGGCGAGGATCGGCCGGGCGTTCTCGGCCAGCTCGGGCAGCGGCGACAGGTCGCCCACCACCCCGCGCTGGACCTCCTGGGTGATCAGTGCGGTGTGACCGGGCGCAACCAGCTCGGTCAGATCCAGTGCCATCGCTACTCCTCCGGTCCGATCGCCCCGCGCGAGCGCAGGCCGGCCAGCTCGTCGCTCCCCAGGCCGAGCA
Source organism: Myxococcota bacterium (assembly GCA_028278065.1). Lineage (GTDB taxonomy): Bacteria > Myxococcota_A > UBA9160 > UBA9160 > JAFDET01 > JAFDET01. Next base: position 9,667 of record JANQFA010000099.1, read on the forward strand.
CCTCGCGGAGAACCTCGTCGGTGTGCTCACCCAGGCGGGGGAAGCTCCGCAGCGGCCCCTCGGCCGCCCCCGAGAGCTTCACCGGGTTTCCCACCACGAGGAAGGGATCGTCTGCATCGGGACGCGGCACCTCGATCAGCATGTCGCGCATGCGGACGTGCGGATCCTCCCACAGGTCCTCCGCCGCGTTGCTCGGGCCCGCGACGATGCCCGCCTCGCAGAGGGCGCGCGCCGCCTCCAGCTTGGTCTTGTCCGCCGCCCAGCCCTCCAGCTTGGGGCGGATCACGTCGTCGGTGTGCTCGGCCCAGCCGCGCCGGGTCGCCAGGCGCGGGTCTTCCAGCCATTCGGGCACTCCCAGCAGCCCGGTCAGCAGGCGGAAGTGGTGCTCGCGAAAGACCGCGACGACGAAGTAGCCGTCGCTCGCCCGGAACGCGCCCACCAGCGCGGTCGAGCCGGAGGCCGCCATCGAGGGCGGAGCCCCCATGCTCCAGAGGAAGGGAACCATGTCGGTCATGGCGATCATGGAGTCGTACATCGCCACGTCCACGTGCTGGCCGCGGCCGGTCCGCTCCCGCTGGCGCAGCGCGGAGAGGACGCCGATCACCGCGAACAGCGCGGATGCGTTGTCGCCCAGGGCGCCCGCCACCACGACCGGCGGCGGCGCCCCCTCCTTGCGGTTGGGCTCGTACAGACCGCCCATCGCCTCGGCCACCGGCGCGTACGCGGGCCAGTCGCGGTAGGGAGACTCGCCCTGGCCGAAGCCGGAGATCGAGACGTAGACGACCTCGGGGGCGCGCGCCGCCACGTCCTCGTAGCCGAGGCCCAGGCGCTCCATCGTGCCCGCCTTGAAGTTCTCGGCCACCACGTCACAGCGCTCGGCCAGGCGCAGGAAGAGCTCGCGCCCGTCCGCGCTCTTCAGGTCGAGCGCGATGCTGCGCTTGCCCAGGTTGTTGCGCAGGTAGGTGGCTCCCACCTGGCGGCCATCCCGATCGGTGAGCGCGGGCAGCGAGGCGCGGCCGGTGTCGCCGCGTTCCGGGTGCTCCACCTTCAGCACCTCGGCCCCCAGGTGTGCCATCAGCTGGGTGGCGTAGGGGAGCGCCTGCATCTGCTCGGCCGCCAGGATCCGCACGCCGTCCAGGGGCTTCCCGAAAACGGTGCGCTCCCCGTGCCGGATCTCTCCGATCCGCACCGGCGCTCGACTCCTAGCTCGGAATCTGGAGCGCCTCCGGAAGGGAGCCCTCCAGGTACGCCTGCTCCTCGAAGCGGCTGGAGATGCGCCAGCCGTCATCGGTGTAGACGAGATCGTCGTTGTAGTAGGCGCCCACGGTGAAGATGTGCTGGCTCTCGTCCGGGTTCACGAAGACCATCGGGTTGATGACGTAGGTCCGAGCCTTCGCCGTGTCCCCGTCGATCTCGACCGTGCTGTTGCTGATGAAGTGCATGGTGACCGGGAAGACCGAGAGTGCCCCCTCGAGCCACTTGCGCACCTCGGGGTACTTCCCCTTGGTGCCCCCGGAGGTCGTGTAGTCCACGTCGGCGTCGGGGGTGAAGCAGGTGTCGAGCAGCTTCCAGTCCTTCTTGTCGATCGCCACGGTGTAGCGGGTCAGGAGATCGTTGATCGCGATCCGGTCGGAGATCTCCCGGGTCGACATCTCGCGGGGGGCCATGGCTTTCCTCCTGGTCGGGCGCCGCGCCTGTCCGCGATCCATCCGGACCGCGACGGGCGGCCGCCCAGTCTACATGCCTCCTCAGATCTTCGCAGCGCGGCCGCTCCAGTAGCGGTCGCGAAGGCGCCGCGTGTAGAGCTTCCCGCTGGTGTCCCGGGGCAGCTCGCTCTCGAAGTCGATCGAGCGCGGCACCTTGTAGCCAGCCAGGTGCTCGCGGGCGAACTCCAGGATCTCGGCGGCCAGCTCCGACGACGGATCGAAGCCCGCGGCCGGCTGGATGGCGGCCTTCACCTGCTCGCCCCACTCCTCGTCGGGAATCCCGAAGACGCCCACATCCGCCACGGCGGGGTGCTCCTGGAGCACCTGCTCGATCTCGACGGGGTAGATGTTGACCCCGCCGGAGATGATCATGTTGGAGCGGCGGTCCGAGAGCCACACGAAGCCCTCCGGATCCACGCACCCCACGTCGCCCAGCGTGAAGGCGCCGGACGGCAGGTACGCCGACTCCGTCTTCTCCGGGTCCCCGTGATAGACGAAGGGGCGCGCGAGGCTCGCGTGGCGCGCGTAGAGGAGGCCCTCCGCGCCGGGCGGCCTCCGCTCGCCGGCCTCGTCGACGGCGAACACCTCGAACGGATCGACCGCGCGCCCGACGGTCCCCGGGTGCGCGAGCCACTCCGCCGAGTCGACCAGGGTATTGACCCCGCCCTCCGTGCCGCCCCAGTACTCCACGAAGACGGCGCCCCACCACTCGATCATGCGCCGCTTCACCGCCACCGAGACCGGGGCGGCACCGTGTAGCACGAGGTCGAGACGCGGCGCCGAGAAGCGGTCCTTCGTGGCGTCGGGCAGGCGCAGGAGGCGCACGAACATCGTGGGCACAAGGTGGGTGTGGGCGATCTCCTCCTCGCGCAGGGTGTCGAGCAGGGCCTCAGGATTGAAGCGCGGCGTGATGCGCACGGGTGCGCCGTTCACCTGGTCGTAGACGGCGAACATGAGGGGGGCCGCGTGGTAGAGCGGACCCGTGACCAGGTGCGCACCCGTTCCGTCCAGCCCGACCTTGTGGCCGTAGGCTCGCCATCCTTCGAGCAGGGCGGCCAGGCTCGGGGCTGCGGCGCGCTTCACGCCCTTGGGACGGCCCGTCGTCCCGCTCGTGTAGATCATGTTGCCGCCGGCCGGCCCGTCCGGATCGAATGGCGCGTCGCTCGCCCCCGCCAGGGCCCGCTCCAGCTCGTCGCCGGCACAGACCACGTTGTCATGGACGCTCTTCGCCGTCGCAGCGAACTCGTCGTCGCTCACGAGGAGGCGCGCACCCGAGTCGCGCGCCACGTAGGCCACCTCCTCGGCGGTGAGGTGCCAGTTGATCGGCGTCACCCAGAGACCCGAGAGGATGCCGGCGAGCAGCATCTCGACGCCCTCGAGACGGGTCCCCATCAAGAGCGCCAGATGGTCACCGGGACACAGCCCGGCCTCGTCCAGCAGGAAACGCGCGGCGCGCCGCACCCGGTCGTCCAGCTCCGCCCAGCTGCGCGTCCGCACACCGTCGCCGAGGGCGACGCCCTGGGGATCGCGCGCCAGGGCGGGGAAGATCACGCCGCGCCGCGCCCCACCCGCGCTTCCCGCAGCGCGGAACGCCGCACCTTCCCGGCGTCGTCGCGCAGCGGCTCGTCGACCCACTCGAAGGTCCGCGGCACCTTGTAGCGCACCAGGTGCTCGGCCAGGTGCGCACGCAGCGCCCCTTCGTCCAGCCCGCCGGGCGCATCGACGATCGCGTGGATGGCCTGGCCGAGATCGTCGTCGGGGAGCCCGATCACCGCGCTCGAGCGCACGGCGGGGTAGGCGTCGAGGGCGGCCTCGACCTCGGCGGGATACACGTTGGCCCCGCCGGTCACGATCATGTCCGTCTTGCGGTCGACGAGGTAGAGGTAGCCCTCCTCGTCGAGCCAGCCCATGTCGCCCAGGGACTCCCAGCCGTCGCCGGTCGCCGTGGCCTCTGCCCCGACGTAGCGATAGGTGGAGCCCTGCCCGCCGGGCGGCATCATGAAGACCTCGCCGACCTCGCCCGTCGGCAGGTCGTTGCCGTCCTCGTCGAGGATGCGGATCTCGCGCCCGTGCGTCGGCTTGCCGACCGAGCCCGGGCGCTCGAGCCACTCGGTGCCGCTGATCATCGTGCCGCCGATGCGCTCGGTCCCGCCGTAGGCCTCGAAGATGCGCTCCGCTCCGAGCCAGTCGATCCACGCGTGCTTGAGCCAGGCGGGACAGGCCGCGCCGCTCGAGTAGACGCTCACCAGACAGGAGAGGTCGTAGCGGTTGCGCACCTCTTCCGGCAGACGCCAGATGCGCTGCAGCATGGTCGGCACGAGGTTCA
>JANQFA010000127.1 GCA_028278065.1 Myxococcota bacterium
GGCGGCGCCCGGAACGCCTGCGGTCCGAAGGCGGCGCCGCGGGATCCCGAGCCCATGTCCGTGTAGGCACCGATCATGGCCACGTCGACGTCTCCTGCGGCGAGATCCTGCGGCGTCAGCGCCACGGGCATCCGGAAGAAGGTCGGGATCCCCATCATGGCCATGCCGCCCGGAAAGCGCTGGACGTCGATCGGGCCGGGGTCGCGTCCCTCGCTGAGGTCGTCGCGACGCTTCTTCCACAGGTCGTAGGTCGGATCCGCCTGGTTGAGCGGGATCACGGCTTCGACACCCGGCGGCGCCGGAGCGCTCTCCTCCGGAGTGTCGGGCGTATCGTCGATGAACTGGGCAGACACGGCGGTCGCGAAGACGAGCGGCCAGACGACGAGCAAGAGGCGGCGCATGCGGGGTCCCTCCGGTCCGGACGAGCCTAGCTCGGCTGACGGCCCGGGCACGGCGAGGCTATTCTGACCGCGAGTGAAGCGGAGGGGATCCGTGGTGGGATGGACACGAGCCCTTGTGACGGGAATCGGACTCGCGACGCTGGCGGCGTCGGGCACGGCGTCGGCCCAGGGGCCGTCGCCGGGTGCCGCAGCGGGGCGCGAGCTCTTCCAGACCTACTGCGCCAGCTGTCACGGCGTCGACGGGCGCGGCAAGGGTCCGGTGGCGGATGCCCTGGAGACGCCGCCCGCCGACCTGACGAAGCTCTCCGAGCGCTACGGGACGCCGCTCCCCCGCGAGGAGCTCGCGGCCTTCATCGACGGACGTCGCGACGTGGCGGCCCACGGACCGCGCGACATGCCGGTCTGGGGCAAGCGCTTCTCGAACGAGGCGGCCGACGCGCCCAACCCGGAGCGGGTCGCCCAGGAGGCGATCGGACGGATCCTCGACTACCTGGCCTCGATCCAGCGCTTCGAGTCCGCCCGCGCCCTGGCGCCTCAGCAGGCCTCGAAGAGCGAGGCGAAGCCCTGGCCCCCGCCGACGCACATGGTGACGATGCCGTAGCGGCCGCCCTGGCGCTTGAGCTGGCGGAGGAGGAGCCCGGTCATGCGCGACCCGGTCATGCCGAAGGGGTGGCCGATCGAGATCGAGCCGCCGCACGGGTTGAGCTTCTCGTCGGGGATGTCGAGCTCGCGCTGACAGTAGAGGAGCTGGGAGGCGAAGGCCTCGTTCAGCTCGACGATGTCGATGTCGTCGAGGGTGAGACCGTGCCGCTGCAGCAGCTTCGGCACGGCGAAGACCGGGCCGATCCCCATCTCGTCGGGACCGCAGCCCGCCACCGCACTGCCGCGATAGACGCCCAGCGGCTCGACGCCCAGCTGCTTGGCGCGCTCCGCCGACATCAGCAGGGTGGCCGAGGCGCCGTCCGAGAGCTGCGAAGCGTTGCCGGCGGTGACGGTCCCGCCCTCCTCTGCGGGCTTGAAGACGGGCTTCAGGCCCGCCAACCCGTCGAGGGTGGTCTGCGGCCGGTTGCACTCGTCCTTCTCGACGGTGAAGTCCTCTTCGTACGGGTCCTCGCCCTTCTTCTGCACCGCGCGGCGCACCTTCATCGGAGCGATCTCCTGGGCGACCCAGCCCTTGTCGGCGGCCTCGGCGTAGCGTTGCTGGCTCTGCAGCGAGTAGGCGTCCTGGTCCTCGCGCGAGATCGAGTAGCGCTCGGCCACCACCTCGGCGGTGACGCCCATCGGGAAGTACAGGCCCGGGAAACGCTCCTTGGCCGTGGCGTTCACCATGCGGTGGGTGTTCTGGGTGCCGTCCTGCATCATCGTGATGGTCTCGACGCCGGCGCCGATGGCGACCTCCGCCCCCTCGTGGAGGATCTGGTGCGCGGCCATCATCACCGCCTGGGAGCCGGACGAGCAGAAGCGGTTGACCGAGGTTGCGGCCACCTCCTTGGGGAAGCCGGCGGCCATCGCCGCGATGCGGCCCATGTTCATGCCCTGGCAGCCCTCGGGCATCCCGACGCCGAGGATCACGTCCTCCACCTCGGCCGCGTCCAGGTTCTTCTGGCGGGCCACCACCTCGCGCAGCACGTGCGCGGTGTAGTCGACCGGCTCCGTCAGGTTGAAGGATCCGCGGTGGGCCTTGGTGAGTCCGGTGCGGACGCTGTCGACGATGACGGCTTCTCGGGCCATGGGGGATCTCCTGGATGGAAGGGGTTGAGGGGGCCGTGCGTGGTCCCCGAGCCGCTGCACGGTAGCCTTCGCGGGACCTTGCCGCTCCCCGACCCCGAAGAGGCGCTCTGACGGTGCGACACATCCTCCTCGTCGTCGCCGTGCTGGTGCTGGTCGTCGCCGGAGTCCTCGTCCACGGCCCGCTGATCCGGCTCGACCGGATGCGGCCGTCCCTCGAGGCCACGGCCGCCGACGCCCTGGGGCGGGAGCTCGAAATCCGGGGCGACCTGGGCGTGACCCTCTCGTTCTGGCCCACGCTCGTCATGCGACGTGTACGGATCGGCAACCCCGAGGGCTTCTCCGACGACGACTTCGCGCACCTGGGCGAGGTCCGGGCACAGGTCGCCCTGCTGCCGCTCCTGCGCGGTGACCTGCGCATCGGCGAGCTGGCCGTCGAGGGTGCGCGCATCGAGCTGGAGACGACGGCGGGTGGCCGCAACAACTGGGCCTTCGCGACTGCGCGCGGGTCCGGGGTGTCGGAACCGACGCAGGAAGCGGGGTCCGGGGTGTCGGAACCGACGCAGGAAGCGGAGGCCGATGGGGGCGCTCCCCTCGAGATCCGCTCGCTCGTGCTTCGGGACGTGCGGGCGCTCTACAGGGAGGGCTCGCGGGATCGGGACTACCGGCTCGGGATACGGAGCCTGCGCGGCTCGCTGGCGCCCGAAGCGCTGCGCCTCGTCGTCAGCGGGGACCTGAACGGACGCGCCTACGAGCTGAAGCTGCGCAGCGACCACTTCCTGGAGATCTGGCAGGCATACGAGCCGTTCGACCTCGAGCTCTCCGGCCGCCTTGCGGGAGTTCCCGTCGTTGGCCGCGGGCGCCTGGACGTGAAGAGCCGGGAGACCTCGCTGGAGCTGCATCTGCAGGCGTCGGATGCCGAGATCGGGGAGCTGGCGGAGTGGCTGACCGGACGAGAGGACGTGGAGGGGCGCGTCGGCCGGCTCGATGTGCGTGCGAACACCATCGGCGCGGACCTCGGCCAGTGGGTCGAGGCGGCCGAGGTGGACCTGCAACTCGTCGCCGGAGCGCTCTCCTACGGCAATGCCGCCGGGGCGCGCCCGGTCGGGTTCAGCGTGGCAGACGCGAGGCTGGGGGTCGGGCCCGGCGGACCGCTGCGGGGACGGGCAAGCGGCGCGCTTCTCGGTGTTCCCGCCCGCCTGGACGTCGAGGGTGGACGGCTCGCGGCACTGCTCGCGCCCGAGCCCTGGCCCCTGCGCATCGAGGGGAGCGGAGCCGGAGCCCAGCTCCGCCTCGAGGGGGTCAGGTCCAGCGGGGGATCACCGCATCGCTTCCGGCTCGAGCTCGACGCCGACCGCGTCGGAGAGCTGGCGCCGTGGCTGGGCGTACCGGAGGGCGCCCCGGCCGCCCTGCACGTGAGGGGCGACCTCGAGCTGGCAGCCCGCGGCTTCAGGCTCTCGAACGCCTCCTTCGGGCTCGGGCGGACCCGCGCGGAGGGCGCGCTCGCCTGGCTTGCCGGAGACGGCTCTTCGCGTCCCGTGCTCGACCTCCGCATCGCGACGCTCGACGCGGGTGAGCTGGGCGACAACCTGGTCGGGGAGCAGGATGCCGATGAGCCGGCCGCTCCCGGGCTGACCCTGGACAGTCCGATCCTGCCCGAGGCGATCCGCATCGCAAGCGCGGATCTCGACGTACGCGTGGCCCGGCTCTTCGGCGACCCGACCGACGTGACCGACATCGCGTTCTCGGTGCGCCTGCGCGGAGGGCGTGCCGACGACGTGCCCCTCGCGGCCCGCTACGCGGGGGTCGGGCTGCGGGGAGAGCTCGACCTGGATCTCGGCAGCGCGGTGCCGACGGCCGAGCTCCAGCTGGCGACGGGCGAAGTCGATCTCGGACGCGTGGCGCGGGCGCTCGGTCTCGCATCCGACCTCCAGGCCCGAGCGCGGCGCCTCTCCCTGGGCCTGCAGCTGCGGGGCCGCACCACCCGTGAGCTTCTCTCGGAATCGTCGTTCCTGGCGACGGCCGAAGACGGCTACTGGAAGGTCGATGCCGACCTCCTCGACACGGGGCTCGACTTCCAGCGGGTGACGCTGCAGGCCGAGAGCGGGGGAGCCGTCGTGTCCGAGTTCTCGGGAGAGCTTCGCGCCGTCCCGGTCTCACTCCGCCTGGAGCTTCCGTCTCTCATCGACCTGGCGGTGCCGGACCAGGTCTTCCCGGCGCGAGCCAGCGCCGAATCGAAGGGAGCGCGGCTCGATCTGGATCTGCGGCTGCGTCTTCCCGTCGAGCGCGCGGAGGGCGACGTGGCTTTCGAGCTGACGGGTGAGCGCGTCGCGGACCTCGGCCCGCTGCTCGGGGTCTCGCTTCCACCGTTCGGTCCCTACGCGATCAGGGGAGTGGCGCGCGGGCACCGGGGCAAGGCCTACGCGACGACGGTCGACGTGCGGGTCCGGGAGACCCAGGTCTCCGGGGACGTCCGCATCGATGCGACCGGTCGTCGTCCGGCCGCGTCGGTGTCGTTGGAGGCCGCGCAGATCCAGCTGGCGGACTTCGAGTACGACGGCTGGTCGCCCTCCCGAGGTGGCCGGCCTCGGGACACCGGAGGAGGCGCGGCAACGGAGCCGGTCGATCCGATTCTGAGTCACACCGTGCTGCAGGGCTTCGACGCGGAGCTGCGCGTGGAGGTGGGGGAGGTGCGGTCGGGCGCGGACTCCCTGGGTCGCGGTCGCTTGCAAGCCACGGTTCGGGATGGTCGCCTGGTCGTCGATCCGCTGCAGCTCGGCGTTCCGGGCGGCGAGGTGATCGTCGCGCTCCAGGTGGAGCCCGGACCCGACGAGGTGCAGACGGCGTTTCGCGCGCAGCTCGAGAGGTTCGACTACGGCATCCTGGCCCGGCGCATCAATCCCGAGGCGCGCACCCGCGGGCGGGTCGACCTCGATGTCGACGTCCGCGCCCGCGGACCCGATCTCGCGAGCCTTGCGCCGGGGGCCGACGGCTGGATCGAGTTCGCCGCCGTTCCCGAGGACATGAGCGCAACCGCCTTCAACTTCTGGGGCCTCAACCTGCTGAACGCGACCATCCGCCTGCTGAACCCGGTCTCTCGCTCGCGCGTCAACTGCATGGTCGGGGCCTTCGGGATCGAAGCGGGGTTCCTGGAGAGCCGCGCCCTCCTGATCGACACCACGGACCTCCAGATCCACGGCGCCGGCCACGTGGATTTCGGCACCCGGGATCTCCGCTTCGAGTTCCGTCCGCGCCCGAAGCAGATCCAGGTCCTGGGTCTCGCCGTCCCGGTGGTGGCGGAGGGCACGCTCACCGACTTCCGCACGCGCCTGCGCCCGGGCGGGCCGATCCGCGGCCTGGTGCGCCAGGGCGTGAACGCCGTGCGCATGCCCTTCGAGCGCCTGCTCGGTCGCGGACTCGCCGCCGACGGGCACAGCGCCTGCTGGAGCGCGCTGGAGGCGGCGCGGGACGCGCGCTAGTGGGCTCGACCCGTTCAGGTGTTAGCCTCGCGGCACCACCACCCTGGGAGACCTGCATGCCTTCGATCGGTTGGCGTCTTCTTCTCGTATTCTGTCTGTGCTCCGTTTCCGCTCGCGCCCTCGCCTCGCCCCAGGAGGCGGGCGAGGTCACCGCGGACGACCTGGTCGAGAAGAAGGCGGGCACCGCAGAGGTCTACTCGCCCTACGCGGGACGCGACCACCCGGACCGGGTCTTCTTCGGCGACACCCACTTCCACACACGGGTGTCGTTCGATGCGGGCCTGATCGGGACTTCGATCGACTGGCACGACGCCTTCCGCGTGGCGCGGGGCGAGGAGATCGTCTCGAACACCGGTCAGCCGGTCCAGCTCCTCCGCCCGCTGGACTTCCTGGCGATCACGGATCACGCGGAATTCAACGGCATGGTGCCGGGCATCGCTGCGTCCGATCCGCGGCTCCTGGCCGATCCCTGGGGCAAGAAGATCCACGATCTCTTCAACGGGGGTCCCGAAGGTCGGATCGAGGCCTTCCGGGAGATCGTCCGGGTCGGGACGTCGGCCAGGAACCCCCTCGGCAGCGACGAGCTGGCACGCTCGACCTGGCAGGAGTTCGTGAAGGTGGCCGACCGGTACGACGACCCGGGTCGCTTCACCACGCTGGCCGGGTTCGAGTGGAGCTCCACCCCGGGCGGCGACAACCTGCACCGGGTGGTGCTCTTCGGGGACGGCGCGGATCGGACGAGCCGGACCCTGCCCTTCTCGCTCTTCGACAGCGAGGATCCGGAGGATCTCTGGGAGTACATGGCCGCCTACGAGAAGCAGACGGGTGGACGGGTCTTCGCTCTGCCCCACAACGGCAACCTGAGCAACGGCCAGATGTTCTCGGACCGGAAGCGCTCCGGAGCCCCGCTCGACCGGGCGTACGCCGAGCAGCGGGCGCGCTGGGAGCCGCTGCACGAGATGACCCAGATCAAGGGCGACGAGGAGACCCATCCGCTCTTGTCGCCCGAGGACGAGTTCGCGGACTTCGAGAGCTGGGACGTGGCCAACATCGACGGTTCGGCGCCCAAGGAAGACGGGATGCTCCAGTACGAGTACGCACGTTCTGCCTTGAAGCTCGGCCTGGCTCTCGGTCGCAAGCTCGGCGCCAACCCGTTCAAGTTCGGACTGGTCGGCGCGACGGACGTCCACACGGGAATCCCCACCTCGCGCGAGGAGAACTACTTCGGCAAGTACGCGCACACGGAGCCCTCCGCGAAGCGGCACGATCGCGAGGTGATCCCCGCCGACGATCCGAAGCTGCGGATCTTGACCTCCCAGGAGGTCGCCTCGGGCCTGATGGCCGTGTGGGCCCGCGAGAACACGCGCGCTGCGCTCTTCGACGCGATGATCCGCAAGGAGGTCTACGCGACGACGGGAACGCGGATCCGGGTACGCGTCTTCGGCGGCTGGGACTTCACGTCGGACGACCTCCACGCCGCCGACTTCGCCGCGATCGGCTACGGTGGGGGCGTACCCATGGGCGGCGATCTCGCGAAGGCCCCTTCCGGCAAGGCGCCGCGCTTCCTGATCCGCGCCCTGCGCGATCCCGACTGGGCCAACCTGGACCGGGTCCAGGTCATCAAGGGCTGGGTCGACGCAGGGGGCGAGACCCACGAACGCATCTACGACGTGGCCGTCTCGGACGGGCGCGAGATCGGCCCGGACGGTCGTTGCCGGAAGCCGGTCGGGAGCACCGTGGACGTGGAGAACGCGCGGTGGACCAACGCCATCGGCGATCCCGTGCTGGCGGCCCATTGGACCGACCCCGACTTCGATCCCCGGCAGGCGGCCTTCTACTACGTGCGCGTGCTCGAGATCCCCACACCGCGTTGGACGACCTACGACGCCGCGTTCTTCCGTATCGAGCGCCCGGCGAACGTGCCGGCCACGGTCCAGGATCGCGCCTACACGTCGCCGATCTGGTACACGCCCTGACCGGGTAGAGGACCCGACTGGCGGCGCCATCCGCGCGATGCGACACAACGCCCCATCCTCGATCGCCGGGTGTTTCGCTACACCCGAAGTCGGGGGAAACGGGGAGCAGCGATGGGCGCCGAGTCGGAGTCGTGGGACGCGGTGGTGATCGGATCCGGCCTGGGCGGGCTCGCCTGTGCGGCCTACCTGTGCGCGGCGGGGAAGCGCACCGTGGTCCTCGAAGGTCACTACGTGGCGGGCGGCAACTCCCAGGTCTTTCGCCGCAAGCACAAGGGCCAGGAGTGGGAGTTCGATGTCGGCATCCACTACATCGGAGAGTGTGGCCGGGACGGTGTCATCACCGCGGTGCTGAACGGCGTGGGACTCGCCGAGCGCGTCGTCTTCCGCCCCCTCGATCCCGACGGCTACTCGACCCTGCACTTTCCGGACCTGACCTTCCGTATCCCCGCGAGCTGGGAGAAGTACCGGGCTCGGCTCCTGGAGACCTTCCCCGCAGAGCGCGAGGGTCTCGAGGCCGTGCTGGACGTGATGCAGGGCGTCGCCCGCGCCGGAAACCAGCTCGGGCGGAACGAGCTTCAGATGGGCGACCTGGCGGAGCGCGCGCCGGTCTTCCTGCAGTGGGGACTGCGCCCCGTCACCCAGCTCTTCGAGGAGTTCAAGCTCTCCGAGCGCGCGGTCGGCGTGCTGCTCGGCGAGCAGGGCTGCTACGCGGTGCGCCCTTCGGAGACGCCGGTCGCCCTGGCCTCCGGCCTCACGGACCACTTCCTGCGCGGAGCCTACTACCCCGAAGGCGGCGGGCAGGTGATCGCGGCACGCCTGATCGAGGCGATCCGTGCCTACGGCGGCGAGGTGCGCACCAACTGCCCGGTGCGCGAGATCCGCGTGGAGAACGGGCGTGTGGCCGGCGTCGTCGCGGGGCGCCGGACGCGCGCGGGGCAGCGGATCGACGCGCCGATCGTAGTCTCGAACGCGGACCTGAAGCGGACGTTCTTCGAGCTGGTCGGCGAGTCGCATCTGGCGCCGGAGACGGTCGAGCGCATACGCTCCCTGAAGATGGCCGTGCCTCTCTTCTGTGTCTACCTGGGCCTGGACGTCGATCTGGCCGAGCGCGGCATGCCCAACTCGAACCACTTCATCTGGGGCGACTACGACATCGAGGGTGTCTACGACGCACTCGACGAGGGTCGGATTCCCGAGAGCGACATGTGCTACGTGACGACGGCCAGCCTCAAGGACCCCGTCACGGCCCAGATCGCGCCCCGCGGTTGCACCAACCTGCAGATCATGACCCTGGCGCCGCGCGACTACGCGACCTTCGGCGTGGAGGTCGGTCCCGCCGACGGCGGCCGCTACCACCGGGATCCGGAGTACCGGCGCCGCAAGCAGGCCGTCACCGACCGCCTCATCGATCAGGCGCAGGACGTGATCCCGGACATCCGCGAGCACATCGTCTGGGAGGAGGCGGCGACGCCGATCAGCCAGGAGCGCTTCACCCGCTCGACCGGCGGCACGTCGTACGGGATCGAGTTCTCGTGCAGCCAGGCGGGGCCGCTTCGGGTGGGGCCGGGCACCGAGATCCCGGGCCTCTACCTGTGCGGGGCCAGCACGCCGTCGGGTCCGGGAATCGCGGGCGTCCTGCGCGGAGGCGTGACGGCGGCCGGGGCGGTCCTCGAAAGCGACCTCCTGAGCCCGATCCTCTCGGGCGAGGTCTTCGGCGACCGCGAGGCCTTGCCGCCGGTGACCGACGCATGGGACCCGTGGCGCGTGAGCCACTGATCGGCGCGACGATCGCGCGGTCTCGGCCTGTGGCGCAGGTCCCC
>JANQFA010000249.1 GCA_028278065.1 Myxococcota bacterium
GTACAGCGGTACCGCTGGATGCGGCGGGGGACGGCCTGGCGGCCATAGAAGCCCGCCCGCTTCCAGGGCCAACCGGCCGGATCCGCGTGGAAACGGCACTTGCGGTTGGGGCAGTGGGGTGGATGGAAGAAGCCAGGACGCCGGGCCATCACCGGCAGAGGGGCAAGCCCCGTGCCAGGCACAATCGTCGGAACACAATCCAAGATTCTGCTACCGAGATCGGGTGGGGCGGCTCCGGGTCGGGCTCGAGACATGCGTGATTCTCCTTCTGGTCGCAGCGCCGTCCGGTGCGGTGACGTGGGAGGAGGTCCGCGAGGGGCGGATCGATCCCCTGAACTCGATGCTGCACGCCCACATCCCGGAGATGCTCGCCGAGCGGGATCTGCACGGGATCGGGCGCTTCTACGCCAAGCCGCTGCGTGCCGAGGCCGTCGCCCGCTACCGCGCCATCCTGGACGGGATTCCCGAGATCGACCGCGCCGACCTACGTATCGACCGTGTGGGCTGGGATCGCGAGAGCGAGGCGGGCTTCCCCGCGAGCGTGCGCCTGCTGGTGCGCGGCCGCGGGCCGGGCGGCGAGCTGGTCCAGCTCGAGGAGAGCCGGCGGCTGCGGGTGCGCTTCTACGACCCGTTCTGGGAGATCACCGAGGAGAGGGTCGACCGGAAGAGCACGGTCGAGCGCCGCCGGCCGCGCTTCGACTGGCGCACCGCTTCGGCCGGAGTCCGCGAGGTCCACGCCAACGACGCCTCGCCCCCCTTCCGCCTCTTCGGGGGCGAGCGCGACAATCCCGTCCTGCAGGGCTCGGGGGTCGCGGTGGCCGACCTGGATGGGGACGGCTGCGAGGACCTCGTCCTGGCGGGGAGCCCGCGGCTGACCCTGCACCGGAGCCTCTGCGACGGCACCTTCCGCGACGCGACCGCCGGCTCCGGCCTGCCCAGCCCCTACCCTGCGGCTGCCAGCGGGGTGGTCCTGTTCGACTACGACGGGGACGGTCGCCGCGACCTCTTCGTGGCGGCGGTCGCCGGCGGCGACCGGCTCTTCCGCAACGTCGGCGCCCCGGGCACCGGCGAGCTGCGCTTCGTGGATGTCAGCGACGCCGCGGGGATCCCGCAGCGGACCTGGAGCGTCATGCCGCTGGTCGCCGACTACGACCGCGACGGCGATCCCGACGTCTACGTGGTCGGCGGGGGCGACCACGAGTCGGCCTTCCCCAGCCCGAGCTGGGATGCGCTGAACGGTACGCCGGGGGCGCTCCTCCAGAACCAGGGCGACGGGACCTTCCGCGACGTGGCGCGGGCGGCCGGCGTGGCGAGCCCCGGCTGGGATCTGGCGGCGGGCTGGGCCGACTACGATGGAGACGGCTGGCCCGATCTGTACGTGGCCAACGAGTTCGGGAGCAACCGCCTCTACCGAAACGAGGGCGACGGCACCTTCAGCGACCGCGCGGCAGAGAGCGGCACCGCAGACGGCGGCTCCGGGATGGGGGTGGCCTGGGGCGACTACGACGGCGACGGCGATCCCGATCTCTACGTCGCGGGGATGCGCGCCAACTCGGCCTGGGCTCTCTTCCATCCCGACTTCCCCGCGCCCCTGCCCTGGTGGGCGCGTCTCCTGCGGCCCTTCACCCCGGAGGTCGACCGGCGCAGCCACCAGTTCATCGAGCGCCTGACCCGCGGCAGCACCCTCTACCGCAACGAGGGCGACGGCACCTTCAGCGACGTGTCCGACGCGGCGGGCGTGCGGGATGCCCAGTGGGCGTGGTCCACGGAGTTCTTCGACTACGACAACGACGGCGACCTCGACCTCTACGCGGTCAACGGCTTCGTCTCGGGTCCGGTCGAGGACGACCTCTGACTGGAGATGTTCGAGGGCGTCGGTCGGCGCTCCAGCGACGCAGAGGGCTCCTTCCTCGACATCGGACACAACAGCCTGAACGGCTACGAGCGGAACGTCCTCTTCCGCAACGAGGGCGACGGCCGCTTCGTCGAGGTGGGCTGGGTCACGGGGAGCGATCGCGTCGAGGACGGGCGCGGGATGGCCGTCGCCGATCTCGACGGCGATGGCCGCCTCGACCTGGTGCTGCGCAACTACCGCAGCGCCGCCGGGATCCTGCGCAACCGGGGCCCGCGCGGATCCGACGCCCACTGGGTGGTCCTCGACGGCCTGCCGATCGGCAGCCGGGTGCGTCTCGAGGCCGGCGGCCGGACCCAGGTGCGCAGCGTTCGGGCCGGCAGCGGGTTCCTCTCGTCCGGCTCTCCGCGCGTCCACTTCGGTCTCGGCGACGCCACCCGCATCGACCGGATCGAGATCGTGGAGCCGACCGGACGCACGCGCGTGCGCAAGGGCGTTCCGGTCGATCGGATCCTGAGGCTAGGGCTT
The DNA here is from genome assembly GCA_028278065.1 of Myxococcota bacterium. Lineage (GTDB taxonomy): Bacteria > Myxococcota_A > UBA9160 > UBA9160 > JAFDET01 > JAFDET01. The sequence goes on from JANQFA010000249.1 coordinate 2,381, forward strand.
GTGGATCCCGAAGTAGCCGAACGCGACGCCGAACCCGATCCCGCCACCGCTGCCGGCGAGTGACAGGCTGGTCCTTCCGTTGAACATCGCGCGCGCGTCGCCCCCGGCGCCCGCGGCACCGTGGGCCGCCACCTCGAAGTAGCCGCCGTAGACGTCCGAGATGTCGCGCACCGCTGCGAAGGTGCCGCGCCCGCCGTCGGCGGTGCTGGTTCCGAAGGTGGCGCCACCGCCGTGGGTGCTGATGCGCACGTTCGCGGTCTGGCCGTTGGAGCAGGTCACCTTGCCCGTTCCGGTCTGCCGCCGGTAGATGATCGACCAGCCCGAGACGTCGTAGGTCATCCGGCACTTGACGGTCTTGGCCTGGGCCACGGCCTCGCCCGGCGCCCCCAGCCACGCGAAGGAGAACGCCACGGCCAGCACCGTTCCCAGAGTCAGCGATCGCATCGTCATCCCCTGTCCCCCCAACGCCGCACCACCAGCGACGTGTTGACTCCGCCGAAGGCGAAGTTGTTGGTGATCATGTGCTCGATGTCGAGCGGCCGGGGCGCGGTGCGGATGTAGTCCAGGTCGCCGCAGCGCTCGTCGACGCGCTCCAGGTTCAGGGTGGGCGCCGCCCAGCCCTCGCGCAGCATGGCGATCCCCATCCACAGCTCGAGGGGGCCGCAGGCGCCGAGGGCGTGGCCGAAGTGGCCCTTGAGCGAGCTGGTGGGAACGCCGTCTCCGAGCAGGCGCCAGACCGCCTGGCTCTCCGCCACGTCGCCCTGGTCGGTGGCGGTGCCGTGGGCGTTGACCCAGTCGATCGCGCCGGGCGGAAGCTCCGCGTCGGCGAGCGCCAGCTCCATGGCGCCCTGCATTCCCACGGTGTCGGGTCGCGTCATGTGGGCGCCGTCGGAGTTGGTTCCGAAGCCCACGATCTCGGCCAGCGGCTCGGCGCCGCGCGCCTCGGCGTGGTCCAGCTCCTCCAGGACCAGGGTGGCGGCGCCCTCGGCCAGCACCACCCCGTCGCGGGTGGCGTCGAAGGGCCGCGAGGCGTGAGCCGGGTCGTCGTTCCGCGTGGAGCTCGCGCGCATCACGTCGAAGACCGCCACGTCCTTGATCGAGAGCTCCTCGGCGCCGCCGGCGATCATCGCCTCCTGGCGGCCGAAGCGGATCGCCTCGTAGGCGTAGCCGACCGCCTGGGCGCCGGCGACGCAGGCCGTCGGCGTGGCGATCTGACGTCCGCGCACCTCGAAGAACTGGGCCAGGTTGGCGCTGCAGGTGTGGCCCGAGAGCTTGTGGAAGTCGGACGCGGCGATGCCCCGCATGCGCTTGTGGGTGTGCAGGGCGCTCGAGTAGCGGTCGAGAGCGTCCTTGCTGCCCGACGCCGAGCCGTAGGCCACGCCGATGCGCCCGCCGCCGAGAAGCGGGCTTCCGAGGAGTCCGGCGTCCTGCAGGGCCAGCTCGGTGGCGCGCGTGGCGAGGAGCGCCACGCGGCCCATGGTGCGGGTCTTCTTGCGCGGCCAAGCCTCCGGTGGCGCGAGCTCCACCAGCCCGCCGATCCGGGTGGAGAGCCCGTCGATCTCGTCCCAGTCCGGGATCCGCGCGATTCCGCTGCGTCCCTCGCGAAGCGCCGAGCGCACCGGCTTCCAGTCGTTTCCCAGTGGCGAGAGCCCGGCCATGCCGGTGACGACGACGCGGCGCGCGCGGGTCATGGGGCGGAGTATACGCGCGGGGCGGGATCCTCTGCGAGGAGCGCGACGCTGAGCGTGCCCTCCAGGAGGAGGCGTCCCTCCTCGGGCCCTTCGGTGCTGCGGATCTCGCAGCGGTAGGTGAGGGCGCCGAGGCCGGGTCGGCCGCGCAGGCGCGAGGCGCGCACGCGCAGCTCCTCGCCGTCCTCGAATGCGCCGCGTCGCACCTGCACCGAGCGCGCGCGCACCAGGAAGCCCGGCTCCAGGGTGCGTCCCGCCGCGAGCGCCAGGTAGGCCTCGTGCGCCGCGATGCACTGGGCCATGTACTCGACGCCCACCCAGGAGGGCACGCTGCCGTCGGAGCGGCGCAGCCAGGTGTGCGGGCCGATCTCCACGCTGCAGGTGGTGGCCTCGTCGCCGTGCTCGACGACCCGCTCCAGGAGGAGGGCGCGGTCGCGGTGGGGCATCACGTCACGAAGGGGCGGCAGCGCGTCCGGGTCAGCCATCGGCCTCGCCTCCCCAGAAGTCGTAGAAGTTGAACCACTGCAGCGGGGCCACCCCGACGAAGTGCTCCAGGCGCCCGGCGAAGTCCTCGATGCGCTTGCGCAGGACCGTCTCGCGCTCGGAGGGGGGGACCCGCTCGCCGCGGCTCAGCACCTCGAGATGGAGGTGGTAGCGCCGGCGGCCCTCCTTGATCGCCAGGCCGAGGACGACGGGCAGGCGCAGCAGGATGGGGATCAGGAACGGGCCCTCCGGGAAGGGCGCCGGCGCTCCCAGGAAGGAGGCGTGGGCCACCCGGCCGCGCCCGCCCGGGAGCACCCGGTCGCCCAGCAGCGCCACCATCTCGCCCCGGTCCACGCAGGCCTTGATCTCGAACGCGGCACGCACCGAGGTCGGGTCCACCTCGATGACCCGCATGCTGCTCTCCGGGTCGAGCGCCTCGAGCATGTGCCGGATGCGCTCGGCGTTGGCCGTGAACATCACCACGTTGACGCGCACGCCCTCCTCGCGCGCCATGACGCGCAGCACGTCGAAGCTCCCCAGGTGGGCGCCCAGCACCATGGCGCCGCGCCCTTCGGCCAGGAGGGCGCGCACCTCCTCTTCCCCGTGCACCACCACGTCGAAGCTCTCGTAGCGACCGGTCCAGAAGCACATGCGGTCGAGGATGAACTCGGAGAAGCGGTGGACGTGGCGGAACGTCCAGAGCCGACCGCTGCCCACGGTGTCTTCGCCGTGGAAGGCGCGTACCCGCTCCAGGTAGGCCTGCGAGGCGCGCCGCGCCGGACCCGCGACCAGCCAGAAGTAGGCTGCGATCGGGTAGAGGAGGATCCCCACGACGCGCGGGCCGAAGATCTTGTAGATGCCGACGACGAGCCGGATCGCGAAGAGCGAGCCGCGCTCGGCGCGGGTGGTCCAGACGGGGCGCTCGCCGCCCTCGCTCACGAGCCGCGTCCCAGCAGGCCGTCCAGGGCCAGGCGCGCATAGGCCCAGGCGATGCGCAGGTTGTCGTCCAGCATGTGGAAGTGGGAGAGCCCGCCCTCGAGATAGCGGACGCGGGTCGGCACGTTCCTGACGGGCGCGCCCGCGCGCACCATGCGCACGATGAGCTCCGGATCGAAGTCCATGCGACGTCCCAGGCGCGCTGCGTCCAGCACCTGCACCGCGCGTTCCAGCGGGACGCAGCGGAATCCGCACAGCGGATCGTGCACGGCGAAGGACAGGGTCTGAAGCCAGACGATCCCCTGGGAGAGCTTGCGCCCCCAGAGGCGCGCCCGCGGAGCACTGTCGTCGAAGATCGGCTCGCCCAGGACGAGGGCCTGCGGATCCGTCGCGGCGGCCTCGAGCAGGCGCGGGACGTCGGCCGCGTCGTGCTGGCCGTCGGCGTCGAGCTGTACCGCGTGGCTGAAGCCCTGGGTGAAGGCGCTCCGGTAGGCGGTCTCCAGCGCCGCGCCGCGGCCGCGGTTCTCTGCGTGGCGCTCGACCGAGACGAAGGCGTGCCTCTCGCGCACGCGCTCGATGCGCTCCCGGGTCTCCGCACCGCTGCCGTCGTCGACGATCAGGCAGGGGAGCTCGATCTCCAGCGCCGCCAGCCCGTCGACGACGGCTCCTACGGTGTCGCCGTGGTCGAAGCACGGGATGACGGCGCAGGGCTTCACCGGCCGTCCGCCAGGGCCGTATGCCGGGGGGTCCCCCCGCGTACCCGCGGCGTGGGTTCCGTCATCACCGTCCACCTGCCAGGGCCACGCGGCCGGAGGCGTGCTCGTGGTCGGAGCCCCAGAGCCGGAAGTGCAGGTCTCCGTCGCCGTCCAGCCAGACCCGGATGCGGAAGCGGTCCCCGGGGCCGAGGGGCGCCCGGAACTTGAGGATGCGGATCTCCTGCACCCGAGGTGCGCCGCCCAGGAGATCGGCGGCCAGCTCGAGGGCCCAGTCCGTCTGCAGCACGCCGGGAACGACCGGGTGGCCCGGGAAGTGCCCGGCGAGGATCGACAGGTCCGCAGGTACCCGGCCGCCCCGTTCCAGGCTGGTGGCGGTGCGGAGCTCCGGCTCGTCGAGCTGCGGCCGGTCCTCCTGGGCATCGCCCGCCCCGCCGTCGCGGAAGAGGGCGCGCAGGGCGTCGACCGTGATCTTGCCCTGCGGGTTCTCGGGGAGGCGTTCGACGTTGCGCCAGGTCCGAGGAACCAGGACGGGATCCCAGCGCGTGGCCAGGTCCTCCGCCAGCGCGCGGCCGAACGCCCGCCGCCCCTCGCTCTCGAGCAGGGCGCGGCCGCGTGTCGACGGCACGCAGACGGCGGCCACACGGTCGAGCGCCACGAGGGCCACGTCGTCCAGGAGCGGATGTCCGCGCAGGTCCGACTCCATCGCCGCCAGGTCGAGACGCTTCTCGCCGACCTTCGCCACCCGGTCCATGCGTCCCTGCAGCTGGAAGCGACCCCCGACCTCGCCGAGGAAGGCGATGCGGTCGCCCATCGCGAAGCCCGTGCCTCCGTCGCCCACGCTGACGAACGGCGATCGCACCCGGGCGGTACCGAGTGCGGGGTCGCGATCCAACGAGACGCCCGGAAGGGGCGTCCACGGGGCCTCCTCGACGTCCGGCTCCTGGCGTCGCCAGGCCACGCCGCCCGTCTCGGTGGAGCCGAAGACCTCGACCGGAGCGTGGCCCAGCAGCGAGGCCAGGTGGTGGGCGGTGGTCGTCGGCAGCAGGCCGCCCGACGAGAAGACCGTCTCGACGTGGGCGCGCAGGGATGCGGTGTCGCGTTGCTGGGCGAGCCGGCGCAGATGGGCGGGGACGGCGGCCAGTGCCACCCTGCCGCGGGCGCGCATGCGCGGCGCCAGCTCGGCTCCGCGCAGGAGATGGTCGGCGTGGAAGGGCCGCCCGGCGGCGAGCGGCCACAGCACCCCGAAGAGGAGGCCGTAGAGGTGGTAGTGCGAGGCGGTGGAGAAGACGCAGGCGCCCCCCAGCTCCGCGCCCCAGACCTCCTCCAGCACCCGTACCTCGTCGTCCAGGTGACGCAGGCGCTTGGTCACCGCCTTCCCGTCGCCGGTGCTCCCCGACGTGAAGAGCTCGAGCACCTCGGCGTCGGGCTCGAGAGCGCCGGGCGCCGCCCCCGGGTCGGAGCCCGTCCCGTACCCTGCGTCGTCGAGCAGTCCGGCGCTGCGGCTCTCCAGGTCGACCAGGGTCTCGGGCTGGAGATTGGGGGGCGACACCGCGCTGCGGCCTTCGGTCCAGAGCGAGAACAGCGCGACAGCCATGGCATAGGCGTCGGGTGCCACGACGGTCCAGCTTCCCGGCGGCCCCGCCGCCACGCGCGCGCGGGCCGCGGCCACGTGGCCGCGGAAGTCGTTCCAGGTGAGGAGCACGTCGCGACCGGCGTCGGCGTCCCAGCGCCACGCTACCGGCGACGTCGGATCGCGCTCCTCCTCGAGGAGCCGGTACAGCGAGGACATCGCGGTCGCTCCTCAGCCTGCGGCGGCCGCCCGGTCGAGTCCCGACCGGACCACTCGCACGACGTCTGCCAGGGTGCGGATTCTCGCGAGCTCCTCGTCCTCGACTACGAGGCCCGTCTCCTCCTCGAGGCGGGCCATCAGGTCGACCGCGTCGATGCTGTCCAGGTCGAGGTCCTCCTGGACCCGCGCGTCGAGCACCAGCTTCGACGAATCCAGCTCGAACTCGGCGCGCAGGATCCCGGTCACGAGCTCGAAGACCTCGTCCTGGGATGAGGATGCCATCGCTAGCCTGTCCGGTCGGTGCGGTTCTCCGCGACGAACGCGGCCAGGGTCTCCACCGACTGGAAGATCTCGCGGTTCCGGTCCGGGTCCTCGCCGAAGGCGACGCCGTAGCGCTCCTCGACCACCATCGAGATCTCCAGGGCGTCGATCGAGTCGAGCCCGAGTCCCTCGACGAAGAGCGGATCGCTCGTGCGGATGTCCTCGGGTCGGACATCCTCCAGCCCCAGGCTCTCGACGATCAGCTTCTTCAGCTCCTGCTGTAGCTCCACCAGCTCAGGCACTCGGCATCCCTCGTTCGATCGCGACCTCGAAGGTGTCGCGCATCGCGGCCGTCAATGCACGGGCCGAGAGACCACGCGTCTCCGGAGCGCCGGCCGCCTGCAGGACGTCCTTCACGCGGATGGGCTCGCCCACCTCGAGGGTCAGCTCGAAGGGGGGCAGGCGCCACCAGGGCTGGCCGCGCTTGAGGACGGGCGGGCTGCAGTGGAGGGTCACCGGCAGGACGTCGCAGCCGGCGCGCAGCGCCACGTGGGCGGCGCCGCGTCGCAGCGGCTCGAGCCCTTCGGCCGGAGAGCGGGTTCCCTCGGGAAAGATGATGAACGAACGGCCCCGCACCAGTCGCTCGGCGCAGGCCTCCAACTCGGCGTCGCCGCCGGTGCTCTCCACATAGCCGGCGGCCCGGACCAGGGCGCGCAGGAAGGGGTTGTCGAAGTAGCGGCTCTTCACCAGCAGGTCCGCCTGCGGCATGAACGCCAGGGCCGCGACCGCGTCGATCCGGGTGGGGTGGTTGGCCACGACCAGGTTGCCGGGCTGCGCCAGTCGCTCGGGCTGCGTGCAGCGCACCCTGCCCACGTCGATCGCGCGCAGGAATCGGATCCAGCCCAGACAGGCCCGCTGGATCGCGCCCTGGACGGCGCGCTCGGCGGCCTCGGGGTCGGCCCGGTGTCGCCAGCGCATCCAGGGGACGGCGGTCGCCGCCAGGACGAGCGCCCCGGTCCCGAAGCTCAGATAGGCGAGGCTGGTCCGGACGAGGCGCAACAGAACTCCGATCCCCGCGGGAAGCAACCCGGACGCGATCGCGGTGGATCTGATCCGGCCAGAGGAAAATGATACAACAGGCAGGGTTATGAGAGCGGACCCTGTCGAAGATCGCGCTGCGTCCCGGGCCTCCGGTGAGACCCGGGACGGCTCGGAGACGCCGCGTCGCGTGGTATTCGGCCCGGACCCCGTCGGCATCGCCGACGTGGTCGCCGTGGCCCGCGGCACGGCGCGCGCCGTCCTGTCCGACGAGCCGGAATGGCGCGCGCGCTTCGAGCTGTCTCGCGAGCAGCTCGCCGAGCGCCTGGCCACGCCCGGCTCGCGCGTCTACGGCGTCACCACCGGAGTCGGAGCCTCGGTGGGTACCGCGATTCCCGAGGCCCAGCGCGTCGGCCTGGCCACCAGCCTGATGCGCCTCCACGGGGTCGGCACCGGCCGCATCCTCGACGAGGAGGAGGCGGCCGCAGTGGTGGCCGCGCGGCTCGCCACCCTGGCGCGCGGCTGCTCGGGTGTGCGCTTCACCCTGGTCGAGCGTCTCGGGCGCATGCTCCAGGAGCGTGTGTTGCCGCGCATCCCCGCCGAGGGCTCGGTGGGGGCGAGCGGCGACCTGACGCCCCTGTCCTACCTGGCGGCCGCGCTGGCGGGCGAGCGCGAGGTCACCTTGCGCGGGGAGGTGGTGGCGGCCAGCGACGCGTGGACCGCCCTCGGCCTGAAGCCGCTCGCCCTCGAGCCTCGCGAGACGCTCGCCGTGATGAACGGTACCAGCGCCATGACCGGGCTCGCCTGCCTCGCGTTCGATCGTGCCGCGGCCCTGGCACCGCTCGCGGCGGCGGTCACGGCGATGGTGAGCGAGGCAGTACACGGGAATCCGGAGCACTTCGATGCGCGCATCTTCGAGCTGAAGCCCCACCCGGGCTCCCAGCGCGCGGCGGCCTGGATCCGCGAGCACCTGGCATCCGATGCGCCCGCCCGCCCGGTGGCCCGCCTCCAGGACCGCTACTCGATCCGCTGCGCGCCCCACGTGATCGGCGTCCTGGTCGACGCGCTCGGCGCGCTCCGGCGCATGCTCGAGGTGGAGCTCTTCGGTGTCGACGACAACCCGATGATCGACCCGGGCTCCGGAGACGTCCTGCACGGCGGCAACTTCTACGGCGGACACGTCGCGTTCGCCATGGACGCGCTGAAGAGCGCGGTGGCCGGGGTGGCGGATCTCCTCGACCGCCAGCTCTCCATCCTGTGCACGCCCGAGACGAACGACGGGCTTCCGGAGAACCTGGTCGGGCTCGAAGGCGAGGCGCGCTTCGCCCACCACGGCTTCAAGGCCATGCAGATCAGCGCCTCCGCCCTGACCGCCGAGGCTCTCAAGCTCACCCTCCCGGCTGCGTCCTTCAGCAGGAGCACCGAGGGCCACAATCAGGACAAGGTGAGCATGGGTACGATCGCCGCGCGGGACTGCCTGCGCGTGGTGGAGCTGTCCGAGACGGTCGCGGCGATCGCTGTCCTGGCCGCGGCGCAGGCGGCGGACCTGCGCGGGCCGGCGGCGGGATCGGCGCGCAGCCGTGCCATCCACGCGGCCGTGCGGGCCGAGGTGCCGGTGTTGCGCGAGGACCGTCCGCAGGACGCCGACCTGGCGCGCGTCCTGGCGCTGCACCGGGCCGGGTCGCTGCCGTGCGCTGCATTCTCGTCCTGCTGAGCGCGCTGCTCGCGGCGCCCGCCGCGCCGGCCGATTCGGCCCCGGACCTGGAGGCGGTGATGGCCGCCCTCGCCGGGGCGGGCGGCGTGCGCGCGCGCTACGAGGAACGCAAGCACCTGTCGCTCCTCACCCGGCCCCTCGAGGAGGAGGGTCGGCTCTACTTCGCGCCCCCGGACCGCCTGGCGCGCCACGCGGAGCGCCCGGTTCCCGGCCGCGTCATGGTTCGCGGCGACGAGGTCGTGATTGCCGACGCCACCGGCGAAGAGCGTGTCTCGATCGCCGACAGCGAGATCGCGCGCGCCTTCGTCGAAGGGCTCGCCGTCGTCCTGCGCGGGGATCTCGAGGCCCTGCGCGCGCGCTACGAGGTGGCCTTCTCGTCGACGCAGGAGAACGGCTGGAAGCTCCGGCTGGTGCCGCGCTCGAGGCTCCTGCGCCGCTTCGTGGAGGCGATCGCGGTGTCCGGGCGCGGCGCGCGCGTGCAGCGCATGGAGCGTTTCGAGGCCGGCGGGGACCGCACGGTGAGCGAGTTCCACGACGTGGAGGTGGGCGTGCGTTTCGCGCCCGAAGAGGAGCGCGCGCTCTTCGGAGCCCCTGCCCCGGCGCCGTGAGCGAGTCCCGCGTGCGCGCGCTGGCTCTCGCCCTGGTTGCGGCGGCCGGGATCTTCTGCGGCCTGCGCCTCGAGCTGACCGGGTCGATCACCCACTTCCTGCCCTCGGGCGAGGGTGCCGGCCCGGGCGAGGTCGCCGAGCTGGCCGGGCTCTCGCGGCGGCTGATGGAGTCGGAGCTCTCGCGCAGCATGGTGTTGCGCGTGTCGGGCGCTCCCTCTGCCCCGGCCGCGGCGCGTGCACTGGCCGATGTCCTCGCGGCGCGCGAAGACGTGGCCTGGGCCGAGGTCGACGGCACGCCGAGCGATCCCGAGGCCTTCTACCGGCTCTACTTCGCGCGGCGCATCGAGCTGGCCAGCGACGCGCCGGAGCGCGAGGTGCCGGCGCTCTTCGAAGACGCGGAGCTCTCGGCGCGGGCGCGTGCCCTGCGCCGGCGCCTGGCCGGTCCGGGCTCGCCGCTGGTCGCGCGCAGCGCGCCCGCCGATCCACTGGGCCTCTTCGAGGAGCTCCTGGAGCGGGCGCGGCTCTCGCGGCCCGGGTCCGGCGATGCGCCAGACGCGGCCGCCGGCCATGTCTTCCTCCAGACGCGCGCCTCCCCGTTCGACGCGGAGGCGCAGGAGCCGCTCCTGGCTGCGATCGAGGCCGCCTTCGCCCGGCTGCGTCCGACGTACGACGGCGAGCTGGTCCTCGAGGCGGCCGGGGTCAACCGGATCGCCCTGGCCAGCGAGAAGAGCATCCGCCGGGATGTGAGCTTCATCTCCATCGTCTCGGTGCTCGGTGTCGCGGCGCTCTTCTTCGCCGTGTTCCGCTCGCCGCGCGCGCTGGGGCTGGCCCTGCTCCCGCCCGCGGCCGGGGTGGCGGTCTCCGCCGCCGTCGGCGCTGCCGCGTTCTCGCCGGTGCACGGCGTGACCCTGGCCTTTGGTCTGGCTCTGGTCGGGGTGGCGATCGACTACCCGATCCACCTGATGAACCACCATGCACTCGCCGGAACGCGCGGATCGCGGCCCGTCGGAGAGCGCGTGTCGCCGCGCGCCACCGCGGCGCGGGTACGCCCCTCCCTCCTGATGGGCGGGCTCACCACCGCCCTGGGCTTCGGGGTGCTCACACTGGCCGACTTCCCGGGGGTCGACGCCATGGGTGCCTTCGCGTCCCTGGGTGTGATCTCGGCCCTCGCCTTCACCCTGCTGGCACTGCCCGCCTTCCTCGAGGCTGCTCCCGCGGATCCCCCCGCCTTCCCGCTGCGCGCCGCACGCGCGTTGGGCGGACTCGCGCGTCGCCTCGCGTCGCGTCCCGTGCGCGCGGCGCTGTTGCCCGGCCTCCTCCTGCTCGTGGCAGCGGCCGGCCTCCCCCGGCTCCGCTGGCAGGACGATCCGGCCTACCTCACCACGCCCGATCCGGCCCTTCTCGCCGAGGACCAGCGCGTACGCGCGGCAGCCGCCGACGTCGAGCCCGGGCGCTTCGTGGTCGCGCTCGCCGACGACGCCGAGGGAGCGCTGCGTCGCAACGACCGGGTCGCCGAGCGCCTTCGGGCCGCGGTCGCCGACGGGCACCTGGAGGGGGCACGCTCGCTGCACGCGCTGCTCTTCTCCGAGGATCTCCAGAGGCGGAACCGAGCCGCGTTCCGCGCCGTGTCCGACGCCGGACTGCGCATCGACACCGCGTTCGCGCGCGAGGGCTTCCGCCCCGGCGCCTTCGCGCCGTTCGCAGACGAGCTGGCGGCGCCGGGCCCGGCGCCGCTGCGCCCCGCCGATCTGGTGGGAACGCCGTTCGAGCGGGTGCTGGACGCCACCCTGGTCACCCTCGGCTCGCGCAGCGCCGCCATCACCTACCTGCGCGGGGTCCATTCGCCGGAGGGGATCGAGGCCGCCCTGGTCGGGCTGGAAGGCGTCCACTACTTCGACCAGGCCTCGCTCCTGCGCGGGATCTACCGCGACTACCGCCGCTCCACCCTGCAGCTCGTCGTGTTCGGCGGTGTGCTCGTCTTCGTGGCGCTGCTGGCCCGCTACCGGCGTGGAGGAGCTGCACTCGCGGCCTTCCTTCCCTCCGCTCTGGTGGCGCTCGCGGTCCTCGGGCTCTTCGGTCTCTGCGGGGTGCCCGTGAACCTCCTGGCGGTGGTGAGCCTCGTCCTCGTCATGGGCATGGGCGTCGACTACGGTGTCTTCATGGTGGATGCCGCACGCGACACGGCACGGCTCGATGCCACTCTCCTCGGGCTGGCGGTCTCGTGCCTCACGACGATCTTCGTCTTCGGCACCCTCGCGCTGTCGGAGCACCCGGCCCTGCGCGCGATCGGGGCCACCACCGGACTGGGAATCGCGCTCGCGTTCGCGGTGTCGCCCGGCGTGCTCGCGCTGGCCGGAGGTCGGCGATGACTCGGCTCGGGGGGGGGCTCGGAGCGCTCGCCTCCGTGCTTCCGCTGCTCGGCGTCCTCGGCTGCGCCTCGTACACGACGGGTCCGGGCGAACGTTGCTGGGCCCGGCCGGTGCCCGTCGCAGAGCTCCCCGATCCGCTCGCACTGCGCGGCCGCATGCGTTTCCCGAGCGCGAGCGAGCCCCGGCGCTTCGAGTTCGCCGCCGAGCGCGACGGCGCTGCCGTCACCGTGGTGGGATTCTCGAACGTGGGGCTGCGGCTCTTCTCGGCCCGGCTCGTCGGGGAGACGCTCGAGGTGACCCAGCGCGCCCCGCGCAGGGTGGCGCCCCCGGTCGAGCACGTGGTGGACGTGCTGACCCGGGCGTTCTGGATCGAGCCGCCCTTCGAGGCATCGCCCAACGGCACGGTGACCTGGGATCGGGACGGGGAGAAGGTGATCGACACCATGCTCTACGGGCGCCGCTCCGGCCGCGTCTTCGCCGACCCCGCCGGCGACATCGGCGCCGACGAGCGCGTCCAGATCACCTATCCGCTCGCTACGAACGCGGCGATCTCGGTCTCGAATCCCTGGTGTGGCTATACGGCGCGGGTGGTCGTCAAGGAGTGGGAGGGCGACGTCCCGTGAGCGGGCATCCCGTCACCGCCTGGGCGATGCTGAACGCGTTGGGCGCGACCACCGGCGAGGTGCTCGAGGCCCTTCACGCGGGGCGCTCGGGACTCTCGCCCGCTCCCGCGGACACCCCTTTCGAGACGGTCTGCGGCGCGGTGCTCGGCGAGCTGCCCGCACTGCCGGAGGGGTTGGCCGAGCTCGACTTCAAGAACAACCGGATGATCTACGCGGCGCTGCACGAGATGGAAGGAGCCCTCGCGGCCGCGCGCGAACGCTGGGGAGCCCGGCGCATCGGAATCGCCGTAGGCTCGTCCACCGCGGCGATGGACGCCACCGAGGCGGCCTTCGGCCGCTGGCGCCGGAGCGGCGCGCTGCCGGCCGGCTTCGATATCCTGCGCCGCGCTTCGCCCGAGGGCATGCTGCGCGCGGTACGCGCCCGGTCGGGCGCCGAAGGACCGGCGATCCTCATCTCCACGGCCTGCTCATCGAGCGGCAAGGTCTTCGGGACCGCACGGCGCTGGCTCGACGCGGACCTGGTGGATGCGGTCCTGGTGGGCGGTGCCGACACCCTCTGCCAGACCACCCTGCGCGGCTTCAGGGCGCTCTCGCTGGTGGGCTCGGAGGCCGCGCGTCCCTTCTGCGCCGAGCGCGGCGGGATCAACATCGGCGAGGGCGCGGCCTTCGCCCTCGTGGAGCGCAGCGGTAGCGGACCTCGGCTTCTCGGGGTGGGCGAGAGCGCCGATGCGCACCACATGAGCAGTCCCGATCCCGAGGGCCGTGGCGCGGCGCTCGCCATGCAACGCGCGCTCGAGGCCGCCGACCGTTCGCCCGGGGACGTGGACCACGTGAATGCCCATGGAACGGGGACCCGCCTCAACGACGCGATGGAGGCGGCGGCGATTCGGCAGGTCCTGGGTGGCGACTCGTCGGCCGCGGTCGTCTCCACCAAGGCCTACACGGGGCACACCCTCGGTGCGGCCGGTGCGACCGAGGCCATCTTCACCCTCGACGCGCTCAGCAGCGGCCGCATCCCGGCGAGCCTCGGTGCCGATCCCGTGGATCCGGCGCTTCCCATCGAGGTAGCGGTCGAGCCCCGCCGCGAACGGCTGCGCCTCGCGCTCTCCAACAGCTTCGCCTTCGGCGGCAACAACGTGAGCGTGCTCTTCGGGGCGCCCGAGTGAGCGGGCCGTGAAGGAAGCATGGGTGCATGGCGTGGGCCTGTGGTCGCCCGGCTTCCCCGACGCCGCGTCCTGGTGCGCCGGGGAGCCGAAGGCGACCGCGCGGGAGCCCGCTGCGGCGCTGCTGGAGGGGGCGTTGCGACGCCGCGCCACCCTGCACGCGCGCATGGCGGCGGAGGCGTTCGAGCAGGCGGGACGCCAGTCCGGTGCCGACCTGGAGACGGTTCCGACCATCTGGGCCACGGCCCATGGCGAGCACGAGACCGCGGTCGCGATTCTCGCCATGATGGGAGAGGGCGAAGGCCGAGTGTCGCCTACCCGCTTCCACAATTCGGTGTATAACACGCCGGCCGGCTACGCGTCCATCGCTCTCGGAAACCGGGCCTTCTCCACCACCCTGGCCGGCGGGCCGGACCTCGCGGCGATGGCCCTCTTCGAGGCAGGCGCGCTGCTCGGCTCGGGCGTCCACGAGACGATCGTGGTGCTGGCCGACGAGCCGCTCGTGGTGCCCTTCGATGCAGACGGCGCCGAGGCTCCGCTGGCGGTGGCCCTGGCGCTCTCCTCGCGCGCGGAGGGCGCGTCGGCACGCCTCGCGGACCTGCGGCCCCAGGGAGCGCCGCGCGTCGAGCGGCGTCCCCCGTTCGGCGGTCTCTACATCTCGGCGGTGCTGCCGCTTGCGGAAGCGTGCATTCGCGGAGAGAGCACGCGGGTCGGTCTCGAGCTGGCGTGCGGGCGGGGCGAGGACGGCAGGGGATGGTGCGTCGACGTGTCGCCGCGCTGAGTCTCGGCCTGGCCCTGCTCGCGCTGGGCTGCGCCTCCTCGCCGGATCTTCCGCCGGGGCCTCCGCGGCCCTTCGACTTCGAGCGGGACACCTTCGCCTTCGTCAACGAGCTCTACTGGACCTATCGCTTCGATCCCGAGACCGGCGAGATCGTGGAGACCTTCCGCAACGACGACGTGCAGAACGGCCAGCGCTGCGTCTCGATGGCGCGGGCGGCGCGCCAGTTCCTGTACCACGCGCGCTTCGAGCCGGGGGCTCCCCGCCTCTCCGCCCGGGACTACCGGCGCCGGGTGCGGGAGGTCCTGGATACGGACCCGCGCGCCGATCGCGCTTCCCGAGCGCCCGTCGTGATCCCTGGCTACCCGAGTCTGCGCACCTTCAGCGCGGAGCACCCGGACGCGATCGTCCCGGAGCTCGGTGCGCGCTGGAAGAGCTACCTGCAACGCGGCAACTGGCGCATGGTCTTCCCGTTCTCGCCGAGTCACCAGCGCTCGACGGTGCGGGCGCTGGAGGACTCCCTGGCGCGAGGCCGACCACCCGTGGTGCACGTCGTGAACTTCCCCGGCGTCAACGTCAATCACACCCTGGTCGTGTTCGCGGTGGAGTCGACCCCTACGGAGGTGCGCTTCGACGCCTATGACCCCAACGAGAGCGAGAGCCCGCTGCGGCTGGTCTTCGACCGCGCGCGGGCCCAGTTCCACTACCCGGCCACGCCCTACTTCCCGGGCGGTCCCGTGAAGCTCTACGAGGTCTTCGATGGCTGGTTCCTCTAGGCCGCCGATCCTCGCGTTGCTCGCCCTTCTCCTGTGCGGGGGCTGCGTCAGCGGACGGCTCTTCGAGGCGGGGCGCGTGAGCGAGTCGGTTGTGGCGTACGAGCGTGCCCACGTCCGCGAGACCGCTCTCGTGGTCGCCTACACGGTGCAGGTCGAGAGCGCACTGGGCGGAACGCGCGGCAGGGCGGAGCGTGCCGCGCGGATCCCGCTCGAGGCGCTCGCCGCGGATCCTCCCCATCCGGTGGATTCGTTCCCGCTGGAGCCGGTGCGCCGGGACCATCTCCAAGAAGGCGAGGAGCCGGCCGAGCTGGAGATCCTGCCGGGGGACGGTGTGCCCGCCGGGTTCCGGCTCTGCGAACCGCTGCGCGGCGACTGCCTGGGCCCCTTCTACTCGGGGGCGCTCTACCGCGATCGCACCGCCTGGTGGGTATGGCCGGTGCTGCCCGCGGCAGCCGTTGCCGACGTCCTGCTGATGCCGGTTCATCTCGTGATGACGGCGCCCTTCTTCCTGCTTGGAGACTGAACGGAGGGAGCGGGCATGAGTCCGCGGATGTGCTGCCAGAGGGGGCCGTGGTGTCCGTGGCGGCGCAGGGTGGCGAAGAGGCGGGCGTCGTGATTGACGCCGATCTCCGGGATGCTCCACCAGGGAAAGTCGTCCTTGTGTGCCGTGAGGATGGCGAGCACCTCCTCGCGCAGGGCACGGCGCTCCGCGGCGAGCGCCGGATCGAGGGCCTCGGCGTCGTCGGTCCAGACCATCAGGATCGTCGAGAAGGGGTCCAGGTCGACCACGAAGTCGAGGGTGCGACGCACGTCGTCCAGGGTCTCGCCGGGGGTGCCCAGGATGAAGGTGTGGCAGTCGGGGATGCCGGCGGCGGCGGCCAGACGGTGG
>JANQFA010000272.1 GCA_028278065.1 Myxococcota bacterium
TACTCGTTCAAGTACTCCCCGCGGCCGGGCACCCGAGCCGCCGAGATGGGCGATCCGGTCCCCGGCGAGGTCGCCCAGGCGCGGCTCGAGGAGCTCCAGGCGCAGCTTCGCGCCCAGACCCTGGAGGCGCACCGGGCGCGCGTGGGCGGTCGTACCCAGGTCCTCATCGAAGGGGAGAGCCGTCGGGGCGGCCAGCTCATGGGCCGCGATCCCTGGCATCGCGTCGTCAACGTGGCGGCCAGCGGGCCCGCCGCAGGGGAGCTCGTCTCGGTGCGCATCGTCGAGGCCACTCCCCACTCGCTCCTTGCCGATCTGGAGGTGAGGGAAAGCCCGCGCTCATTGCCGATCTGGAGGTGAAGGAAAGCACCCAGACGACCGATGTAGAGAGGGTCGAGGGGTGTGGTGCCTCCGCCGGCGCGTCGCCGACCGGCACCTTTCCCACGCAACTGATAGCCTCGGCTCGGGAAAGGGCCCGCGATGCCGAAAGCCCGCGTCCTTGCGGTGGACGACCAGCTCTACTTCCGCACCTTCCTGGAAGGCCTCCTGGCCGAGGAAGGCTACGAAGTCGAGACCGCGGCCGGCGGCAAGGAAGCGCTGCACGCGCTGGATCGCGACCGCTTCGACCTGGTGATCACCGACCTGGTGATGCCCGAGATGGACGGCGGCGAGCTGATCCGACGCATCCGCGAGCGGCTTCCCAACCAGGACGTGATCATCGTCTCCGGCGTCGGCGACGTGCAGACCGCAGTCGACGCCATGAAGTTCGGGGCCACCGACTACCTGCTGAAGCCGATCGAGCGGGCCGCCCTGGCACGCTCCATCGAGCAGATCCTGACCGCGCGCCGCCTCCGCGAAGAGCACGAGAAGCTCATGCGCGAGAACCTCGAGTACATGGGGGCGCTCTCCCTCTACGAGCGCGCCATGGGCCTGTTCTCGACCCTGGCGCTCCAGCCCCTGGCCGAGCGCGTGGTGGAGGCGTTCTGCATCGAGACCGGCGCGCAGACCGGAATCCTCTGGGTGCGCGACGACGAGGAGTCGGACGGGCTGCGCCTGATCACGGCCCGAGGCCTGGTGCAGATCGCCGAAGAGCCCGAGACCCTCGATCCCGAGCGTCTGCCCGCGAACTTCGGCGTCGCCGAGTCGCTGGTGGTCTTCCTGCGCCACGGGGGGCGGCTGAACGGCCTGGTCCGTCTGAGCGACAAGCTCGAAGGTGGCGGCTTCTCCGACGCCGACCGCGCCCTGGCCCAGAAGGCGGCCGAGCTCTCCTCGGTGGCGCTGGCCAACTCCCTGCACCTGCGCGGGCTCGAGCGGCGCTCGTTCCGCGACCCGACCACGAAGGCCTACACCCGAGCCTACTTCGAGGACGTGGTCCGCAACGAGATCCAGAAGGCCAACCGCTTCGGCCGCAGCTTCGCGCTGCTGACCCTGGAGCTCGACGGCATCTCGCGTCTCAAGGACCGGCTCTCCGAGCCGGAGATCGCGCGCCTGCTGGAGGCGGGCGTCTTCCAGGTGGGCCGAGCCCTGCGCTCCACCGACCTGATCGCCGCCGAGTCGGACGGCCGCTACCGGGTGCTGCTGCCCGAGACCGACGCGATCGGCGCCGCCGTCCTCAAGCGCCGCATCCGCGAGGCCCTGCTGGCGGGGGACACCTTCGAGGGGCTGTCCGCCGAGGAGCGCCCGCGTCTGCTGCTGGCCTCGGCCAGCTACCCTGCAGACGGCACCCAGGTGGAGATCCTCTCCAGCGTCCTCGACGCCCGGCTCGAAGACGACCGCAAGACCCTGCTGCGCACCCTCCAGGCCGAGGGAGAGTCCTTCGCCGGGACGCTGGATCGGCTGCTCGAGCTGGCCCGGCCCGGCCCGGCCTCCACCCCGGAGCAGGTGATGCGCTTCGCCGTCGACGAGGTGCTGCGGCGCCCGCGCGATCGCGGCCTCCTGTTCGTGGCGCCGGGGGAGGGCCTCTCCGCCTCGGTGCGCGAGGGGCTCGAGCGCCTGCGCGGCCTGCAGCCGCGGGCCGAGGTCGTGCTGGTGGGCGACGGCCGGCCGGAGTCGATGGCGGGAACCCCCGTCACCTGCGTCTCCGCGCGCCGGGCCGGCACGCGGGCGCCGTTCGTCATCTACTACGGCGAGGGTCCCGCCTATGCGCTGGTGCGCGAGCGCAGCGAGGCCCAGGCCGAGCCGCCCTTCTTCCACACGGCCGACCGCTCCCTGGTGGAGCACCTGGCCTTCCAGCTCCAGCGAGACCTCGGCGTCTCGCTCGGGCTCTAGGGGTCGATCGTGAGCGCCGTTCTCATCGCCGACTCCGACGCCCGCCGGGCCAAGCGCCTCGAGGAGGCCTGCGCCGCGCTCGACATTCCGACCCGCACGGCCCCTCACGGCGCGGCCGCTCTCGAGTCCGCGCTGGCCGAGGTCCCGGACGTGCTGGTCGCACCCTTCGATCTGCCGCTGATCGACGCGGTCAAGCTGTCCGAGATCCTGCGCACGAATCCCCGCACCCAGGGCGTGCGCTTCCTCTTTCTCGGGCGCCCGCTGTCGCCCGGGTCCGAGCCGGGTCCGGGCGACGAGACGGCGGCGGCCGCCGCCGACCCGGGCGAGCTGGCCCGCCTGGTGGAGGGCCTCCTCAACCGCCTGGCGCGCATCGACGAGGTGGCGGACGAGGTGGGCGAGGCCGAGGACGCCGAGGTGTCCGGCGCGCTCTCCCAGATCGCGCTGCCCGACCTCCTGCAGCTCTTCGAGAGCAACGCCAAGACCGGGACGCTCGAGCTGGAGAGGACCGACGTCCAGGGCCGCAACGAGACCGGCAAGATCCACCTGGATGGTGGACAGGTGGTCCAGGCCTCCACCGGCGCCGTCGAGGGCGAGAAGGCGCTCTTCCGCGTGCTCGGCTGGCGCGACGGCAGCTTCTCCTTCTCCCCGCGGCGGCCCGAAGTCAGCGTGGAGATCCAGAAGCCGCTGCGCGCGCTCCTGATGGAGGGCATGCGCCAGCTCGACGAGACCAACCGGGCGCGCCGCGCCCTGCCGCCCATGGATGCCAACGTGGCGCTGCGGGTGAAGAGCACCGACCTCCCCAACATGGTGCACCCGCTCACCCAGGAGGTCCTCCTCCTGCTGGAGATCTACTCCCGGGTGGGCGACGTGGTGGATCACTGCTCGTTCCCCGACTACCAGGTGCTGCGCACGCTCCACACCCTCATCGAGCGCGGCATGGTGGAGATCCGTCGCCACGCACAGCCCGCGGCCGGCGGGGGAGGGGGGCTCTTCACCGCCAGCCAGGCCCGGCGCCTGCGCGACTGGCTGGACGCGGGGAGGCCCCGGGGCACGCCCCCCTGCGACGCCAAGATCCTGCTCGTGTCGCCGGTTCGGAGTGCCACCGAGGACTTCGTGCGCCTGCTGCGCGGACTCCCGGGAGCGCGGCTCGAGGGCGCCTTCGCCGGCGGCACCTTCGCCGACACCGACCTCGCCACGGTGGGCCGCCTGCCCGTGGACGGGGATCGGGGACTCGAGATCGTGCACGTGCCCACGGCCGAGGCCTTCGCGCCCCTCTGGCCCCTGGCGGCCCACGGCGCGCTGGGGATCCTGGTGCTGCTCGATGGACCCGTCGCGGCCGCCAGCGGGGCGGTCCAGCCGCTGCTGGCCTGCCTGCGGCGCGTCCCGCGCAGCCGGGTCTTTCACGCCATGCTGCTGCGCAAGGGCGAGCGGGCCCTTCCCGACGAGCTGCGTGAGAACCTGTCGCTCCTGGACGAGGCTTCCCTCTTCCTGGTGCCCGTGGAGAGCGGCAAGGGCGCCGCCGAGGTGCTGCGACCGCTCCTGGCCCGGGTGCTGCCGTGATGCCCGGCGATCTGAAGCTGGTCGAGCTGCTCGGCGACTTCTCCGAGGACGAACGCGAGCACCTCTCCGATCACCTCGAGTCGTCGAGCCTGGTCGAGGGTCGCGTGCTCTTCGAGGAGGGCGCCGAGAGCGAGGGCCTGGTGCTGCTCCTCTCCGGCGACCTGGATCTGGAGACCCGCGACGGGGGGAAGGTCGGACGCGTCGGGGCCGGTGGGGCGCTCGGCGGCCTCTCCCTGGTCACGCCGGGACGCCGCGAGGTGACCGCCCTGGCTGTGGGTGCGTGCGAGGTCGCCACCTTGGACCGGGGCGCGTTCCGCCGGCTGATGGACGACGTGCCGCGCGTGGCGTGCAAGCTCCTGGAGGCGCTGCTGCGCGACGCCGCCGGGAACCTGCGCGAGGGATTGCCCGTCCTGAAAGGGACGATAGACTCCGCCAATGGACCCCAGTAGGATCCGCGAAGGACTCACGTTCGACGACGTACTCCTCTCGCCTGCGGATTCGGAAGTCCTTCCCACACAGGTCGATCTTCGCAGCCAGCTCACCGCGGACATCGCGTTGAACATCCCGCTGGTGTCGGCGGCGATGGACACGGTGACCGAGCACGAGACGGCGATCTGCATGGCGCAGAACGGCGGCATCGGCATCGTGCACCGCAACCTCAGCGTCGCGGCCCAGGCATCCGAAGTCGACAAGGTGAAGCGCTCCGAGTCGGGGATGATCGTCGACCCGATCACCATGCGACCCGAGCAGCCGATCCACGAGGCGCTCGAGGTGATGGGCCGCTACAAGATCAGCGGCGTCCCGGTCACGCGCGACGGCAAGGCGGTCGGGATCCTCACGAACCGCGACCTGCGCTTCGTGAAGGACACGACGCAGGCGATCTCCGCGGTGATGACGCGCGAGAACCTGGTCACCGTCGAGCCGGGCACGAACATGGAGCAGGCCAAGGAGCTCCTGCACGCACACCGCATCGAGAAGCTCCTGGTGGTGGAGGCGGACGGGACCCTGAGCGGCCTGATCACCATCAAGGACATCGAGAAGGCCCAGCGCTTCCCCCACGCCGCCAAGGATGGTCTCGGGCGCCTGCGCTGCGGAGCCGCTCTCGGCGTGGGCCCGGACCGGTTGGAGCGCGCCCAGGCCCTGGTCGAGGCCGGGGTGGACGTGCTGGTCGTGGACTCTGCGCACGGCCACTCCGCCGGCGTGCTGCGCGCCATCGAGGAGGTGCGGGTCGAGTTTCCGGAGCTGCCCGTGATCGGCGGCAACGTCGCCACGGCGGAGGGCACCGAGGCGCTCCTCAAGGTCGGCGTGTCGGCGGTGAAGGTGGGCGTCGGCCCCGGCTCGATCTGCACGACGCGGGTGGTGGCCGGCGTGGGCGTGCCCCAGTTCACCGCCGTGGTGGATGCCGTGAGCGTGGCCGCGCGGGCCGGCGTGCCGGTCATCTCGGATGGCGGCGTCAAGTTCTCGGGCGACGTCACCAAGGCGCTCGCCGCCGGCGCCCAGGTGGTCATGATCGGCTCCCTCTTCGCCGGCACCGACGAGTCGCCGGGCGAGACCGTGCTCTACCAGGGCCGCACCTACAAGGACTACCGCGGCATGGGCTCGATGGGCGCGATGGCCGAGGGCAGCCGTGACCGCTACTTCCAGGCCGAGGTCGAGGCCGCGAAGCTCGTGCCCGAGGGCATCGAAGGCCGCGTGCCCTACCGCGGAAGCCTGACGGGCAGCATCCATCAGCTCATCGGCGGACTGCGCTCCGGGATGGGCTACTGCGGTGCGCCGAGCCTCGCCGAGCTGCGCAGCCGCGCCCGGTTCGTGCGGATCACCGCCGCGGGGCTCCAGGAGAGCCACGTGCACGACGTGATCATCACGAAGGAGGCCCCGAACTACCGGATCGAGTAGCCGACATCGGGTAGAATGCCCTCGTTCCCCCTCGAGCGAGGATTTCCGGCCGTCCTCCCGGCCGGTCGTCACGAGAGAGACCATGTCCCCCCGCGACGCCCATCGCGACCGGGTCCTGATCCTGGACTACGGCTCGCAGTACACCCAGCTCATCGCCCGACGGATCCGCGAGCAGCGCGTCTACTGCGAGATCCACCCCCCCACCTTCGACGCCGAGGCCGTGCGCGCCTGGAACCCCGCCGGGATCGTCCTCTCCGGAGGCCCGTCGAGCGTGCTCGACGGCGACGCGCCGAGCATCGACCCGGCGATCTTCGACCTCGACCTCCCGGTCCTCGCCATCTGCTACGGCCTGCAGCTCCTGGCGCACCACCGTGGGGGCGAGGTGGAGCCCGCAGACCATCGGGAGTACGGGCCGGCCGAGCTGGCGCTCGAGAGGGAGGATCCCCTCTTCGCCGGCCTCACGGACCGGCCGCGCCGCACCGTGTGGATGAGCCACGGGGATCGCGTGCTGCGCCTGCCCGCCGGCTACAGCGTGCTGGCCACCAGCGAGAGCTCGCCCTTCGCTGCGGTGCGTCACGAGTCCAAGCCCGTCTACGGGCTGCAGTTCCACCCGGAGGTCGTCCACACCGAGGGCGGCGAGCAGATCATCGCCAACTTCGTGCACGGGATCTGCGGCTGCGCCGCCTCCTGGACCATGGAGGCCTTCATCGAGGAGGCGGTCGCGCAGGTTCGCGAGCAGATCGGCCAGCGCAAGGTGGTCTGCGGTCTCTCGGGCGGCGTCGACTCGGCCGTGGCCGCGGCCCTCGTCCACCGGGCGGTGGGCGACCAGCTCACCTGCATCTTCGTGGACAACGGACTCCTGCGGGAGGGAGAGCGCAACGAGGTGGAGTCCACCTTCCGTCAGGCGCTCGGGATCGATCTGATCGTCTCCGACTCCGCGTCGCGCTTCGTCCGCGGCCTGGCCGGGGTGACCGACCCCGAGAAGAAGCGGCGCATCATCGGGCACCTCTTCATC
This sequence comes from Myxococcota bacterium, assembly GCA_028278065.1. Classification (GTDB taxonomy): domain Bacteria; phylum Myxococcota_A; class UBA9160; order UBA9160; family JAFDET01; genus JAFDET01. Next base: position 6,737 of record JANQFA010000272.1, read on the forward strand.
GAGGTCTTCGAGGAGGTCGCCGAGCAGATCGACGGTGCGGACTTCCTGGTCCAGGGCACCCTCTACCCCGACGTGATCGAGAGCGTCTCGGTCCGGGGTCCGGCGGCGACGATCAAGAGCCACCACAACGTGGGCGGCCTCCCCGAGGTGATGAAGCTCGAGCTCTGCGAGCCCCTGCGCGAGCTCTTCAAGGACGAGGTGCGCGAGGTCGGCCGCAACCTCGGGCTGCCCGAGACGATCGTGGGCCGCCATCCCTTCCCGGGGCCGGGCCTGGCGGTGCGGATCGTCGGCGAGATCACGCCCGAGAACCTGGCCACCACGCGGCGCGCCGACGCCATCGTCATCGAGGAGATCCGTCGCGCGGGCATCTACGACTCGCTCTGGCAGGCCTTCGCCGTCTTCCTGCCGGTCCAGAGCGTGGGTGTCATGGGGGATGCGCGCACCTACGAGAACGTGATCGCGGTGCGCGCCGTGAACTCCGTGGATGCGATGACGGCGGACTGGTCGCGGCTCCCCGCGGACGTGCTGGGCACCATCTCCTCGCGCATCATCAACGAGGTCAAGGGCGTCAACCGGGTGGTCTACGACATCTCGTCGAAGCCTCCCGCCACCATCGAGTGGGAGTAGCGTTGCCCCACTCGCCCTTCGTCCACCTTCACCTCCACACCCAGTACTCGCTCCTCGACGGCGCCATCCAGCACGTTCCGCTCTTCGAGCAGTGCAAGGCCCAGCGCATGCCCGCCGTGGCGATGACCGACCACGGGAACCTCTTCGGCGTGGTCGAGTTCTACGAGAAGGCCATGGCCAGCGGGGTGAAGCCGATCATCGGCTGCGAGGTCTACATCGCCTCGGGATCCCGCTTCGAGAAGGAGAAGCGCGAGCGCGACGAGTCGGGCTTCGACGCGATCAACCACCTGCTGCTGCTGGCGATGAACGAGACCGGGTACCGGAACCTGATCCGGCTGGTCTCCAAGGGGTACCTGGAAGGCTTCTACTACAAGCCGCGCATCGACATGGACCTGCTGCGCGCCCACCACGAAGGCCTGATCGCCACGTCGGGCTGCCTCTCCTCGATGGTCTGCCGGGCGATCACCGGGGGCCAGGTCAACACGGCGTGGGAGCTCGTCGAAGACTTCTCGCGGCTCTTCAAGGACCGCTACTACCTGGAGGTCCAGCGGCACGGGATCCACGACCAGGACGTGGTGAACGCCGAGCTCTTCAAGATGAGCGCGGACATGGGGCTTCCGCTCCTGGCCACCAACGACGCCCACTACCTGCACGAATGCGACCACGAGCCCCACGAGGCCCTCCTCTGCATCGGCACGGGCTCGACCCTGGACGATCCCAAGCGCTTCAAGTTCGACGGGCGCGGCTTCTACCTGAAGAGCGGCGAGGAGATGGCGGAGGTCTTCCACGACCACCCCAAGGCCCTGGCTGCGAGCATCGAGATCGCGGAGCGCTGCAATCTCGAGTTCGACATGGGCCACTACCACCTGCCCGAGTACCAGGTGCCGGCCAACACGACGCGCGAGGCCGTGCTGGAGCAGCGCTGCTGGGAGGG
>JANQFA010000027.1 GCA_028278065.1 Myxococcota bacterium
CTCCAGCCCCTCCAGGAAGCCCGCCACCGCCTCCATGGTCGCCTCGAACTGGGCCGCCAGGGCGATGTCGTGTCCGTCCGCGTACCAGTGGTCGACCCGCGGGCTGGGGGCGTTGGCATCGTTGCGCCCGCGGATCACGAAGAGGGGCACCTCGCGGCGCGCAGCCTGGGCGACGACCGGAGAACGCCCCCAGCCGGAGAGATCCACGGCGCCGTCGAGCGGAAGCCTGCTGCCCAGGAGCAGGGACTGCACGGTCACCCCGGACGAGACCGACCAGGATACGATGGGCCCGGCTTCGCTCTGGGCCAGGTGCTCCCACACCGCGCCGAGGCAGTCGACCAGGGAACGCGGCTCGAAGCGTCGCTCGTACGCGGCGCCGCGGCCCGTACTGCCCGGGTAGTTGACCGCGAGCACTGCCCAGCCGAGGCGGTTCAACGCGTGGAACCAGGGGTTGAAGCGCGGCGACACGTTCTCGTGCGGGCCGCCGTGCCACCACACCACCACCCCCTTCGCGCCGACGGGTGCGAAGCGGAAGGCCTGGTAGCGCTCGCCCGACCTGCTCGATGTCAGCCAGAGCTCCTCCGGGAAGGCGATCGGCTCCTGGGGCGGGGCGGCCGGGGCATCGAGAAGCTGCCATCCCTCGGAGTCGAGGCGAGCCAGGGTGCGGCCCCGGGTGCGCGTCGCGGTGATCGCGTAGTGCGCACCCCGAATCCGGCGCGTGCGGTAGACGACGCCCTCGAAGTCCGGATCGAGGGTGCTCCAGTAGCGGCTCTCGCGGCCCAGGCGGAACGCACCGGCACTGTGGCCCAGCACGTCGGCTTCGACGGGCGGCTCGGGTGCCAGCGGTCGAAGGCCCTCGAGGCTCGCATCCAGCAGGAAGATGCTCCGGAACGGAGCGCCCCGCAGGCGACCGACCACGGCGGCCCCGCCCGAATCGGTGCGCGCGAGACCCAGGACGTGGTCGAGGCTGCGCAGCGCCCCGTGCTCGCGGCACGCGACGCCGACTCCATCGATGCGGCAGCGCTGGAGCACCGGACCCGCAGGGCGGCGCTCGACACCCAGCACGCCGCCCGCGTCCAGAAAGAGGCAGGCGTGGAGGGCGGGAAGGACGGTGTGCTCGAGCGGCTCGAGTCCCTGGCCCACCCGCGCGAAGCGCTGCTCCGCGCCCGCACGGTAGGCGATCTTGCGGCTCTCCGGGTGCAGGCACGCACGTCCTTCATCCAGGTCGACCGTCTCGGTGAGGTTCACGAGGACGGCACGCCCGATGTCGTAGAGATAGAGGTCGTGCTCCGCTCGCCCCGAGCGCGTGCCGGACAGGAGGATCTCGCGAGGGGACAGAGGCAGAGGGGCGTACAGGTCGAGGTCATCCGCCCCGACCGGCTCGGTGCGAATCACGGCGCGAAAGGCCTCTCCGTCGTGCACGTACGGTCGATGCCGACCGTGCCAGTTGGCGGAGACGAGCGGAAGGCCGTCGAGGACTTCGAGATGGCTCTGCGCCTGTCCCCAGGTGAGCTCGCCGAGGTCGCCTTGGCCCGGGTCGGGGCCGCATGCGGTCAGGGCGCAGAGGAGGAGCCACGCGACCGCCGCAGGCACGTCCCGGGTCCGATCGCGGCCGGCCCGCCCGAAGGACGTCGCCGACGCCGCTTCAAGACCGCGCAGACAGCGAGCCGCGGATCAAGGCCCCTCCCACTTGTTGCAGCCGAAGGCCACGGTGCGGCCGTAGACGTCGACGGCCTCGCCCTTCTTGATCCTCTTGCCGCGCACCTGCCCTTCGACGGAGGCGAAGCTGGGATCGAACTCGGACCCGGCGAGGGCGTCGGCACCCGACTGCATCATGCAGTGGAAGTCCTTCTTCTGCTGGAACTTCACCTTGTCGGGCCTCTTCAGCTTGCCCGCGCCGGTCTTGCAGGCGCACCACCCCGAGCCGCTCCCGAACTCCGGTCCGGTCCAGCCCATCGAGAGCCCCGGCTCCGGCCCTGCGTACCCGACCCCGCCGATCTCGGGCCCCCCGAACTCGGGCCCGCTGAAGAAGAGCCACATCGGCTTGGAGGCCTGCTGGCCCTCGACGACCACCTCACACTGGTAGGTGGCGTCCCAGAGGAGGTCGCGGCAGGTCTTCTTGCTTCCGGCCGAGGCGGCCATGGCGACGAGACCGATGCCTACGAGGGGAACGGCGGCGATCAAGAGCGAACGGGTCGGGTGCTTCACGGACTGCCCTCCTCGGCGCGCACTCTATCAGGAACCGACCCAAATGTGCAATTCTTGTAGCCTCCAGGCATGGGCCCCGCCCTGCAGCTCACCCTGATCCTGGGCGCGGTGCTCGCCGCGCACGGCGGCGTCTATGGGATCCCCTTCCTCTACTCGGAGATCGAAGGGATCCGGAACAACCCGGTCGTGACCGATCTCGACGCCTTCCGGGAACGGATGCTGACCCCCCGCGGCCTCCTCCAGCGCCCGCTCTCGGTGCTGAGCTATGCCCTGAACCACGCGGTCCACGGCGAACGCGTCGCGGGCTACCACGCCGTCAACGTGGCGATCCACGGGCTGAACGCACTCCTGGTCTGGGCGCTGGCGCGCCGCTTCTTCGCCGCTCCGCTCGTGGCCGGGCTCGTCTTCGCTCTCCACCCGCTCTCCAGCGCCTGCACCGGCCAGATCTTCGGACGCAACTACTCCATGGCCACGGCCTTCCTGCTCGCCGGGATCCTCCTCTACATGGGCTGGCGACGGCGCGGCCCGCTCCGGCTCGGCCACGCCCTGGCGCTCCTCGCCCTCTTCGCGCTGACGGTGTCGACCAAGCAGAGCCTGGCCGTCTTCCCCCTGCTCCTGGTCTGGTACGAGCTCGGGCGCGGTGCCGACCCCGGCCGCCCTCCCCTGCAGCTCTCGCCGTGGGTCACCGCCACGACGGGGCTGATCGCGCTGATCGCCGCGGTCGCACTGGTCGTCCTCTACGCGGCACCCCTCTCGGCGACCGCTCCCATCTCGCCCTGGACGTTCCTGATGTCCCAGCTGGGCAACCTGGACACGCTCGCCCGCTTCTACCTGCTTCCCTTCCAGACGGCGCTGGTGCACGACCTGGTGCTGTTTCGCTCGCTGGCGGAGTGGCCGGTCTGGCTCGGGGCCCTCGCCGCGCTGGCCCTCACGTTCGCGGCGGTGCACTGGCGGGACCGCAGCGGAGGTTGGCTCGTGGGCGCGATCCTCATCTGCCTGCTGCCGACCCAGAGTGTCCTGCCCAAGAACGAGATCATCCGCGAGTGGCGACTCTATCCGAGCCTGCCCTTCTTCTCCCTGCTCGTCGCAAGCGGCTTCTCCTGGGCCACCGCAGTGACCCGCGAGCGCGGCTGGGCGCCGTGGTCCACGCGCATCATCCAAGCTTCGCTCGCGCTCTGGCTGCTCTTCTTCGCAGCCGCGCTCCACCGGCAGAGCGATGCGTACCAGAGCGGGCTCAGCGCCTGGCGCCAGGTGTTGGAGCGCTATCCGGAGTCGGCCGACGCCATGAACAACCTGGCGCTCCACCAGGCCCGTGCGGGAGACCTCGAAGCGGCCCGCCGCCACCTGGAGCGCGCCGCCCTCGCCGCCCCGCGCACGAGCCTCTACTGGCGGAACCTGGCCTGGGTGGAAGACGAGCTGGGTGCGGCCGATCGTGCCTTCGCGGCCCGCGAGCTGGCCGCCGAGGCCGCGAGACGTCACGGCGTGCGAGGCATGGCGCTCCGCTTCGCGACACCCTCGGCTCCGCCGCTGCGATCCAGTCCGGCGCGGCTGCGTGCACCCGAGCACCTGGCCGGCGTCGTCCCCTTCATCGGGCGGCGGAATGGAGCACGCTTCGACAACCTGCTCCACCGGGTCGACAGCCCGGTCCTGCGCGGCCCGCGCGGTCCCTTCGGCCTCTACCTCGATTCCGGCGCAGCCACGGCCGAGACGTGGCGCACGCTGGCCCGGGATGTGCGCGGAGTGCTCACCCTGCGCGAGTCGCTCTGGGCGCAGGGGGACCACCCGGTGCTCCAGAGACCCCACGCGCTCGCGCTACCCGTGAGCTGGATCGTGGCGGCGATGGGAGACGCCGAGGCCGGGCACCGGCCGCGGCCGCCACCGGCACCGTCGGCGGACGACGACGAGACGTGGGCTGCTCTGGCCGCCGACCCGGAGCGCGCCTTCGGCTCGTTCCCGGAGCACGACACGCTGCTCGCCTGGGCGGCCACCCGCCCCGAGCGGCTTCCCGCACCCCTGCGCCCGCGCGTGCACAACGCGCGCGCGAGCGTCTCGGCACTGGCGGCCCACGCTCGCGAGCTCAGCGAGGCGGCAGGGAGCGGACCCGATGCCGTGGCCGCGCGCGGAGCGGAGCTGGTGGCCGCGAGCGACGCCCGATACTTCGGGGCGGCGCGCGAGCGGGTCATCCCGTCGCTCGTCGCCAACCCCGCAGTCCGCGCCGATCTGACGGAGCGGGATGCGGATCGCTTCCTGGATGCCGTGGGGAAGCTGCTCGCCGCGCGACTCGGGGTCGGGGATGCAGCCATCGAGGGCTTCGACCTGGCGGCGCCGGCCGATCGGGCGCGCATCGCCGAGCTCCTGCGGCATGCCTCCGACGCGCCGCGGGACGACACCAACCTGTGGCTTCTGGCGCGCGGAGGAAGCGGGAGCGCGCTGCAGCACGCCGAGGTCTTGCGCACGGAGCTGCGCGAACGCGGTGTCGACTTCCGGCGCCTGCGTCTGGTGGACACCGGATCCGAGGCGGCCGCCGCCGACGCCCACCCGCTGGCGCGCCTCGACGCGGCGGCTGCAGCGTCCGCGGCCCAGAGGGCCCACTTCCTGGCGCCCGTCTCGACCGACCGGCTCGCGGCCCTCCTCGGCAGGCGAGGCCGGGGGCAGCCCTGAGGCGTCAAGGAGCCCTCCGGGCCGACCGATCAGAGGGAGATGCGACCGGCCATCCGCACTTGCGTCACCGTCGCCATCGTCGGAGTCCTCGGAGCGGGCTGCATCCACTACTCCCAGAAGAGCAGCTCGCGGTCCGGCCAGGCCGGCTGGGGTGGGGGCGGTGGTGGCGCGGGCGCCGGGGGCCTCTCCGGGTCCAGCTCGGGGAGCGGATGGGGACACGATCCGCATGCGCAGCGCGTCCCCTCCCCCGCCCAGCCGCAGTACGGCGGCGTGCCCACGGCGCCCACCGGCATGGCCATGGATCCCTCCCTGGGCCTGTGGCGGATGAACGACGCGCCGAACGTCTTCTACGACGGCCGGGCGTACTACACGAAGACGCCCGATGGCTGGATGGCGCGACTGGATCCCGCCCATCCCTGGCAGCCCGTCACCATCGACGTCATCCCGCCCGCTCTGCGCCGCTTCTGATCGCACCCGGGCGCTCCCTCGATTCCCTCCCCGGAGCGACGCGGGTACGATCCCGCAGGGCTGCGGGAGACACACGACGCGCGCGCCCCCTCTTCGACACCGACTTCCAGGGCCTGATCGACGGGATCGAGATCTGGGCCCACCAGCCCTGGAGCTAGAGCTTGAAGATCTTCTCGCGCCCGTTCTTCACGTCCGCGGTGGCGTTGCGGGTGTCGAAGACACGGCCCGCCTGCTTCACCACGCGCTCGTAGTCCACCGCCGTGTGGTCGGTGACGATGGCCACGAGGTCGGCGGTCTTCAGGTTCTCGTCGCTGAGCTCGACGTTCTTGTGCACGCGGCCGTCGATCTCGCACTCGGGAACGTGCGGGTCGTGGTACGAGACCTGCGCGCCCCGCGCGATCAGCTCGCTGATCACGTCCAGCGCCGGCGACTCGCGCATGTCCGAGACGTCCTTCTTGTACGCCACCCCCAGCACCAGGACCCGCGCGCCGTTCACTGCCAGGCGGTCCTCGTTGAGGAGATCCGCCACCCGCTGCACCACGTGTGCGGGCATGGCCGAGTTGATCTCGGTGGCCAGGTCGATGAACCGCGCCGGGAAGTTCAGGGTCTTGAGCTTCCAGGCGAGGTAGCTGGGATCGACGGGGATGCAGTGCCCGCCGAGGCCCGGTCCGGGCAGGAACTTCATGAAGCCGTAGGGCTTGGTGGCGGCCGCCTCGATCACCTCCCAGACGTCGAGGCCCAGGCGGTCGCACATCAGCGCCACCTCGTTGGCCAGGCCGATGTTGATGGCGCGGAAGGTGTTCTCCAGCAGCTTCACCATCTCGGCGCTCTGACTGCTCGAGACCTGGACCACCTTGTCGAAGATGCTCTCG
>JANQFA010000040.1 GCA_028278065.1 Myxococcota bacterium
CCCATCGGCGACACGAACCCGGCGGCGGGCGTGATCGCCACCAGACCGGCGACCGCCCCGGTGGCGGCGCCCAGCGCCGTCGGCTTGCCGCGCGCGATCCACTCGGTAGCCAGCCAGCCCAACACCGCCGCGCCCGTGGCCGTGTTGGTGTTCACGAAGGCGATGGTGGCGGCGCCGTCGGCCGCCAGGGCGCTGCCGGCGTTGAAGCCGAACCACCCCACCCAGAGCAGGCCCGCACCCATCACGGTGAAGGGCAGGTTGTGCGGCGGCGCCGGGGCGTTGCGCCTTCCCAGCATCAGCGCGGCCACCAGCGCCGAGATCCCGGACGAGATGTGCACCACCGTGCCGCCGGCGAAGTCGAGCGCGCCGCGCGCGCCGAGCCAGCCTCCGTCTCCCCAGACCCAGTGGCAGAGCGGAGAGTAGATGAAGGTCGACCAGAGCAGCACGAAGAGGACGAAGGCCGAGAACTTCATGCGCTCCGCGATCGCGCCGCAGATCAGGGCGGGCGTGATGATCGCGAACATCAGCTGGAAGACCATGAAGAGCATCTCGGGGATGTTCTCGTCGGGCCCCGCCTCCATGGAGACGCCGGCCAGCCCGACCTTGGCGAGCCCGCCCCAGAGCGGACCCTCACCGCCGAAGGCGATGCTGTAGCCCCACAGCACCCAGGTGACGCTGATCAGTGCCGCGCAGATGAAGCAGTGCATCAGCACGCTCAGCACGTTGGCACCGCGAACGAGGCCGCCGTAGAAGAATGCCAGCCCCGGGATGGTCATCATCAGCACGATGGCCGAGCTGGTCAGGATCCAGGCCACGTCGCCGCTGTTGAGACCGCTCTCGTGGCTCTCGGCGAAGGCCGTGCCCGCGACGAGCAGGGTGGCCACGGGGGCCAGGAGCGTGAGCAGGCGACGAAGTCGGGTGGGCATGGGCGCGTTCTCCTCTGGGAGTGCGGATGCACTCGCAGGCGAGGCGCAGCAAGAGCCGTGCCACGAACGACACACGAAAGGGGCGCTGCTGGGCGCGTTTCGGCGCATGTGGGTCGGCTGCGGCCCGGAGCCTGCTCACTCCCTGGGCAGATCGTGCACAGATGGTGGGCAGCGCGACCCGCGCCGGGTTTACGCCCCGGCGGCCCCGCCGTAGCCTCCGGCCCGTGAGGGACGGCAGCCTGCGCGAGCTCGAGACGAGCGCCGGGATCCCGGGGCTGGCCGAAGCCCTGATCCGGGGCCTGGCAGGCGCACCCGATCCGGAGGCGGCGCGCCTGCGCGCGGTCGAGCTGCTGGGCGCCGCCTTCGCGGCCGACCCGGAGCGGATGGCGGCGCGCTGGGCTTCGGCGCCGCAGCGCGTGCTGGTCGTGCTTCGCGGGGTCTGCGGCGTCGCGCCGTTCCTGGTCCGCCACCTCACGGCGATGCCCGAGGCCCTGCTGCGGCTGCTCGAAGACACCCTCGACGAGCCGCGCGCCGGGGAGCCGCTGCGCGCCGATCTCGACGCGGCCCTGGAGAGCGCTCCCCGGGACGAAGCCGAGGCGGTGCTGCGCCGCTTCAAGTACGCAGAGCTGGCGCGCATCTGCGCGCGGGACTCGGATCCGGGTCTGGTTCCCGCCGAGCGCTCCGGCGAGACGCTGGCCGAGCTCTCCCGCCTGGCCGACGCACTCCTCTCCGCGGCCTTCGAGGTAGCCCGCCAGCGCCTCGCAGAGCAGGTCGGCGCGCCTCGCTGGAAGGTGGGGGAGACCGTCTTCGAGCCGCGCTTCGCCGTTCTGGGTCTGGGCAAGCTCGGGGGCGGCGAGCTCAACTTCTCGTCCGACGTCGACCTGATCTACGTGCTCGAGTCGTCCCCACCCGACGGCGCGCCCGAGGACGGACCGTCGGGCCTGGCACCCGAGGCCTGGGCGCGGCGGCTGGCCAACGCCTTCGGGGCCGTGGTCACGCCGCTCACGGCCGATGGCTTCCTCTACCGGATCGACCTCGATCTGCGACCGGAGGGCGAGGGCAGCGCCATCACCATCGGCGACCAGCAGCTGGCCGCCTACTACGACGGCTGGGCGGCCCTGTGGGAGAAGGCGGCGTTCATGAAGGCGCGCCCGGTCGCGGGTGACCTCGACTTCGGCTGGGACACGGTCCGCGGCCTCCACCCCATGGTCTACCGCTCGGCGATCGATTTCGGTGGTGTCGCCGCCATGAAGGAGATGAAAGCGCGCGTCGAGGCGCAGCACGTGCGCGGCAGCGACGGATTCCACGTCAAGCTCGGCACCGGCGGGATCCGGGACCTCGAGTTCGCCGTACAGGCACTCCAGCTCGTGCACGGGGCGCGCGTCCCGGAGGTGCGCGGCCGCTCGACCCAGGCCGCCATCGCATCGCTGGCGGCCCACGATGCCATGGGCACGATCGATCCCGAAGCCCTGCTGGCCGCCTACCGCTTCCTGCGCCGCCTCGAGAACCGGCTCCAGATGGAGGGCGAGCGCCAGGTGCACGTGCTCCCGGCGGACGGCGCGGCTCGCACCCGCGCCGTCCGCGCCATGGGCTACGTCGGCGAAGGGGGCACAGCCGCCTTCGAGCGCCACCTCGAGGGGCACCGCAGCGTCGTGCGCGGAGCGTTCGATCGGCTCTTCTCCGAAGACGACGAGGGGCGCGTCCTCGCCCTCTTCTCACGCAGCGCACCGCGCCTCCTCCAGCTCGACGGGACCCGGAGCATGGTGGAGGGCCTGGCGCGCAGCTTCGCGCGCGAGCTGGCCGCCGCCGCCGACCCGGGCCTCGCGCTCAACAACCTGGACCGCTTCATCCACGGGCTGGGCACCCGCACCGGCTACTGGGGCCTGCTCCTGGATCGACCCGAGCTCGTTCCACGCCTCACCGGCCTGTTCGGCACCTCGAAGTACCTCTCCAATCTGCTCGCCAGCCACCCGGACCTGATCGAGCCCGTCTTCGGCGACCCCGACGTGCTGGTGCTCCCCCGCGGACAGCTGGAGCGCGACCTGGCCGGGCTCGAGGAAGATCTCGTCGCGCGCGGGGACCGCGACCCGATCGAGGCCCGCCTGGCAGCCCTGCGTCTGTTCACGCACCGCCAGCTCGTCAACGTCGGGCTCCTCGACGTGGCCGGGAAGATCGCGCGCAGCGAGGCGGAGGAGGCCCTCACCGATCTGGCCGAGGTCTGCGTGGAGAGCGCCCTCGCGGTCGCGCGCGATCAGCTGGCGGCGAGCCGCCACCTCCGGCCCGAGCCCGAGGGCAGCGGCTTCCTGGTCGTGGGGATGGGAAAGCTGGCGAGCCGCGAGCTCAGCTACGGCAGCGACCTGGACCTGATCTTCCTGTACGACGTGGGAGACATCGACGACACCGAGCGCGCCGAAGCGCAGCAGACCTTCGCGCGCCTGGCGCAGAAGCTGATCGGCGCCCTGGACGTACCCACGGCCGAAGGGTTCTGCTGGGCGGTGGACGCGCGCCTGCGCCCGTCCGGCAACCAGGGCGCACTGGTCACCTCGATGGGGAGCTTCCGCAGCTACCACGCCGGCGACGCCATGGCCTGGGAGCGCCAGGCCCTGCTGCGCGCGCGGCCCGTGGCCGGCGCACCCGAGCTGGCCCGCGCCTTCGAGGAGGCGCGGCTCGAGATCCTGCGCCGGCCCTCCCCCGACGGCCTGGCGGACGAGATCCACCGGGTGCGCCAGCGCATGGAAACCGAGCTGGCCAACGAGACCGCGGTGCGCCGGGATCTCAAGGTGGGTCGCGGGGGGCTCGTGGACGTGGAGTTCGCCGTGCAGTACCTGCAGCTCGCCCACGGCGGCGAGCACCCCGAGCTGCTGCGGGCCGTGCGAACCGAGCAGCAGCTCGAACGGCTGGAGGCCCTGGGCCTGCTCGCGCCCGACCACGCCGCCGGGCTGCGCGCCGGCTGGGATTTCCTGAAACGCCTCTCCTCCCGCCTGCGCATCGTGCAGAACCGCTCGATCAGCGACCTGCGCGAGGACCGCAGCGACCTGGACTCGGTGGCGCGCGCCCTCGGGTACGCCCCTTCGGCGCGCAGCGGCGACGCGCGCCGGCCGCTCCTCGAGGACTACAAGCGCCACACCGACACCATCCGCCGCATCTATCTGGCAGTGCTCGAGGCGGGCTGAGAAGAGAAGCCGCCGGGGCTGAGAAGAGGGGCTGCGGGGACGCTGCAACCGGCCGCCTCCCGCGGCACCCAAGGGCCGAGCCCGAGCCGGGAGGATCCCATGGCCGCGACCGATCGCATCGAGTTCCCCGGGGTGTCGGGGGATCTCCTCGCCGCCAGCCTGGACCGACCCGCCGGGCGCACGCGCGGCTGGGCGGTCTTCGCCCACTGCTTCACCTGCTCCAAGGACTTCGTCGCGTCGACGCGTATCGCCCGCGCCCTCGCCGAGCGCGGGATCGGCGTGCTGCGCTTCGACTTCACCGGACTGGGCCATTCCGAGGGAGACTTCGCCAACACGGACTTCAGCTCGAACGTCGAGGACCTGGTGCGCGCGGCCGACTGGCTGCGCGACACCCACGGGCCGCCCGCGATCCTGGTCGGGCACAGCCTCGGCGGAGCGGCTGTCCTGGCGGCGGCCGCACGCATCCCGGAGACGAAGGCGGTCGCCACGCTCGGGGCGCCCGCCGACCCCGAGCACGTGACCCGGCTCTTCGCGGAGAGCCGCGAAGAGATCGAGCGAAGCGGAGAGGCGCGGGTGGAGCTGGCCGGCCGCAGCTTCCGGATTCGCAAGGCACTCCTGGACGACCTGGCCGGGTCGAAGCTCGAGGCCGGGATCCGAGACCTGAGGCGCGCGCTCCTCGTGCTGCACTCTCCGGTGGACAACCAGGTCGGCATCGAGAACGCGAGCCGCATCTTCGCGGCCGCGCGCCACCCGAAGAGCTTCGTTTCGCTGGACGACGCGGACCACCTCCTGACCCGACCGGCCGACGCCGCCTACGCCGCAGAGGTGATCGCCGCGTGGGCGAGCCGCTTCCTCCCCTCGGCGCCGGAGGGACCGCGGGCCACGGACGAGCACGAGGTGGTCGTACGCGAGACGCGCGAGGGCCGCTACACCCAGGACGTGGCCGCAGGCCGCCACGCCCTGCGCGCCGACGAGCCCATCGGACTGGGGGACGACAGCGGACCTTCGCCCTACGGCTTCCTGCTCACCGCGCTGGGCTCGTGCACCAGCATGACCCTGCGCATGTACGCCGAGCGGAAGAAGCTCCCCCTGGAGCGCGTGACCGTACGCCTGCGCCACGAGAAGATCCACGCCGAGGACTGCGCGGAGTGCGAGACGCGCGTCGGCAAGATCGACCGCATCCAGCGGGTGATCGAGCTCGAGGGTCCTCTCGACGAGGCCGTGCGCGCGCGCATGCTGGAGATCGCCGACATGTGCCCGGTGCACCGGACGCTCTCGGGCGAGGTGCTCATCGAGACCCGCGCTGCGGCAACCGCCGCGACCGTCCAGTAGAATCCGCGCCCCACCCTGGCGGGCCCAGCAACCGGAAGGAACCCCCATGAACCTCCGCAACGCAGTGATCGTCGACGGCGCGCGCACCCCCTTCGGCCGCGGAGGCCGCGGCAAGCTCGTGGCCACTCGCCTCGACGAGGCCGGCGCCCAGGTGCTGCGCGCTCTTCTGGACCGCCACCCCAGGCTCGACGAAGCCACGATCGAGGACGTGGGCCTCGGCAACGTCTCCGGCAAAGGGGAGATGGTGAGCCTCGGCACCATCCCGCGCCTGGCGGGCCTGCCCATGGAGGTCTGCACCTTCAACAGCAATCGCCAGTGCGGCTCGAGCATGGAGACCCTGCACCGGATCGCCATGTCGATCATGACGGGCCAGATCGACACCGGCATCGCGCTCGGCGCCGAGCGCATGGGCCGCGGGCTGGGGACGGGCGGCGGCGCCACCACCCGCATCAGCAAGCTCAACGACCGGCTCTTCCAGATGAACGAGGTGCAGATCGCCCAGGCGCCCGATCACGACGAGTACTTCTCCGTGCCCTTCCCCGAGGAGATCCGCAAGTCGCCTCCGCTGGTGAGCATGCCGCAGACCGCCCAGAACGTGGCCGACACCTATCACCTGACCCGCGAGGAGATGGATGCCTTCGCCGAGGCCAGCCACCGCAAGTGCCACGAGGCCTACGAGGCGGGGATCTACAAGGACGAGGTGGTTCCCCTGGAGGTGGAGGACCCGGTCTTCGACGAGCAGGGCAACTGGGTCGAGGACGAGACGGGCCCGACGGTCACCTTCGACCGCGACGAGTGCATCCGGCCGGGGACGACGGTGGAGAAGCTCGCCGCGCTGAATCCCATCAAGGGTCTGGTGTCCTTCACCGGCGACGAGGTCCGCATCACGGCCGGGAACTCCTGTCCCACGAACGACGGCGTCACCGCGGCGCTGATCATGTCCGAGGAGAAGGCGCTGGCCCTGGGCCTGGAGCCGCTGGCGCGCATCGTGGGCATGGGCGTGGGCGGCGTGAAGCCGCAGCTCATGGGCATCGGCCCGATCGTCTCGACGAAGAAGGCCCTGCAGCACGCCGGCCTCGAGGCCGGCGACATCGATCGCGTCGAGTTCAACGAGGCCTTCGCAGCCCAGGTGATCCCGTCGGTGCGCGACCTCGGGATCGACATGGACAAGATCAACGTGAACGGCGGGTCGCTCGGTATCGGCCACCCCCTCGGCGCCACCGGCGCGCGCCTGGTCACCACCGTCGCGAAGGAGCTGCGCCGCTCGGGCACCCGCTACGGCCTCGCCACCCAGTGCATCGGCGCCGGCATGGGCATCTCCACCATCCTCGAGCGACTCGACTGACGGGGTCGGGCGGCGACTACATCACGCCGGCCGGCGAGCGGAGGCTGCGCGAGGAGCTCGAGCAGCTCTGGCACGTGGAACGGCGGCGCGTCACCCAGGAGGTGGCCGACGCCGCCGCCCAGGGAGACCGGTCCGAGAACGCCGAGTACATCTACGGCAAGAAGCGGCTGCGCGAGATCGACCGCCGCGTACGCTTCCTGACCCGGCGGCTGGAGGCGCTCACCGTCGTCGAGCCGCGCGACCGCGGCGACGACAAGGTCTGGTTCGGGGCCTGGGTGAGCGTGGAGGACGAGCACGGCGAGACGGCCGAGTACCAGGTGGTCGGGCCCGACGAGTTCGACCCGAAAGCGCGGCGCATCAGCATGGATTCGCCCATGGGACGGGCACTGCTCGGGAAGCAGCTGGGCGACGAGGTGCTGGTGCGGCGACCACGCGGAGACGCCTACCTGACCATCACCGGCGTCCGCTACCACGCCTAGGCAAGCAGACGCTCACCAGGGCGCCTGCGCGCAGCGAGCGCCCCGGCCGCGCTAAGGCAGGGTCGGCCCGCGCCGCGCCATGACGGGGCTGGCGTCCTCGCTGAAGCGCGCTTCTCCCAACGACGAGAAGCTGGTGCTCGCGAAGCCCTTCGCTTCGGCGTCCACCTGGCCCACGGCGTTGACGTAGCCCGTCGACGGGTCGAAGGCAGCGGGCGGAACCAGCGTACAGTCCGGGTCGTCCTGCGCGGTGCAGTGCTCGAAGACCTCGAGGCCGAGCACCTGGCGGGGCGAGCGGAAGCCGGCCACCCGCTCGGTTCCCATCTCGAAGCGGACCTGGGCCCTCAGGCGCGGCTTGAGGAAGCCGAGGCGCAGGCGCCGGTACACCGAGCCTTCGAGATCGGCGCTCAGCACGTGGCCGGTCCGCGCGTCGAAGACCCAGACCATGGGACCGAACGTGCCGGGCACCGGATCCTGGTGCACCATCAGCTGGCCTTCGACCACCTCCGGCGGTATCGCCACCACGACCCAGCCGGGTCGCTCCGCCGGACGGAGCCAGGCGCGCAACGGCTCGCCCCAGAAGGCGTCTCGCTGGGCCGGCTGGTCTCCCGGGGAGGCCTCGAACGAGACCCGGATCCAGCGCGGGGTGGGGTCGTGCAGGTCCAGCGGCTCGGCGCCGGCGCTGCCGGCCCAGACGATCGCCACCGCGGCCAGAAGACCGCTGGTCCTGGGCGTCACGGCCGCCAGCAAAGCGCTGGTCCTGCGCGTCACGGCGGCCAGAAGACCGCTGGTCTTGCGCGTCACGGCGGCCGGGAGGCCGCTTGTCCTGCGGTGAGCACCCATGGCGCTCCCTCCGAGTCCCTCGGCCACTATACGCTGCAGACCCGAGACCATGGGGTGAAAATCATCCTCCGCGCCGCTCCGAGGTTGCGCGCGACCGGCAACTCACCAGCAACTCCTCGGCGGAACGCCGGCAACGGTTTAGCTCTTGCCGAGCGTCGCTTCAGCGGGCGAGGCTGGGGCAGGCGGAGCCTCAAGGCACGAGCCGCCACGCGCGATAACGCAGACGATGCGCGTCCTGCTCGCACCCGAGGGCAGCCGCGGGGACGTCCAGCCCCTGGCGGCGCTGGGGGCCGCCCTGGCCCGGCGGGGGGCCCATCCCGTGGTCTGCGCCGGGGCCGAGTCCCGGGAGCTGGTGGAGGGCTTCGGGCTGGAGTTCGTCTCCACCGGGCGCGACAACCGTGCCTACCTCGAGCAGAACGCCGCGGCCCTGGTGGCCGGCGGCCTGGCCTTCCACCGGGCCGCCGGCGGCTTCATGGCCGCGGCGATCGACGCCCAGTTCGAGGAGCTGCGGGTGGCCGCCCAGGGGGCCGACGTCATCGTGGGAGCCGGCGTCCAGCTGGGGGCCGGCTCGATCGCCGAGATGCTGGGCATTCCGTATCGCTTCGTGGCGTACTGCCCCATCGTCTTCCGCTCCGCCGAGCACCCGCCCTTCGCGATGACCGGCGAGGGACGACCGTGGCTCAACCGTCGGCTCTGGAAGCTCTTCATCCCCACGATCGGCGCCGCGGTCGGCCGGCCGCTCAACCGCAAGCGCGCCGAGCTCGGCCTCGCCAAGGTGCGCGACGTCTACGCCTACATGCGCAGCGAACGGCCCGTGCTCGCGAGCGATCCGGACCTCGGCCCCCCGCCCGCCGACCTGGAGTTCGCCGTGGACAACGTCGGCTTCCTGAACCCGCCGTCGGGAGGGGAGCTGCCCGGAAAGCTCGAGCTCTTCCTCCGCTCGGGTCCGCCGCCCGTCTACCTGGGATTCGGCAGCATGGCGCAGCCGGACTCGGCGGCCGTCACCCGCATCCTGCTCGACGCGATCGAGACCCTCGGCGCCCGGGCGATCGTCCACCGTGGCTGGGGCGGACTGGGCGACGCTCCGCTTCCCGACCACGTCATGCAGGTCGACGGGATCCCCCACGACATCCTGTTTCCCCACATGGCCTGCGTGGTCCATCACGGCGGCGCCGGGACCACCCACACCGCCGCGCGAGCCGGCGTGCCCCAGATCGTCGTTCCCCACCTGCTGGACCAGTTCTACTGGGGACGCCGGGTCGAGCGCATGGGGCTGGGCGCCCCCGCGCTGCCGCGCCGCAAGCTGGACGCCGAGGCCCTGGCCGCCCGGATCGAGGCCATCGTCGGCAACGAGATCGTCGAGGAGCGCACGCGCGACATCGCCGAGCGCATGCGCGAGCGCGACCCGCTCGCGGCCGCAGCCGAGAGCATCCTCGCCGCGCTCTGACCCCGCGATCCGGTACCCTCGGCCGGGCAACCCCGCCGGTCGGAGGAACCCGCGTGAAGATCGTCCTCTCCCTCGTCTGGCTGGCGCTCGCCGTCGGATTCGCCCACCTGGGGCGCGGGCTCGACGAGCGCAGCGGACCCGAGCTCCCCGCCTTCGAACCGGAGAGCCCCCGCTTCGAGATCCAGGGGCAGGGGTTCCACATCGAGCTCGACGTGGAGGGAACGCCCCTGAACGAGCCCTTCGAGGAGCTCGAGGCCGAGGTGGAACGCTACGTCGAGGAGATGCGCGAGTCCACGCGGCGGAGCCAGACCCGACTGCAGCGGGCCTCGTGGGCGGGCATCGCCGCGGCGCTCGCCGGTCTGGCGCTCACCTGGGCGCCGCGCGGTCGCTCCCCCGAGGTCTGATGCCCGCGCCCCCCACGGTGTTACCTTCGCGATCCGCGCGCGGAGGAAGACATGCCCGATCAGGCCTGGAAGGTGTTCGAGATCCCCGAGCTGCTCGAGAGGAAGCGCTCGATGGACTCGCCGTATCTCGAGTTCCTGCGGGTCCCCTCGCTCTCCTGTGGGATCTACCAGCTGACCGCCGGCGCCAAGGACCTGCAGGCGCCCCACGACGAGGACGAGGTCTACGTCGTGATCAGCGGGCGGGCCACGCTGCGCGTGGGCGAGGAGGAGCGTGAGGTAGGACCCGGCTCGATCCTCTACGTGCGCGCCACCGAGGAGCACTCCTTCGTCGAGATCCTCGAAGACACCACCCTGCTCGTGTTCTTCGCTTCGGGCGGCCCGCCCGATCCCCTGGCTCCCTGACCCCCCGAACACGCCGAGGACGCCTTGCCCGACCACCCGACCCGTGCCGACATCGACCTCCTCGACGGCCGCTTCTACGCCGAGCGCGGTCACGAGGGGTTCGCGTGGATGCGCGCCAACGCGCCCGTCTACCGCGACGAGAAGAGCGGCGTGTGGGGCGTGACGAAGCACGCCGACATCATGGCGGTGTCGAAGCAGCCGGAGATCTTCTGCAACCGGCACGGCCAGCGCCCGGACAGCCCGCCCCTTCCGTCCATGGTGAACATGGACGACCCCGAGCACATGGCGCGCCGCAATCTCGTGAACCGGGGCTTCACGCCGCGCCGGGTGCAGGACCACCACGGCCGGATCCGGGAGATCTGCGTGGACCTGATCGAAAGCGCCCGGGAGAAGGGGGAGTTCGACTTCGTGGCCGACGTGGCGGCACCCCTTCCCATGATCGTGATCGGCGACATGCTGGGCGTCGCGCCGGAGGACCGCGACGACCTGCTGCGCTGGTCCGACGACCTGGTGAGGGGCACCTCGGCGACCGCCGATGCCGAGACCCGGGAGAAGGCCGCCACGGCGTTCGGCGAGTACGCCGCGTACCACCACCAGGTGGTGGAGGACCGCCGCGCAAACCCCGGCGAGGACCTGGTGAGCGTCCTCGTGCACGCCGAGATCGACGGCAAGGGCCTGGACGACGAGGCGCTGCTGCACGAGACCCTGCTGATCCTGGTGGGCGGCGACGAGACCACGCGACACGTGATCACGGGCGGGATGGAGCAGCTCATGCATCACCCGGATCAGCGCCGGGCCCTGGCCGCCGACAAGCGCGCGGTCCCGGTCGCCGTCGAGGAGATGCTGCGCTGGGTCTCGCCGATCCAGAACATGAACCGCACGGCGCTCCACGACACGGTGCTGCGCGGCCAGCGCATCCGCGAGGGCGACAAGCTCCTGCTCCTCTACCCTTCCGGGAACCGGGACGAGGAGGTCTTCGACGAGCCGGAGCGCTTCGACGTGACCCGTCGTCCCAACGACCACCTGGCGTTCGGGGGCTACGGCGCCCACTTCTGCCTGGGCGCCAGCCTGGCCCGTCTGGAGCTGCGGGTGATGTTCGAGGAGATCCTCGAGCGGCTGCCCACCCTCGAGCCGGCCGACGACGAGCCGCCGCCGCGCCGCGCCTCGAACTTCATCGTCGGGATCGAGTCGATGCCCGTGCGCGTCGCCTGACGCGGCCCGTCCCCACGCGCAGGGGCGCCAGCGCCGGCGCGGACTCGACGTCGAGGAGCGCGCGCTTGCGCCAGGTGCCGTAGCGGTAGCCGCCATCCTCGCCGCCTGCGGGAAGCACCCGGTGACAGGGCACGACGACGGGCGTGGGGTTGGCGGCGCAGGCGCGTGCCACCGCCCGGGCGCCCCGCGGGCAGTCCACGCTCCGCGCCACCTCTGCGTAGGTGCGCGTCTCGCCGCGCGGGATGGCGGCCAGCGCCTCCCAGACGCGCCGCTGGAAGCGGCTTCCGCGCACGTCCAGGGGCACGTCGAGGCTGCGGCAGCGCCCGTCCACGTAGGCGGCCAGGGCATCGGCCCACGCACCGGCACCCGCCTCGTCGCGCCGGACC
>JANQFA010000054.1 GCA_028278065.1 Myxococcota bacterium
CGCAGCTCCACGAGGTCGGGTGTGAGCTTGAAGTTCCAGTAGTAGCCCGTGATCTCCTCCTGGAGGAGGTCGATGCGGCGGCGCGCCCGGGCCAGGCGCTTGTCGCTGCGCACGATGCCGACGTAGTTCCACATGAAGCGGCGGATCTCGTCCCAGTTCTGCGTGATGACGACGGCTTCCGAGATGTCGGTGGCCTCGCCCTCCTCCCACACCGGCACGTCGGTCACCGGCGCCAGCGCGTCGCGGCGCGCCAGGGCCTCGGAGGCGGCCGCGTCCGCGAAGGCCAGGGACTCGAGCAGCGAGTTGGAGGCCAGACGGTTGGCGCCGTGCAGACCCGTGCAGGTCACCTCGCCGGCGGCGAAGAGGTTGGGCACGTCGGTCTCGCCGCTGAGATCGGTCACGACGCCCCCGCAGCAGTAGTGGGCCGCCGGCACGACGGGGATGGGATCGCGCGTCATGTCGATCCCGTAGCGCAGGCAGGCCTGGAAGATGTTGGGGAAGCGGTTGCGCACGAAGGCCGGGTCCTGGTGCGAGATGTCCAGGTGCACGTACTCGTCGCCCGAGCGCTTCAGCTCGGTGTCGATGGCCCGCGCCACCACGTCGCGCGGCGCCAGGTCGCCCATCTCGTGGTACTCGTGGGTGAACGGCTCTCCCGACGTCGTGCGCAGCCGGCCGCCCTCGCCGCGCACCGCCTCGCTGATGAGGAAGGACTTGGCCTCGGGATGAAACAGGCAGGTCGGATGGAACTGGAAGAACTCCATGTTCGCGACGCAGGCGCCGGCCCGATAGGCCATGGCGATCCCGTCGCCCGAGGCGATGTCCGGATTGGAGGTGTAGAGGTAGACCTTCCCGGCCCCGCCGGTCGCCAGGAGGGTGATCGGCGCCTGGAAGCGCTGCACCTCGCCGGTTCGCGAGTCCAGCACGTACGCGCCGAGAGCGCGATTGGCACCCGCGTGGCCCGCCTTCGCCGCGGTGAGGAGGTCCACCGCGCAGTGGTCCTCGTAGATGCGGATGTTCGGGTGCGCGGCGACGCGCGCCAGCATCTTGCTCTCGATCTCGCGGCCGGTGGCGTCGGCCGCGTGCAGCACCCGTCGCTTGGTGTGGCCGCCCTCGCGGCCCAGGTCGAACTCGCCGGTCTCGTCGGAGTTCTTCGCGGGGCGCCGGTCGAACTCGACGCCGATCTTCACGAGCCGCTCGATCAGCGCGGGGCCGCGCTCCACGACGAACTCGACCACCTCCTCCTTGCAGAGCCCGGCGCCTGCCGCGAGCGTGTCGCGGACGTGGTCCCCGACCGAATCCTCCGGCGAGGTCACCGCGGCGATGCCACCCTGAGCCCAGTTGGTGGCCGAGTCGGCTCCGCGCTTCTTCGTGACGATCCCGACCGTCCCGGCCTCCGCCACGCGCAGCGCGTAGTGGAGGCCCGCGATCCCGCTGCCGATCACCAGGAAGTCGAAGTCGATGCGATCGCTCATGGGCCCTCAGTCTACCCTCCCGGGCCCCCGATCTCCCCGCGGGTCCAGGGGAAACCGCACCCGGGCGCCCCATGAGGTCTCAGAACCCCCGCGCCGCCGGAGGTGTCCAGAGTCGGGGCGGATCTGCCGATGGGAAGGGCTCGGGGATCGCCGGGTCGATCCCCAGGGGGACGTGAGCTTGAGGCAGGCGATCGGATGGGGGCTTCTCGTGGCCCTGGCGAGCCCCCTGTACGCGGGCCCCCTCGCGGCCGACACCCTCTACCGCTTCATCGACGAGGACGGCACGGTCCACTTCTCCAACGTGCCGAGCGATCCTCGCTACGTGGCCGTGCGCAAGCTCCGCACCCGGGTCGTCGCCACTCGCCGCTGGGGCCCGCGCAACATCACCGCCTACGACGACATCATCCGCGACCACGCCGTCGATCACGGGCTCCCGGCGGCGCTGGTGAAGGCGGTCATTGCCGCCGAGAGCAACTTCGACCCGCGCGCCCGTTCGCCCAAGGGTGCGCAGGGCCTGATGCAGCTCATGCCGCAGACCGCGGCCTACCTGGGCGTGCACGATGCGTACTCGGTGGAGCAGAACGTGCGAGGCGGATCCCGCTATCTGGCGGAGATGCTGGACCGCTTCGGAGGCGACTGGAAGCGCGCCCTGGCGGCCTACAACGCGGGCCCCGAGGCAGTGGATCGTTACCAGGGGATCCCTCCCTACCGGGAGACCCAGGAGTACGTGCGCCGGGTGATGTCCTACTATCGGCGGTATCATGAGGAGTTCGCCCGCTAGCGCCGCCCTCGGGCCCACTCCGGCGCGAGCAGAGCGTTTCTGGAACCTCCCCAACACCATCACCGTGGTGCGCACCGCCGTGGTCCCGGTGCTGGTGGGCTTCCCGCTCTACTCCGGAGCGGCGGGAAGCCGCGTGGTGGCGTGGCTCTTCATCCTGGCCGCGGTCGGCGATCTGGTGGACGGCTGGCTGGCGCGGCGCGGCCAGCAGGTCACGAAGATCGGAAAGCTCCTCGACCCGCTGGCCGACAAGCTCTTGGTAGCGACGGCGCTGATCGTCCTGGTCTCGATGGGACGGATCCCGCCGCTCTTCGTGTGGATGGTGGTGGTGATCGTGGGACGCGAGCTGGCCGTGACGGGACTGCGGGGGCTGGCCTCGGCCGAGGGCCAGGTCATGGCCGCCGGCACCCTGGGCAAGGCCAAGACCACGCTCCAGAACATCGCCATCGGCGCGCTCCTCTTCCCGGATCCGACCATCGGGCTGCCGGCCCACGCGATCGGGCTCTGCTTCCTGGCGCTCGCCACGGTGCTGACGCTCGTCTCGGGCTGGGCCTACTGGCGCGAGTACTTCTCCAAGCAGGGCAGCCGCGGAGAAGGAGCCACCGGATGAGTCGGACCCGACTGGAAGAGCTGCGCGACCGCATCGCGTCGCGCGACGCGCGGATCGGCGTGATCGGCCTGGGCTACGTCGGCCTCCCGCTGGCGCTGGAGTTCGCCAAGGCGGGATTCCGCGTCACCGGGATCGACGTCAACGCGGACAAGATCCGCGTCCTCAACGAGGGCCAGTCCTACATCGAGGACGTGCCCTCGGACGAGCTGAGGGCCGTCGTCGAGGAGGGGCGCTTCTCGGCGACCGACGACTTCGTGCAGCTCTCGTCGATCGACGTGATCAACATCTGCGTGCCCACTCCGTTGACGCGGACCAAGGATCCCGACGTCTCCCATCTGGTGGAGGCCCTCGAGAACATCCGGCGTCGCCTGCGCTCCGGCCAGCTCGTCATCCTGGGCAGCACCACCTACCCGGGCACCACCCACGAGCTCTTCATCCCGATGCTCGAGGACACCGGCCTCAAGGTGGGCGAGGACTTCAGCCTGGCCTTCGCGCCCGAGCGCATCGACCCCGGCAGCGAGTGGGCGGTGCGCGAGGTGCCCAAGGTGGTAGGCGGCGAGACGCCGATCTGCACCGAGCTGGCCGCCAAGGTGTACGAGAGCATCTTCGACAAGGTGGTCCAGGTCTCGAGCAGTCAGAGCGCCGAGATGGTGAAGCTGCTGGAGAACACCTTCCGCGCCATCAACATCGGCCT
>JANQFA010000086.1 GCA_028278065.1 Myxococcota bacterium
GGCGGCCCTGGCGGTCCTGATCCGCTTCGATCCGCCGGGTCTGCGCCTCTCGATCGATCCCTCCACCGAGTCGCTGCTCCCGGCCGGCGATCCGGGTCGCGAGAGCTACTCGGAGGCCACGCGCCACTTCGGGAACGACGAGATCTTCGTGATCGCGATGCGCGCCGAGGAGATCTTCGCGTCGGAGACATTGGCCGCGATGCGTCGTGTCTCCGATCGGATCCGGCGCATCGATGGGGTGCGCGGTGTGCGGAGCCTCGTGGACGTCTACTCGTTCCGCTACGTGCCGGAAGAGGACTGGGTGGAGGTACGCCCCTTCATCGAGGAGATCCCGGACGACCCGCAGGTTCTCGCCGGTCTGCGCCGCCGGGCGCTGGCGGATCCGGTCTACCGGGGGACCCTGGTCTCGCCCGACGCGCGCGCCGCCTCCCTCAACGTCTCGTTCCGCAGCATGAGCGACGCCGAGTTCATCGCGGCGGACCTGGACGGTCGCATCGCCGCGATCCTGGCGGAGGAGACGCGCGACGGCCGCCACTTCCACGTGGCGGGGCGGCCCCACGTGAAGACGCGTGTCTTCCACGTCATGATCCGGGACCTGCGTGTGGTGATCCCGGTGGCGCTCCTCGCCATGGCGGCCGCGGCGTGGCTGGCCTTCGGCACGCGCCGCGCGGTGGTGCTGGTGCTGGGCACGGCCCTCGCGGCCAACCTGTGGACGTTCGCGGCGCTGGCCGGCGTGGGTCGTCCGCTCACCATCCTGACGATCCTGCTGGCGCCGACGCTGATCGCCCTGGGCTGCGTCTACGCGGTCCACGTCTACGCGCGCTGGGAGGAGGAGCTGGCGCGCCTGGCGGATGGTCCGGCAGCGGCGCGATCCGCCGCGCGGCACCTGCGCGGTCCGGTCTGGGTGGCGAGCGTCACCACGCTGATCGGGTTCGCAGCGCTGCGCATCTCGGACGTGCCCGCCGTGCGCGAGCTGGGCGCCTTCTCCTGCTTCGGGATCGCCTCGATCACCCTGATCGCCATGACCGGGCTTCCGGCCGCCCTCGCCCTGCTGCCCGCTCCCGGACGGCAGGGCGCACGCTGGGAGCGCTTCGACGCGCTGCTCGATGCTCGCCTGGCGGCCCTCGCCGGCTGCGCGGCGCGCCGCCGGCTGCTCGTGCTCACGGGGGCGGTGCTGGCGGCCGCCGCCGCGGCGCTGGCCATCCCGCGCATCGTGATCGACACGGACTATCTCTCGTTCTTCGACGAGCGGGATCCCGTGCGCCTGGACTTCGAGGCGGTGAACGAGGTGCTGGCCGGCGCGGTCCCCATCTACGTGCCCCTGGCGGGCGAGGCGGGTGCCTTCCGCGATCCCGAGCTGCTGCGCCGCGTCGAGGTGCTGCAGGCGCGCCTCGATGCGGTGCCCGGGGTGAGCCGGACGCTCTCCTTCCTGGACAGCCTGCGCGTCCTGAACCGGGCCATCGAAGGCGACGATCCCGCCGAGGAGCGCATCCCGGACAGCCGGGCCGCCGTGACCGAGCTCCTCTTCATGGTCCCCAAGGGCGAGATGGCGCGCTTCGCCAACGTGGACCACAGCCGCGCCAATCTGGTCGTGCGCACGGGCGAGGTGGGGTCCGCGGCCATCCGCAGCCTCAGCGCCGATCTCGAGCGTGCACTCGCCGCCTCCGCCCTGCCGGACCGGATCGAGAGCGCGGTCACGGGCAACGCGATCCTGCTCAATCGCAGCGCCGACGGCATCGCCTCGAGCCAGCCGCGCAGCGTGGGCGTCGCGGCGCTCGCCATCCTCGTCCTGGTCGCCACGGCGCTGCGCTCCCCGCGTCTGGGACTGATCGCGATGGTCCCCAATCTCCTTCCGGTGCTGCTCTTCTTCGGGCTGCTCGGAGCGGGGCTCGCGCCGCTGTCGCTCCCGACCAGCCTGATCGGGAGCGTGGCCCTGGGCATCGCCATCGACGACACCGCCCACTTCCTCTTTCGCTACCAGCGCGAGCGCGAGGGCGGGAGGAGCCCGCGTGAGGCCGTCGCGGAGACCGGGCGTCGCGTGGGCAGGCCGATCGCGATCACCTCCACCATGCTCTGCATCGGCTTCGGAGTGGTGTCGCTCTCCGGCTTCGCCACCCTGCGCGAGTTCGGAGCCCTCAGCGCCATGACCATGGGGCTGTGCGTGATCGCCGACCTGGTCCTGCTGCCGGCCCTGCTGGGCCGACGGGCCTAGTGGGTTTCGAGTGCCCGGATGTCGAAGGTGCGCAGGGACAGGTCGGGGTTGGGAACCACCTTCTGGATCATCATGCGCGTCAGCGACTCGTGCAGGAGGTGGCGCATGGTCACGCGCAGGGGCATCCAGACGCCGTCGAACTCGGTGATGGACTCCACCTCGGCCTGCAGCCGCTTGACCTGGACGCCCGCCGTATCCCAGTAGTGGTTCTCGATCGGAACGTAGCGCTGCTTCTCGATGTGCAGGATGAAGCGCGAGTACTCCGAATCCTCCTGGAAGCGCGGGGTGGCCTCCACCACGAAGACCGGGACCTCCTGCACCAGCGCGTCGGGGAGGCGCCGGTAGGTGGAGTCCTCCAGCTCGCGGGGCACCACGTCCTCGAAGCTGAAGTCGGTGCCGAAGAGGTTCTCGCCCGCGAGATTGATGCGCCGGATGCGGCGCCGGCTGGCCAGGTAGACGAACTGGTCGTTGGGCCTGTCGCGGTTGTTGATGATGAGGTAGCCGGAGTGCATCACCTCGAAGGGATGCGTGTAGCGGACCTTCGTCTTGGAGAGGATGCCGGCGTCGTTCTTGCTCTTCTCGCGGAAGTTCTCCCACGTCACCGTGAGACGCGTCTCCTGCTCGGCTCCGCCCCGGTCGCTGGAGAAAAGGGAGACCTCCTGGATGTAGGCGCGGAAGCGGTTCTGGGCGACCCGGTCGTAGATCTCCTCGCCGGTCAGGTGGGCATCGGGAGGCAGGGCGTCCTCGCCGTACGGGCCGATGTCGTCGGCCCCGGCCGGCGCACACAGGCACAGTCCGACGATCAGCAGGGCCGGGCCTCGAATCCGCATGTGCTTTCCCCGACCCGCCGTCGAGCTAGCTGGCAGCCTCCGCCTCGGCGCGGAGATCCGCGATCGCCCGGGCGTAGTCCTCGGCACCGAAGACCGCCGTTCCGGCGACGAAGACGTCGGCGCCGGCCGCTGCGGCCTGGGCGATGGTGCCGCGGGCCACGCCGCCGTCCACCTCCAGATCGACCTTCAGTCCGCGCTCGTCGATGGCGCGACGGATCGCCTCCACCTTCGGGAGCACCGACTCGATGAAGCGCTGTCCGCCGAAGCCCGGATTGACGGTCATCAGCAGCACCTGGTCCACGTCCGGGAGCACCACGTCGATGGCCTGGGCGGGCGTGGCCGGGTTGAGGACGACGCACGCGCGCGCACCCGCCTCGCGGATCTGGGCGATCGTGCGATGCAGGTGGGGACAGGTCTCGGCGTGCACCCCCACCGTGTCGGCGCCGGCCTTCGCGTAGTCGGGGATGCTCTTCTCGGGCTCCTCGATCATGAGGTGGACGTCCAGCGGCAGGCTGGTCGCCCCGCGCACCGCCTCGACGATGGGCGGGCCCAGGGTGAGGTTGGGGACGAAGTGCCCGTCCATCACGTCCACGTGGATCCAGTCGGCCCCCGCCTGCTCGACGGCGCCGAGCTCCTCGCCGAGCCGCGCGAAGTCGCAGGCCAGGATCGACGGGGCGATGCGCACCGGGCCGCGACTCATGGCGTCCGCTCCAGGCGCGCGGCGAAGAAGCCGTCGCTGTCGTGGACGTGCGGCCAGCAGCGCATGCGCGCGCCGGGATCCAGAAGGGGCCCGAGCCGCGCGGGCAGGGCGCTCGCCGGAGTGGACCGGAAGCCGGGCTCGCCTGCCAGGAAGGCGTCGATCACTGCTTCGTTCTCCTCGGGCTCCAACGTGCACGTACTGTAGACGAGGGTGCCGCCGGGCCCCAACAGCGCCGCCGCGCGCTGCAGCAGGACGAGCTGCGTCGCGGCCAGACGGGTGGGGACGTCGGGCGTGACCCGCCAGCGCAGATCCGGATTGTGGCGCAGCGTGCCGAGGCCCGAGCAGGGAGCGTCGACCAGGATGCGGTCGAAGCGGGAGTCGCTCAGCCCCGAGAGATCGCGGGAGGCGTCGACCACGCGGGTCTCGAAGCTCGGCATGCCGAGACGCCGCGCGTCGCGGGCCGCCAGCTCCAGGCGGCGTTCGTGCCGGTCCGTCGCCAGGATGTGTCCCGATGCGCCGACCCGCTCCGCGATGGCGGTGGCCTTGGCGCCGGGTGCGGCGCAGGCGTCCAGGATGCGTTCGCCGGGCTGGGGATCGAGGAGCTCGACGACGAGCTGCGAGGCCTCGTCCTGCACGGTGAAGCGGCCGTCGAGGAAGGCGGGGTCGCGGCTGGGGTCGCCGCCGCGGCCCAGCAGGATGCCGTCGGGCGCCAGCTCGCACGCACGGGCCCCGGGCCAGCGCTCGCGCAGCTCGGCCAGCAGGGTGTCGCGATCGGTGCGCAGCCGGTTCGCCCGCACGGCTCCCGGGGGCTGCTCGTTGGACGCGCGCGCCAGGGCGGCGGCCTCCTCCGGACCGTGTCGGTGGAGCCAGCGCTCGGCGACCCAGCGCGGAAGCGAGAGCGCGTGGCAGAGGTGGCCGACCGGGTCTTCCTCCAGGGCGGGAAGGGCGATCTTCCCCGCCTCGTCGGCCAGCCTGCGCAGCACCGCGTTGACCAGTCCGACCGCGCGCTCGGCGCCGGCCGCGCGCACGCAGCGGACCGACTCGTCCACCGCCGCGCTCGCCGGGATGCGATCGGTGAAGACCAGCTGGTAGGCGCCCAGACGCAGCACGCAGCGCACCGTGGGCTCGAGCTTCTCCAGATCGCGCTCGAGTACGTGGGAGAGCAGGAAGTCGAGCCGCCCGCGCCAGCGCAGGGTCCCGTAGACCAGCTCGGTGGCGAGCGCGCGGTCGGCCTGCGCCAGACGGCAGCGGCCGAGCTCGCCGTGGAGGGCCAGGTTGGCGTAGGCGCCCGTCCGCTCGACGCGCTCCAGCACGCGGAGCGCCAGGCGTCGCGCCTGGGTGGGCTGGGTACGCGCGCGGGCGCGGCGCTGGGGCCGTCCGCGATGGCGGCGGCGGCGCTCGACGGGAGAGGTCACCGTCGTAGTCTAGGAACCCGAGCCGAGGCGCGCACCGTCGGAGAGCGCCCTTCCACGCAGGAACGCCTCCGTCTCGAGCGCGCGCTTTCCCGCTCTCTGCAGCACCTGCGCTTCGAGCCAGCCCTCGCCGGTGGCGATGCGCAGGGTGGAGTCGGCGATGCGCACCGTTCCGGGCGCTGCGTCGGCCGCGTCCGGGCACGCGCGGGCGCGCAGGATGCGCAGCGTCTCGCCGTCGAGGGTGGTGGCCGCGCCGGGCTGCGGGGCCAGCGCGCGCACCCGGCGCGCCAGCGCCTCGGCGGGCTCGCCGAAGTCGAGCTGCAGGTCGTCCCGTGTGATCTTGGGTGCGAACGTCGCACGGGAGTCGTCCTGGGGCGCGAAGCGGAGATCGTCCGCCGCCGCCCGGTCGAGGGCCTCGGCGACCGCGTCGGCCGCGATCCGGGCCAGGCGTTCGCCGAGCGCCCCGCCGGTCTCCTCCGCGCCGATCGGCGTGCGCCGCACCAGCGCCACCCCGCCCGCGTCCATCTCGCGCTCCACCCGCATGATCGAGATGCCGGTCTCGCGGTGGCCCTCGAGGATGGCGTGCTGGATCGGGGCCGCACCGCGCAGGGCGGGCAGCAGGCTCGCGTGGGCGTTGATCAGGTAGCCGAGACGCGGCAGCTCGCGCAGGCGCCGGGGCAGGAACTGCCCGAAGGCCACCACGACGCCCAGGTCGGGCTCGAAGGAGCGGATCTCCCCGGCGACCTCGGCGCTGCCGGCCTTCTCGGGCCGGAGCAGCGGCACCTCCGCATCGAGAGCGACCTGGGAGACGGGGGAGGGCGACGTCCTGCGCCCGCGACCGCGGCGTCGGTCCGGCTGGCTCACGACGCACTCCACCCGGTGCGGGCCGGCCAGGATCCTGCGCAGGGTCGGCACGGCGAAGTCCGGGGTGCCGAAGAAGACGATGCGGAGCGGCGCGGCCGTCAGGGTCAGGAGGCCTCCGCCTCCTCGGCTTCCCGCTTGAGGGCCTTCTTGCGCTTCTGCACGTAGAGGTTCCGCTTCAGGCGGCTGATCCGGTCGATGAAGAGGACGCCGTCGAGGTGATCGATCTCGTGCTGGAAGCACACCGCGCGCAGCCCCTCGGCCTCCTCGGTGTGCTCCTCGCCCTCGAGGTCGGTGTAGCGGAGGGTGACGCGCTCGGCGCGCTCCACGTCGGCCGTGTAGTCGGGTACCGAGAGACAGCCCTCGGTCCACACGAGCTTGCCGTCTCTCTCGACGATCTCGGGGTTCACCGCCACCAGGGGATCGCGCTCCGCGTCTTCCTCGGTCCACTCCGTGTCCACCACGATCAGGCGGATCGCCTCCCCGAGCTGGGGCGCGGCCAGTCCGATTCCCGGCTCGTCGTACATGACGTCGAGCATGTCGGTCGCGAGGGTGCGCACGTCGTCGCCGATCTCGGTGATGGGCTTCGACTTGCGCCGCAGGCGCTTGTCCGGGAACTGGAGGACCTGTCGCAGGGCCATAAGTGCCTGGATTCATAGCATGTTGATCGGATTGGGGTCCACACGCGCGCGCAGCGGCGCGGTCAGCTCGGAGGCCGCGTCGGCCATCGACCTGCCGGCCCGGCGCAGCGCGGCGCGCTCGCTGCCACGCGCCAGCACCTGGAAGCGGAAGCGATCGCGCAGGCGCGCCAGCGGCGCCGGCGCGGGCCCCGCCACCTCGACGGCGTCGCCGCCGGCACGGGTTCCCGCCTCGGCCACGGTCTCGGCGGCGGCGCGGGTGGCCGCCTCGTCGGGCCCGGAGACGAGCGCGTGTACCAGGCTCCCGAAGGGCGGGTAGGCGAGCGCCTCGCGGTGTCCGAGCTCCTCGCGATAGAAGGACTCGTAGTCGTGGCCGCGCACCGAGGCCACCGCGTAGTGCTTGGGCGTGAAGGTCTGGATCACCACACGTCCCGGTGCGCCTCCGCGCCCGGCGCGTCCCGCCACCTGGGTGAGGAGCTGGAAGGTGCGCTCGGCCGCCCGAAAGTCCGGGAGGTGCAGGCCCAGGTCGGCGAGCACCACGCCCACCAGGCGCACGCCCGGGAAGTCGTGCCCCTTGGCGACCATCTGGGTACCCACGACCACGTCCACACGGCCCTCGCGCAGGTCGCGCAGGATGCCCTCGGTGGCGCCGCGCCGCGCCGCCACGTCCCGGTCCAGTCGCGCCACGCGCGCCTCGGGAAACGCGCTGCGCACCTCCTCCTCGACGCGCTGGGTGCCGATCCCGAGGAGCGCCGAGTCCGGGGCGCCGCAGCCGCTGCAGACCTCGGGCGGAGCGGTCTCGAAATCGCAGTAGTGGCAGCGCATGCGCCCTTCGGTGACGTGGAAGACCAGCG
Source organism: Myxococcota bacterium (assembly GCA_028278065.1). Classification (GTDB taxonomy): domain Bacteria; phylum Myxococcota_A; class UBA9160; order UBA9160; family JAFDET01; genus JAFDET01. The sequence continues at coordinate 7,508 of JANQFA010000086.1, forward strand.
CCACGTCGCAGTGCTGGCAGCGCTCCGCGTGGCCGCAATCGAAGCAGAAGACCTTCGTGGAGAAGCCGCGCCGGTTGAGGAGGAGGAGCGACTGGCCGCCCTGCTCGAGGGTGCCCTTCAGGGCGCGGCGCAGCGGTGCGGTGAGGATGAGCTTGCGGCCGCGCCGCGCGGCGGCCCGCTCCTGCTCCAGGTCCACGATCTGGACCGCCGGAAGCGGACGTCCGCCGATCCGCTGGGGCAGGCTCAGCAGGGTGAGCTCGCCGCGCTCGGCCGCGTAGCGCGTCTCCACGGCGGGGGTGGCCGAGCCGAGCAGCACCGGGCAGCCCGCCTCGCGGGCGCGCCGCAGGGCGAGGTCGCGCGCGTGGTAGCGCAGTCCCTCCTCGTTCTTGTAGGCGCCGTCGTGCTCCTCGTCGATCACGATGATGCCCAGGTCGTCGAGCGGGGCGAAGAGGGCCGAGCGCGCCCCGACAGCCAGTGGTGTCGCGCCGCGCCCGAGCCGGGTCCACTGCTGGAAGCGCTCGCTGGGCCGCAGCCCGCTGTGCAGGACGGCGAGCCCGTCCCCGAAGCGCCCGCGCAGGCGCGCCAGGATCTGGTGGGTCAGGGTGATCTCGGGGACCAGGACCAGCGCCTGACGCCCGCAGCGAAGCGCCTCGGCCACCGCACGCAGGTAGATCTCGGTCTTGCCGCTCCCCGTGACCCCGTGCAGGAGGAAGCCCTCGAAGCGGCGCGTGCGCACCGCCTCGGCCACCGGCTCGAGGGCGTCGCGCTGGGCGGCGGTCAGCTCCAGGGGCGGAGCGGGCGGCTCGAGCGGGGTGCCCAGCACGTCCCGCCGCCGCTCCTCCTGGCGGATCTCGAGGAGGCCGCGCCGCACCAGGGCGCGCAGGGACGAGTCGCTGCCTCCCGTCCGGCTCAGCGCCTCGGCTGCCGGCAGGGGGCCGCTCTCGGCCAGCAGGCGCAGCAGGCGCGCCTGGCCGGGTGCGCGCCGCTCCAGCTCGCTGGCCGCCGCCTCCGCCTCCACGCCCGCGGCGATGGCCGCGATCCGCTGGACGGCAGGGCCGCTGCGTCCCGCCTCCACCTCGACCTTCTCGGCCAGCCGATCGCGGGCGAGGATCTGGAGGTGATCCGCATACGCCGGGTCGGCCCGCCGCAGGGCGTCGACGGCGGCGGGCCCGCGGGCCAGGCGTTCGGCGACGGCGCGCAGCGGCCCGCGCAGCGCGCCGCTCTCCACGGCGGTGTGGCCGCGGGGAGTGAGCCGCCAACGCAGCGCGGGCCGCGGCGCGCTGCCCGCCGGCAGGGCGCTGCACAGGGCGATGCCGATCGGACAGAACACCTCGGCCGCCAGGTCGCCTAGGATGCGGAGGAGCGCAGGCGACACCACCGGCTCGGCGTCGAGGATGCGCCCGATCGGGCGCAGCCGGGCTCCCTCGGGAGCCCGGCGCCGCTCGACGATCACGCCGGTGTGTCGGCGGCTCCCGAAGGGGACGAGGACGCGGCAGCCCGGACGGGCTGCGTCGTCCTGCTCCGGCGGAACGCGGTAATCGAAGAGCTTGTCCACCGGAACCGGGAGCGCGACTGCGGCTGCGACCGGACGCGGCATGGGGGGATTGTAGTGGCCGGAGGCCGGGTCAGCGTGAGGAAGGTGGGGGGGGCGCTCGCGCTCCACGTGGATGGGACGTTCGCCTCCTTCTATCGGCCCGGGAGCGCGCGCAGCGGGCCGGTGTGGGATGCGCTGGCGGCACCGCTGGCCTGGCTGCCGCCGGCCCGGCGCCGCTCGGTCCTGCTGCTCGGCCTGGGGGGAGGCAGCGCCGCGCGGCTGGCCCGCGCCCTCGCGCCCCGGGCCCGCATCGTGGGCGTCGAGATCGATCCCGAGGTGGTGAAGGCGGCGCGCGAGGACTTCGACCTGGACTCGCTGGGGCTCGAGTGCGTGGTGGAGGACGCGCGCTCCTGGCTGCGGCGCACCCGGGCGCGCTTCGACCTGGTCGTGGAGGACGTCTTCGTGGGACGCGGCCGCGCGGTGCGCAAGCCCGACTGGCTTCCCGAGCCCGAGCTCGACCGCATCGCCGCGCGGGTGGCGCCCGGCGGGCTGCTGGTGGCCAACGCCCTCGACGAGGCGCCTCGGGTGGAGCGGGCCGTGGCCGAGCGCTTTCGCGGGGCGGTGCGCATCGGCGTCAGCGGCTACGACAACCGTGTCGCGGTGGGCGGGCCTGCGGCCCTCGACGCGCCGGGCCTGCGCGCCGCCGTGCGGGCCAGCCCGGTGCTGCGCCCGGCCCTGGCGGACCTCCGCTTCAGGACCCTCGCGCGTCCTCGTCGAGGAACTCGATCACGACCTCGTTGAAGCGCGGTGCGGACTCGGCGGCGACCAGGTGACCGCCGTAGGTGAGCGTCACGAGGCGCGCGCCCTCGATCTCGTCGGCGATCTCGCGGTGGAAGCGCGCCGGGGTGAGCATGTCGTTGCGACCGCACATCACCAGGGTGGGCTGATGGATGTCGCGCAGGGCGTCGTGGGCGTCGTGGCCCAGGCAGGCGTCGCACTGGCGCAGGAAGACGTCGTCGGAGAGGGGGGCGCCGTCGCTCTCGAAGAAGCGCATCATGGCGTCCACCACCTCGGTCTGCTCGAGGGTCTCGTCCTGGAGGCCCCAGAGCAGGCGCTCCTGCACGTGCACCTCCAGCGGCATCCCGCGCGCGATCATGGTCTTCCACTGATCGAGCAGGAGCCTCCGCTTGCGGTCCGGCCGTGCGAAGGTGCCCACCAGGACCAGCTTGCGTACGCGCTCCGGGTGCCGCAGCGCCAGGTGCTGGGCCACCATGCCGCCGAGGAACGAGCCCAGCACGTCCGCCCGCTCGACCTCGAGGGCATCGAGGAGACGCGCGGCGTCGTCGGCCAGCTCCGGGGTGCTGAAGGGCCCGCCCGGGTCCTCGCTCTCGCCCACGCCGCGGTTGTCGAAGATCACGGTCTTGCGCGTCTTCGAGAACTCGGGGACCTGCAGCGGCAGCCAGCCCTTGCAGGAGCCGCCGAGCCCCATGATCAGGAGGAGGGGAGGATCACCGTCGCCGTGCACCTCGGCGTAGAGCTTGTAGCCGCCGACGTCGTACAGGGGCATGCGACCAGTCTAGACCGGTGGGGCGCCTACTTCCCCATCTTCTTGAGGTCGGTGAGCACGCCCTTGGCCACGGCCTTGAGCGTCTCGAAGACACCCTGCCCCGTGGTGGCGCAGGCCTCGTAGTCCACCACTCCCGAGGGATTCAGCAGGCGCCGCATCTCGTCGAGGGGCGCGGCGTTGGGCAGGTCGCGCTTGTTGTACTGCACCACGTAGGGAACCCGCTCGAGCTCGTACCCCTGCTCCTGGAGGTTGACCTTGAGGTTGTCGAGGCTCTCCAGGTTGGCCTCCATGCGCTCGATCTGGCTGTCGGCCACGAAGACCACCCCGTCCACGCCCTTCAGGATGAGCTTGCGGCTGGCGTCATAGAAGACCTGGCCGGGGACCGTGTAGAGATGGAAGCGGGTGCGGAAGCCGCGGATCTTGCCGAGCGCCAGCGGCAGGAAGTCGAAGAAGAGGGTGCGCTCGGTCTCGGTCGCGAGGGAGATCATCTTGCCCTTCGCGTCCGGCGCGGTCTTTCCGTAGATGTACTGGAGGTTCGTCGTCTTGCCGCACAGCCCGGGGCCGTAGTAGACGATCTTGCAGTTGATCTCGCGGGAGGAGTAGTTGATGAACGACATGCAGCGCTACTCGAACAGGTTGTCGATGTCGTCATCCGTGATCTCGGCGAAGGGACTTCCCTCGCCGGACGCGGCGCGTTCCGACTTCTTCTGGATCTCATCGAAGAGGTGCCCGAGCTCCGAGCCCGCCTTCTTCACGCGCAGCCGCACGAGCCCGAGGGAGCTGCGGTCGTCGAAGATCACGACGAGGATCATGCGCTGCGCCACGATCGAGATGTGCAGGTTGTCCCGCTGACCCTGGTGGAAGTGGGTCGGGAACTCCTCCTCGCCGATGATCTTGGCGAGGCCGCCGGTCGCGGCGATGTTGCCCGCGGTGAGCGACGCGAGGCTCGTGGTGTCCACGCCTCCCATCTCGCCGGCCTCGGCGATCAGCTGGCCGTTCTTGTCGACCAGGAAGATTCCCTTGGCGTTGGCGTCGCGAACGAGCTTCTCGATGACCACGAGGATCTTCTTGAGATCCTCGTCGTACATGACCAGCTGCGCGTCGATCATCGGCACGAGCCTCTGTAACCCCCCAGGACAGAAGCAGATTGCTGAAGCACTCTACCCTGCGCGGGGGGCGCCGGGCAAGCGGCGTTCTCCGGGCGCTTTTCGGCCCCGGGAGGCCGGGCCTTTAGTCGATCTCTCGCCGGTTCTCGAGCGAGCGGCCCACGGTGACGTGGTCGGCGTACTCGAGATCGCCGCCCAGGGGCATGCCGTAGGCGATTCGGGTGAGCCGAATGCCGCGTCCGCGCAGGCGCTCGGCGATCAGGTGCGCCGTCGCGTCGCCCTCGGCATTGGGGTTGGTGGCCAGGATGATCTCGGTCACGGCGCCCCCGTCGACACGCGACTCGAGCTCGGCCACGCGCAGGGCCTCGGGCCCGATCCCGTCGATCGGGGAGAGCGCGCCCCCCAGTACGTGGTAGAGGCCGCGGAAGCCCCCGGCGCGCTCGACCGCCGCCAGATCGGCCGGCTCCTCCACCACGCAGAGGAGCGAGGCGTCCCGCGCCGGATCGCGGCAGAGGGGGCAGGGCGACTTCTCGGTGAGGTCGAAGCAGGACTCGCAGAGGACGATGTCGCGCTTGACCCGCACGACGGCATCGGCCAGCTCGTGGACCTGGGCCTCGGAGGCGCCCAGGAGATGGAAGGCGAGCCTTGTCGCGGACTTCTCCCCGATTCCCGGAAGCCGCTTCAACTGTGCGACGAGCCGCTCGATGGGCGGGGCGGTGCGCATCCGTCGGGGCTACCCGACGCCCGGCATGCCCGGCATCCCGGCCAGCGGGCCGGCCACCCGGGCCAGCTCATCCTGCATGGTGCGCTGCGCCTCGCCGAGAGCCGCGTTCACCGCGGACGCCACGAGGTCCTGGAGCAGCGAAGGATCGCGCTCCTCCAGCAGGCTCGGCTCGATGCGCACCTCGGCGATGCGCATGTCGCAGGTGGCCACGGCGGTGACCATCCCGCCACCCGAGGAAGCCTCCACGCGGCGGCTGGCCAGCTCACGCTGCACCTCCGCCAGGCGTCCCTGCATCTGCTGCGCCTGCTTGAGGATGTCGTTGAGGTCCGGAGGGTTCATGTGTGCGGTCCGTCGAGCGGGCGGATCTCCACGATCTCGCCGCCCAGGATGTCGAGGGCGTCGTTCACCGCCGGGTGATCGAGGGCCTGCTGGCGGCGTCTGCGCGCCAGGTCGGACGGCTCGCGCCGCGCCGCCTGCTGCTCGGGCGCCCCGTCCTCGCTCTCCACCTCGACGCGCAGCGAGCCGCCGAAGAAGCGCCGGCACACCTCCTCGAGATCGTCGCGGCGCTGGCTGAGGCGCCGGGCGGCGAAGGACTCGGGCAGCACGATGCAGAGCCGCTCCGGGGTGCGCGCCTTGAGACGTCCGCCCTCCAGGGCGGCGAAGAGCCCGCGGTTGCTCTCCTGCGCGAAGCGCCGGAGCTGGTCGAAGACCACGTCGAGGGGTGCATCGAGGGGCAGCGTGACCGTGGGCGCCTCCTCGCCCGCGACCGGCGCGGGGTCGACGGGCTGCTCGGGCTCCGCTCCGGCGGAGGCGAGCGGCGATCCCGCGTGCGGTCTCGCGGAGGGGAGGGGTGACTCCGCTGAAGGAGCGGGCGCCTGCCGGGGCTCGCGGGGCATCTCGGCCCGGCGTCGCGCGCCGCCGCCGCCCCCGCCGCGCGTTCCTCCGTCGCCGGCGAGCTGCCGCTCCAGGGCCTCGAGCCGGGAGACCAGCGCCCCGACGTCGTCGCCCGAGGGAAGGGTGGCCAGGCGCACGAGCGCCATCTCGAGAACGGCCAGGGGCTGGGGTGCCCAGGCCAGGTCCTCCTGCTCGCGCATCAGTGCGCGGAACATGCGGCGCAGGCGCGCCTCGGCGGTGCTCCCGGCCAGGCTGCGCAGCTCGGCGAGCTCGGTCTCGTCGCCCTCCACGAGCCCCGCGTCGGGCGCCACGCGCAGGACCACCAGGTCGCGCAGGGTCTGCATCAGCTCTCCGCCCAGGCGCCGCGGCTCCACGCCGGCCTCCGCGGCCCTGGCGCAGGCCTCCAGTGCGGCGGCCGCGTCTCCCTCCACGCAGGCCTTCGCGATCGCGAACAGGATCCGTCGATCGATCAGGTCGAGGATCGCCGCCACCCGCGCGTCGTCCACCTCACTACCGCCCGCGGCCAGCACCTGGTCGAGCAGGGTGAGCGCGTCGCGCAGCGAGCCGTCGCCCTCGCGCGCCAGCGCGTTCAGGCTGGCCTGGGAGAGGCTCGCGCCCTCCGACTTGCACACCTCTTCGAGGCGGGTGGCGATGTCGGCGGTGGTGATGCGGCGCAGGTCGTAGCGCTGGCAGCGCGACACCACCGTGAAGGGGATCTTCTCGGGGTTGGTGGTGCAGAAGACGAACAGGCTGCGCGGCGGCGGCTCCTCCAGCGTCTTCAGCAGCGCGTTGAAGGCCGCGGTGGAGAGCATGTGCACCTCGTCCACCACGAAGATGCGGTGCTTGCCGGGCGAAGGCGCATAGCGCACCGCCTCGATCAGCTCGCGCACATCGTCCACGCTGGTGCGGCTCGCCGCGTCGATCTCCTGGACGTCGGTCGAGCGGCCCTCGGCGATCTCGTCGCAGGAGGGGCAGGCGCCGCAGGGGGTCTCGGTGGGTCCCTTCTCGCAGTTCAGGCAGCGGGCCAGGATGCGCGCCAGGGTGGTCTTGCCGACGCCGCGCGGGCCGCAGAGCAGGATGGCGTGGGGCACGCGGTCGGTGCGGATGGCGTTTCGCAGGGGCGTCGTGACGTGCGACTGCCCCGTGACGTCGTCGAAGCCCTGGGGGCGCCAGCGGCGCGCGAGAACCTGGTAGCTCAATGGGGGGTCTGCGGCTCCGGTTGCGTGGCGGGTTGGCGGGCGGCGCGACGAGGAGGGATCGCAGGGCACCCCCACCGGCCTCGCGGCCCCCGCTACCGTTGCTTCCTTCCGGACCTGGCGGAGTTCACGGGAACTGTCGATCCGGCGGGACCCTGCGATCGCGCCTCGCCGCGCCTCGCTCGGAATCTACCACACGGCCTCCTGGCACGAAGGCGGCAGCGCGAGCGGAGGCCGGGCCATGCGGCGCGATGGTGGCCCGCGGGCCCGCAGACGTCGAGCGACGAGCGGGGTCTAGAGCTGCTCGCCCTCGCAGGCTCCCGCTCCCTGTTCGCAGCTGCCATGCTGGCAGCCGCCGGCTCCGTGCTCGCAGCTGCCGTGCTCGCAGCCACCGTGCTTGCAGCCGGCTCCGTGCTCGCAGCCACCGTGCTTGCAGCCGGCTCCGTGCTCGCAGCCTCGCGCCTTGTGCTTGCAGCCGCCGTGCCCGCAGCCTCCCGCCTTGTGCTTGCAGCCGCCGTGCTTCCGATGGGGGAGGGCGTCGAGGCACTCCGCGGGGAGCGCGTCGCGATTCTCGAAGATGCAGCGCATCCGGTCGCGTCGGCTCTGGGCGTCGGGGCAGAGGGTCTCGAAGCTCGGGCCGCACGCCTCGTCGATGGCATTCCTGCGGTCCTCGCGCATGGCCGTCAGCGCAGCGCGCTGCTCCGGGGTGAGGAGCGCCCGCACGTCGAGCAGCGTGCCGATACGGAGCCGCAGGGCGTCGCCCTCCAGAGCGGCGAGCCGGTCCACCTGGGCCATGATCGCCTCCCGATCGAGCTCTTCCGCCTTCATCATGTCGTGCATCGTCTCGCGCGCTTCGCGGATCTCGGTGTGGAGTGCCTCGCCCTGCTCGTGGGTTCCCTGCACGACCGCCTGCATCTCGGCGACGGTGGCTTCGTCGAGGTCCAGGACCTCGGCCATGTGCTCGATCATCATCTCCGGATGGGGGCCGCGGTGCCGCTTGCCGGGGCCATGCCCACCGGGGTATGCGAGGGCCGCGCTGGCGGTGAGCGCCGCGATGGCCAGGGCCGAGAGCGCGGCGGCGAGGGTGGTTCTCAGGGTCTTCATGGTGTCTCCGTGGTTGGTCGAGCTGCTGGGGTTCGTCGGGTTGGACGCGCCGCCGCTTCCGGCGGGTTACACCGGATCCGGAAGCAGGAAGGCCAGCGCTTCGTACTCCTCCGGCAGCTCCTCAGCGCCGAAGCGGAGCGCATCCTCGGAGAGAACGTTCGCCTCCCAGGAGAGCGCTCCGGGGTTCGGCCCGAGCGCGCTCGGCGTGGGCGCAGGGCCCGGGGGCGGAAGCAGCCAGAGTGCGGCCAGCGTCGCCAGCGTCCCGGCGAGCAGGGCTGGAGTCCAGATGCGTCCTCTGCCGCGCTCGCTGCGGGCGCGAATCTGGCGGAGGAGTGCGCTACGGCGTGCCGGAGCCAGGTCGGGCGGCGCGAGCTCGCCCTGGAGCGTCTCGATCAGCTCTCGATCGGCGGACGTCAGTCCCTGGCGGTCTTCGCTCTCGGTCATCGTTGCGGTCCTCCGGGCGCAAGGTCCGCCAGCTCCTCGCGGAGGCCGACCAGGGCCCGATGCAGATGCTTCTTGGCCGTGCCCTCGGCGCGGCCGGTCATGGCTGCGGCCTCGCGTACGCTGAATCCCTCCAGGTGGACCAGCACGAAGATCTCTCGCTGGCTGCGGGAGAGCTGCTCGAGGGCCGCGAGCAGTCGCTCGCGCAGCGCCGGATCGCCGTCGGGCGCCGGCTCGCTCGGGGTCGCTCGGGAGAGTGCCGCGAAGCGCTCGCGGACCCCCCGCCAGCGGCGATGGTTGGCCGCCTCCCGCACCAGGATCCGGTAGAACCAGGTCTCCAGGCTGGACTCGCCGCGAAAGCGTCCGAGCCCTCGCCACGCCTTCACGAAGGCGTCCTGCACCACGTCCTCGGCGGCCCCCGTGTCGCCGCCCACCAGACGCCAGGCCAGGCGGCGGGACCGCTCCAGCTGACTCTCGACGAAGGCGCTGAAGCGGGCCTCCGCCGCCATGGGTTCGGCGAGCGCGACGTCTTCCATGTCCTGCAGAAGATGACACTCGTCTCGCCGGAATGGTTGACACGGCCCTGCCGGCCGCGCTGCCGCGCCCCGAGGGGTGTCGCCTAGCGGACAGGAATCGCGGGCGTGCGTCACGTGGGGAGGACGTTCCCGTCAGGTGGGGAGGACGTTCCCCGGATGGACGCAGTACGGCGTCATGTGGGAGAATCCAGGCTCTGCGCCGAGGCGTTTCATGCTGAGTTCGCAACCCCCCGACCCCCTGCCTCGGGCGGGCGCAGGGCTCCGCTGCGGAGCCATCGGCCTGGCCCTGATGTGGCTGGCGGGCTGCGCGCCGGGGCCGCTCCCGGAGCTCTCGTCCGCGACGCCCTACGACGGGCTCACGAACGTGCCGGTCAGCACCTGGATCGAGCTGGTCTTCGCGGAGCCTGTGCAGGGTGCCCTAGGCGGGCGCTTCCGGGTCGAGTGCGATGGCCAGCCGGTCGTCTTCGATCCGACCCTCGTCGACGGTCACCGCGTCGTCCTCAATCCCTCGGCGGACCTTCCGGCGGCGGCCGCCTGCGAGGTGCGCTGGCAGGGTCCCGAAGGCGCGGAGGTGATCGCCTTCGAGACCTCCGACCCCGGTGAGGCACCGGTCGTGCACTACGACCGCGACGATCCGCGGGCGCTCGCTCCCTTCCCCGACGACTACTTCGCGGTGCCCGACGCGAGCACGTCCACGGGCTGGCGGCTCGATGTCTCTGTCCCGGACACCACGGGGTCGCTGCGCAGCACGTTCGAGGCGCTCGTGAACCTGGCGAACGAGGCGGATGGGTTCAGTCCCGTGAGTCCGATCGTCGTGCAGCTCAGCGAGCTTTCAAAGTCGTTTCCCGGCTCGGCGGACTCGGTTCCTTCCGAAGCGTCCCTGGACCCCCTGTCTCCCGTCGCGTTGCTCGATGTAGACTCGGCGAGCCCGACCTTCGCAGAGCGGGTCCCCTTCACCGTTCGGCGGCGGACGGATGCGATCCCCGACGGAGGGACGCAGACCTCGCTGGTCGTGTTCCCGGGACGCCCGCTACGGGCGGGCGGACGATACGCCTTCGTGATCACCCGGCAGCTAGTCGGGCTGGCCAGCCGGCGGGGCTTCGAGCCCTCGGCCTTCTTCGCCCGGGTCCTCGCCGACCCGGAGGCCGGCGAGCCGGCTTCGGTGGCGCGGGCGCGCGGCGCGATCGCGGACATCCTGGACGTTCTCGCGGCGGACATCGTGCCGCCCCTTCCCCCGGACGACCTGGCGCTCGTCGTGGGCATCCAGGTGCGATCGTCGGAGACGTTCGACGACGATCTGGAAGCCATTCGCGAGGACGTGATGGCCGGACCCATCCCCGGCTTCACCGTCCAGAGCATCGAGACCACGGGCCTGCCCCAGGGCATGGCCGCTCTCGTCGAGGGCGCCTGGGACGCGCCCTCGTTCCTCGATGGGAACAACCTGGCTCGCGCTGCCGACGGGAAGCCCGCGAGGCAGGGTGCCGTCTCCATCCCCTTCGTGCTGGCGCTGCCCGAGACGCCGTTCGGGGGTGGGCGGGCCCCCGTCGCGCTCTTCCAGCACGGCAATCCGGGGAACGCTCGCGACAGCATCCTGGTCTCGGGCGCGCAACTCACCAAGGTGGGATTCGCTGTCCTCGGCGCGACGGACGTTCTCAATCGGGGGGTCGAGAATGAGTTCGAGCAGACGATCCGCATCCTCCTGAATCTCCTGTCCACGGGCAGGCTGCCGGACTCCTGGACCCAGACCCGAGCCGAGCAGATGGCGCTCGTTCGGATGCTGGAGGGCATGGCGACGCTCGACGTCCTGCCGGTCGGATCTCCCGACGGGGAGCCGGATCTGGATCTCTCGGCCCCACCCGTCTATCTCGGGATCGGCGAAGGCGCGACACATGCGCTGGCCGTGCTCCCGTTCCTTCCGGAGGTGAGGGCGGCCGCGATCGTGGACCCGTCGGGTCGGCTTGGCGACTACATGATCCAGAGGGGAGTGACTCCTGCGCAGCTCGCCCCGTTCCTGCCCGGGCTGACGCCGCTGGATCTCTGGGTGGGGCTTTCGCTCTTCCAGATCGGCTACGACCCGCAGGAGGCCCAGAACCTGGCGCCGCTCCTCTATCGCTCTCCCCTCGACCTGGGCGCCGGGGGGCGGCGCGCCAGCCTGCTGGTCCAGCAGGGCCTCGGTAGTACAACGGGTTCTGCGACCCACTCGGCGGTCGTTGCGCTCGGGATCCCGAACATGAGCCCGGTCGCGAGTCCCATCCCGCTGGTACCCGAGCTCGTCGGGCCGGCCCGCGGGAACATCGACGCATCGACCACGGCGGCGCTCGACCAGTTCCGTGGCTTGGAGCCACCACCCTCCCCGTGCGGGTACCAGACCGGGAATCAATGTGTGCGCACCGGCGCCGTCGCGGTGCATCAACGCGCGGAGTTCCTGTCGAGCGCCCTGCTGGACCCCGCGCCGCTGATCGTCGATGCGCGCGCGGACTCCGACGGGGACGGCCTCCCGGACTTCGAGGAGCGCGATGCCGGTACCGATTCGACGAACCCCGACAGCGACGGCGACGGGATGGGTGATGGCTTCGAGGTGCGCGGCGGCCTCGATCCGCTGGTCGACGACGCCGGGCTCGATCCCGACCGGGACGGGCTCATCAATCGGCAGGAGCACGACGCCGGGACGGATCCACGCAGTCGCGACACGGACCGGGACGGCATCGACGATCGCCCCGAGGTCCTTTACCTGGGCGCGGACCCCCTCGTCTGGGACTCGGACGGCGACGGGCTGTGGGACAGCGAGGAGCTGAAGCGGGGCACGGATCCACTCGTGGCGGACACCGATGGCGACGGGGTGTCGGACGGCGACGAGGTGTCGTTCCGCATGGTCCCCACCGATCCGGACGACCTCCAGCACGATCCGGACGCCGACGGACTCAGCAGTGCCGAGGAGCTGGCGCTCGGAACTCGACCCGACCGGAAGGACACCGACGTGGATGGCCTGGCCGACGGGTTCGAGCTCAGCCTCGGCACGGATCCGCTCGATCCCGACACCGACGACGGGGGTCGACGAGACGGAACGGAGGTCGAAGACGACGGCACGGATCCGTTCGATCCGGAAGACGATCGGAGTCACGAGCTGGACCCGCTGGTCGACGGGCAGGGCTTCTCGTGGCATCTCTCATGGCGCGGCTACGTTCTCGAGGGCGACGACGATGCCTTCGACGATGGCCTCGCCCTTCACGGCTACCGCCTGCCCTCGGGTGAACTCGTCACCTCGGAAGAGGAGGGTCGGGAGCGGGTATTCCCTCCGCGCCCGGACTTGGGCAGATCGCGGAAGGTCTTCGTCCCCGCGAGCGCGGGCTTCGCGCGCTTCCTCGAGACGGTACCGGCCACATCCATTCGAGTGGAGACGGAGGTGGGCAGCGGCTCCGCCACCGTCGTAGCGTCGACCTCCAGCGGGGATGCGCTCGTGGACGCGTCCGACGACTACATCGTCTTCGCGGGTGTCGGCTCCAGGCCGGCGACCGCGCTGGTCTTCTCGAGTCCCGCCGCTTCGGTGAGGCCCTCGCGCGTCGAGCTGGACGCGTGGGGCCGCTTCCGGGTGGAGTACGATCTGTCTGCCCAGGCGGGCCCCCGCTCCCTCCTGCACTACGCCATCAAGGGGGCCGACGTGGCGACCGTGCAAACTCAGGCAGAGGCCCTCCTCGGCCTGATGCGTCCCGCCATGGGCGGGCTCTCGGTCGACGAGTTCGCTCGGGTGGTCAACTTCGACATCGGGTCCGACGCCGATCTGGACGGGGTACCCGGCCGGATGGAGCAGGCCCACGGCCTCGATGCGACGAATCCCGATACGGACGGGGATGGCCTCACGGATGGATTCGAGCTGCGCCACGGCCTGAGTGCGGTCACCTGGGACGACTCGGCAGCCGACCCGGATGCCGACGGACTGAGCGACACCCGCGAGCAGGACTGGGGCACCCACCCTCGCGATTCGGACAGCGATGACGACGGGCTGCCGGACGGCGCGGAGGTGGACGTCCACGGGACCGACCCGCTCGACCCGGACACCGACTCGGACAACCTGCTCGACGGCTGGGAGATCCTCCACGGGCTGAATGCCTTCGACCCGGCGGATCGGTTCGGCGATCCGGACGACGATGGGCTCGGCAACCCCGCCGAGCAGGTCGCCGGGACGGACCCGTTCTCGGAGGACACGGATGGCGACGGGATCTCGGACTACCTGGAGGTCGCGGCCCTCCTCGACCCGCTGGACCCGTCCGACGCGTTCGGCGACCGCGACGGGGATGGCTTGACGAACGTGGAGGAAGCCGGCCTCGGCACCGATCCCGCGCTCGCCGACACCGATTTCGATGGGCTCGGCGACGGCGTCGAGGTCGAGATCTTCGGAACCGATCCGCTCGTCCGAGACACTGACGGAGATGGGACATCCGATGGTGGGGAGATCCTGGTTGCGGCGGATCCGCTGGACCCCGACACGGACGGCGATGGGATCTCGGACTACGCGGAGATACGCGAGAGGCTCGATCCTGTCGATCCGCACGATGCGGACGCCGATCGCGACGGCGACGGCCTGGACAACCGGCGCGAGGTATCGCTCGGCACGCGGCTCGACGACCCCGATACCGACGGAGATGGCCTTTGGGACGGTGTGGAGGTGAACGTCCACGGATCCAACCCGTTGCTGCGCGACGGGGACGACGGCGGACGCACCGACCTCCAGGAGGTCGTCTGGGACGGCACCGACCCGCTGCTGCGCGTGGACGACCGTGTGCGGAGGTCGCTGCCCTTCGGGATCCACCCCTGGTCGATCCAGCGCCACGGCTTCCTCTGGGAGTGGCAGTCCTTCTCTCTGGCGTCATTCGTTGCGCGCGGGGTCGACTTCCCGAAAGCCCCCCTGATCGCGATCGCGGAGGGATCCCTCCTCGAGACCGCACTCGCCCCGACTGCCTTCGCGGGCCTGCACTGGCAGCGGAAGGTCTTCGCCCCGCTCGACGAGGACTTCGTGCGCGTCCTGGACATCTTCGAGAACCGCGGGAGCGCGGACGTCGCGCGGACGATCACGATGGCGACCGCGTTGGAAGCCGTCCCGAACGCGCTGGTCGGCGAGTCCTCGGGCGACGGCGAGCTCGGCCCGGAGGACGACTACTTCGTGATCGACGACCAGGACGGACTCCCCTACCGGGCCCTGGTGCAGGTCTTCTCGGGGCCCGGCGCGCCGCTCGAGCCGGTCTCGGTCACCTCCGTGACGGGCCCCTCGGGCGAGCTGACGTTCGCCTTCGACCTGGACGTCCCGGCCGGAGAGCGCGCCATCCTGCTCCAGTTCGTGTCCTTGAAGCCCTATCGGGTCGACGCCATCGTCGAGGCGGGCAACCTGCTCCGACCCCAGGGCCGAGCCCTCTTCGACATGGATCCCGAGGAACGCAGGGACGTGGTGAACTTCGCGCTGGCGGGAGACGCCGACGGCGATGGCGTCGGGGATGCGGACGACGTCTGTCCCACGGTGGCCGATCCCGCGCAGGCCGATCTCGACGGAGACGGCGTGGGGGATCGCTGCGACAACTGCGCCTTCGATCCGAATCCGGATCAGCGGGATACGCGTGGCGACGGCTTCGGGAACGTCTGCGACCCCGACTTCGATCAGGATCTGCTGGTCGAGGAGGATGATCTGGAGCGCCTGGCGGAGGCCTTCGGCACGCGCCGGGGAGAGCCCGACTTCGAGCTGCACTTCGACCTGGACGGAGACGGTGTCGTGGGATTGACGGACTTCAACATCCTCCGGGATCGCTTCGGGGTGGGACCGGGGCCGTCCGCCCTGCCATGCGCCCTGCGCGGTGAGATCGACCGATGCTTCCCCTACTGAGCTGGGCCACGTGGTGCGGTGTGCGCCGCGCCGTGGGTCTGGGCGTCCTGAGCCTGGTCCTCGCGTCCGTGGTCGGTGCGAGCGCGGCCCGCGCTACGCCGATCTTCGAGCTGGTCTTCGTCTCGACGACCGGCGCCGGCATGCCGGGGACGGACTCCATCTCCGCCGCCCCGGGCGACATCCTGACTGCCGAGCTGCGCCTGACGGCGGGCGCGGAGGGCGTGAGCTCCTACGCCATCTCGCTCGAGTTCGACGCCGATCTCCTGAACGAGCTCGATCTCGTGTCGGTCTCGGAGCTGCTTCCGGCCGGGTTCGCCTTCGCCCTCACGCCGGACGCGCTGGCGCTCGAGGTGGACAGCAGCGCGACGACGGCCGGTCGGCTCTATTCGTTCGAGGCGTTCGCGCTGGGTGAAGGCCCCGTCTCCAGCACCTTCGCCGTCGGGGTGATCGAGTTTCGCGTGGGGGCCGCTGTCGCGGCGGACGGGACCGATCTGGCGATCGGCTTCTTCCACGTCGGTGTCGACGGGATCTTCGACAACGCCGGTGGGGACGCGGGGTCTCGCGCCGTCCTGGGTTCGGGATCCGTGAATCCGGTGCCCGAGCCCCGGATGGTCCAGCTGGTGCTCCTCGCCCTGCTCGCCATCCGGCTGCGCCGACGGTCGCGCGGATAGAGCGCCGCCCCACGGGCGTCCGCGGCGCGGGCTTGTGTCGCCGGGCCGATCCGTGATAGCGTCGGCAGCCCTCGGGAAGGGCGGAGCCCCCACCATGCCCACGCTCTCGAGTTGCCGCTTCGCCCTGGCGGCGATCGCGTTCGTCCTGATCACGCCGGACGCCTCCGCCCTGCTCCTGTACGCCGAGGGGGAAGCGGGCAACTTCGGCAGCCAGGAGCGCCAGGCCGGTCCGAGCAGCGTCGGTCCTCTGCTGCTCCCCTCCCTCCCGACGGGCTCGGGCGGCCGCCTGGCCGACTTCACGGCCCACGTCGCGCCGGGTGACGTGCGCCTCACCGCCACCGCCAGCGCGGCCGCGGGCGCCCAGTCCGTCGGCAACTGGGATGCAAGTGTCGAGGGCTTCTGGGAGGACACCATCACCTTCGACATCGACACCGACATCCCGGGCGTCGTCGTCGTTCCGGGGGTGACTCCGGTCGAGGCGGACCTCGTGGTCCTGGTGACCGGCCTCGTGAATCTGATGGCCGACAACACGACGGCTCGTGTGAACTACTCCGCCACGCTCGGCTACGGGACCCTCAACCCGTTCGAGGACCGGGGCGGCATCGTCGGCGTCTGGGACGATCAGCGCGGGCAGGCCCAGGAGAGCGGCGAGCTCGACTTCAGCGGTGGCTGGGACGGCGAGCCGCTCCCCGTCGCCGTGACACTCCCCATCACGTTCGTGGCCGGCGAGACCTTCGACGTGCGTTTCCGCCTGCAGACCCGCGCCGAGCTGGGCTGGGAAGGCCTGGCGCCCAGCGACCTCCTGGCGCAGTCCCTCCTCGACCAGACCGCGGTCTGGCAGGCGCCTCAGAACGTGACCGTGTTCGTCGACGACGGCGTGGGCGGGACGATTCCTGTGGGAGTGCCCGGGGGCGCCTTCAGCCTCGCGAGCGAGTTGTTCGACTACACCGATACGACTTCCGTCCCCGAGCCCGGTGTCGCGCTGCTGGCTGGGCTCGGCGTCCTGGCCCTGCGCCGGAGCGGTCGCCGCGGCTAGACGTCCCGGGAACCGGGGTGGTAGTCCGCGTAGAGGTCGGGGAGGAAGCCCGCGAGGTGGTTCATCTCCATGGCGCAGTGGACCACCATGTCGCGCCCCAGTGTGAGCGGGACGGCGCGCCGGGAGAGGAGCGGAGAGCCAGCGACCCGGTTGAGGAGGCCCGAGGCGGGCACGCTCTCGCGGACCGCGATGTCTCCCAGCCAGAAGCGGCTCCTCATCTCGCATCCGTCCTCCGTCTCGCGGATCAGGTGGACGAGGCGGCCGAAATCGAGGGGTGATGCCTGGTATCCGACCAGGCCGCAGATCGCCGTGCTGATGCTCGCCTCCGGGAAGCGGGAGACGTCGAAGAGATCCGCGGCCTCGCAGAACGTGATGATGATGTCGATCGCGTCCCCACCGATGTACTCCGACACGTAGTTGGGGTTGGCCAGGTACTTCTCGCGGTCGGAGAGGTCGGGATCGTCGCCGACCATCCGCTCGGCCCGATTCGCGAGATGGGCGCGCGGGTGCCAGAGCTTGTAGCGCTGGCTCTCCATGTAGTGCCATCCGAACCACCAGTCGATCATCTCGCCGCTGACCCCGGGCATCTTCGTCAGCGCGGCGACGAAGATCTGGCCGTTCGCGAGGCGGGTGAACCCGTTCTCGAGCGGCAGGTAGCCGGGCTCGAGGAGCCGGTCGACCTCGTCGAGGGGGAAGCCGAGCTCGGACGCCTCGATGCCGCAAGCGAGGGCGCGCTGGACGTGGTCCTGCATGGGCCCCATCTCCGGGTTCCAGTACTTCGCGTAGGGCTTGTCCTCGAGATCGCCGTCTCGCATGCCCAGGTATCGGTCTCGGCTCATCACGCCCTCCAGGCCCGCGCTCGGATGATATCCGGCAACCGGGCACGGGCGATGAGCGGCGCAGGGCGGTCGCGGTCGAGGACGTGCGCTCAGCTAGCGCGCGAGGATCCGCTCGGCCGCCGCGAGTGCCACCTGCGCGGCGCCGTAGACGCCCATCACCTTGGCGGCGCGCGTCCGCTCGCCGATCAGGTAGAGGCCGTCCACGCCCTGGGCCTCGATGTCCACCAGGCTGCTTCCCACGTAGCCGGGGGTCTCCATGATCGTCGCCGGCCCGAAGGAGCGCAGCCGCCACTTCGAGTCCTCGACGATCCCCGGGAAGAGGGCCCTGACGTCGCCCTCGAAGTCGTCGAAGAGCCTCTCCAGCGCGGCCTTGTGACTGGCCTCGCGCATCTCGAACACGTTCGGCTTGTCCCACCAGCCGAGCTGCATCCAGAAGGTCACCTGATACTCGCTCTCGTCCTCGCCGTACTCGAGGTCGCTGGCGCACCAGGGCCGGCCGCTGACCGGTCCTTCCTGGGTCCAGCGCGGCCCGCTGAAGTCCCAGAGCTCGCGATCCGTGTGGCCGTAGGTGAGGGTCGCCAGGTTGAGCGTCTTGCGGTGGAGATGGCGCAGGCGGTCGGCGTACCAGGGCGAGAGGTCGTCCTCGCTCAGGATGTTGAAGATGTCCCAGATCGCCACGGCGCTGACCACGACCGGAGCCTCGATGCGCTCGGTGTCGACGAGCTCGGTGGGAACCCGACGCGATCCGACCTCGACGTCGACCCCGCGCACCGTGCCGCGCTCGATCACGACCCGCGAGACCGAGCAGCTCGTGCGGATCTCGCCGCCGTTCTCCTCGGTCGCCTCCACGAGAGGGCCCGCGATGGCGCCGCTTCCGCCCTTCACCCAGTACGACTGCGAAGGGTACCGGCCGAGGGTGTCGAACTGCTTCTTGACGCTGTAGAAGAGCGAGCCCGCCGAATAGTCGAGCGGCATCGAGAGCGTGCCCCCGAAGAGCCAGCCGAGGTAGCGGAAGAAGTCGATCACGCCCTGGTCGTCGGTGCGCTGGGTGACGAACTCCTCGATCGAGACGTCGTTGATCCCCTCGATCTCGTCGTAGCTCCACTCGCTCGTGGTGTTCATGTAGACCTTCGCGAACTCGCCGATCGAGCCGCGGACGATCTCGTCGAGCTTGCGCCACTCGCCGTTCATGTGGACCTGGCCGGAGTTGGTCCAGCGACAGACGTTCTCGGGCAGCTTCTTGCCGATGCGCCGGAAGACCTCGTCCTGGGTGCCGGCCAGGATCAGCCCCTTGATGCCGTTGTCCACCGCGGAGCTGCCGACCTTGCCGCTGGCGGCCCGCCCGCCGAGGGACTCGCGCCCGCCCTTCTCGAGGACGAGGACGCGCCGGCCCTCCTTCGAGAGCAGGGCCGCGAGGTTGAGTCCGCCCATGCCCCCGCCCACGATGATCACGTCGTAGCCGTTCGACGCCATGTCGCTCTCCCCTGGTTGTTCCGTGTGTGAACGATGTTTACACAGATCGACAATTCTGTAAACATAGCGGCGATGAGCTCGATCGGCCCGGAGAGCACGCGCCAGGGCATCCTCGAGGCCGCCGAGGCCCTCTTCGGCCAGCGCGGCTTCAAGAAGACGACACTCGAGGACGTGGCCGAGGCCGCCGACGTCTCGCGACCCCTCGTCTACCGCTACTTCGGCGACAAACGGACGCTCTTCGCCCAGGTCCTCGAGCGCGTGCTCCGCGAGTGGAACGAGGTCCTGGTGGCCGAGGCCGCCCGCGACACGTCGGGCACCGCCGAGACGCTGCGCGGCGTCCTGGTCGCCTGTCTCGATTTCGCGAGGACGCGTACGGTGTTGCGCGGCCTGCTGGTGCGCGACGCGCGCCTCGTGCGGGCGGAGGCGGGCGACGTGCTCGACGCCGGGCGCAGTCTGCTCCCGGCACTGGTGCGCCAGATCCTCGCCCGCGGCGTCGAGCGTGGCGACGTCCGCTCGGATCTCGCCCTCGACGACATGGCGCACGTCGTGTCCGAGGTCTTCGTCTCCTACACCCTGCTCGTGCTCGGCGGCGAGAGCGCGCGGCTGGGACGGCGGCGCGTCGACGCCGTCATCGAGACGCTCCTCCACGGTGTGATTGCGCCCCGGTGACGGTTTCTCGAAGGCGCGTCTTCCGGCGCCGGAAGCTCCTCGCGGTGAAGTAGCATGGGGCCCGCAAGCCCACGCTCGACCGGGAGATGTCCATGCGCTCCATGCTCACCCTGCTCGCCGCCCTCGTGCCGCTCTCCGCACAGGCCTTCACCGTGAACCTCGACCGCCTGCCCGAGGGCGGGCCGGAGCTCCCCAACGGCAGCATCCTCTCGGATCAGTACCGGCCGATCGGAATCCTGTTCTCGGCCCGCACCGACTCGATGGCTGCGATCGAGCCCGTCGCCCAGGATTTCGGGAACCCCCAGGCGAGCCTCTTCTTCCAGCCGGATCTCTTCGGCGCGATCGCGGTCTTCGAGTTCGTCGAGCCGGGCACCTCGACGCCGATGGACATCACCCGCTTCGAGCTCCGCCCGTTCTTCCAGCCGGGAGAGTCGGCACAGCTCGTCGGACTCGACGAGTTCGACGACGAGGTGGCCGTGGACGAGGTGAACGACCATGTGGGAACCGCCAGTGTGACCATGTCGATCACCGGTGTCTTCCGCAAGGTGGAGTGGCGCACGGAGGGAGATCCGGGGATCGCGGCGTCGGACATCCGCTTCGACGTCTGCGCCGCGACGCCGCTCCTCGCGTGCACCCAGGCCGCCAAGGCGGCCCTGCTGATCAACGAGAAGAAGTCGCGCCGAGAGAAGTGGAAGCTCACGATGAAGGGCTTCGACTCCGAGACCACCCAGGCGGACTTCGGGGACCCGGTCGGGGGCTCGACGCGGGTCGACGTGTGCCTCTACGACGACGCGGACGCGCTCCTCGCAGGCCTCAACGTGCCGCGGGCGGGAGACCTGTGCGGCAAGAAGCAGAAGCCGTGCTGGAAGGCCAAGGGGGCCACGG
>JANQFA010000125.1 GCA_028278065.1 Myxococcota bacterium
TTCTTCGCGCTCGTCACGCCGCCGCTGCAGGCACCGGACGAGATCCGTCACCTGGCCCGCATCTTCGCGCTGGTGGACGGCCAGATGCTGGCCGACTCACCCCCCGGCGAGTGGGCCCATGTCGAGGTTCCGCGCGGGGTCATGGAGCTGGAGCGCGAGCTCGATGCCAGACGGCTCTACCGCCAGCCCGATCGCCGTCAGGACAGCGCGCGCCTGCGGCGGGCGCTCGAGCGGCCCCTGGACCCGGACGATCGCATTCCGATCCGCATGCCCAGCCTCTACAGCCCCCTCCCCTACCTGCCGCAGGTGGTGGGGGTGGCGGCAGCGCGCCTCTTCGATGCCTCGGCCGCGCTCTGCGTCTACGCGGGACGACTCGGGGCATGGCTCTTCACCGTGGCGGCGATCGCGATCGCGTTGCGTCGCGCTCCGGCGCATGTCTTCGCCCTGGGGATGCTCGCCACGACACCGATGGCCGTCTTCGAGGGCGCCTCCCTGGCGGCCGACGCCGTCACCAACGGTCTCGCCTTCGTCTTCTGCGCAAGCGTGCTGAAGAGCGCCGCCACCCGGGCACCGCTGGCGCGGCGCGAGCTGATCGAGCTGGCCGTGCTGGCCGCCGCGCTCGGCCTCTCCAAGCAGGCCTACGCACCCCTGGCGGCCCTCGTGGCGATCATCCCGGCGTCGCGCTTCGCCGGCAGGCGCGCGCGTGTGCTGGCCTGCGGCAGCGTGGTCGCCGCGGCGCTGCTGCCCACCCTTCTCTGGATGGGGGCCCTCCAGACCCTGAAGGTCGCGCCCCTCATCGCCAGCGCCGATCCGGGCGCGCAGCTCGAGTTCATGCTGCGTCACCCGCTGGAGACGGCGGGCGTCTTCGCGAGGACCCTGGTCCAGCACTTCGAACGCTACGTGAGGACCTTCGTCGGGCAGCTCGGCCACCTGGACGTGCGCCTTCCGGCCGTCGTCTACGTCATGCACCCGATCCTGCTCCTCGGCATCTGCGTCGCCGACGGCGGCAGGGCGAGCCCCGTGCGGGGCTGGGGACGGGCACTCGCACTCGGGATCGCCGCGCTGACCTGGCTGGCCATCCTGGTGCTGTCCTACGTGGGCTGGAACACGCCGGGAGACGAGGTCGTGCGCTACGTGCAGGGTCGGTACTTCATCCCCCTCGCGCCCCTCGTGGCGATGGCCATCCACGTGCCCGGCAGCGAGGGGCTCTGGCGCCCCCTGCGCTGGGGCTCGCTGGTGGCCGCGGCCGCCATCCTTCTCCTCGCGGCGCTGCTGCTCTACGCCCGCTACTGGGGCCCAGCGCCCGGCTAACGCTTGCCCGCCATGGCCGCGGCGCCCGCGCCCGGCTAACGCTTGCCCACCATGGGCGCGGCGCCCGCGCCCGGCTAACGCTTGCCCTGGTAGGGACGACTCACCGCGATCTTCATGGGCCGCCCGGCCGGCAGGATTGCGTCCGGACCGTCCACCTGGTTGGCCACGGCTGCCCGCTCGGCACTCCACACGCTGCGGGCACGCGCCACCAGGTCCGTCATGCGCTCACCGCCGCGCGCCGTCTCGAGGACCAGACGCTCTTCACGGATGCGGTCCCGGTCCCGGCTGGCGAGGCGGCGGAAGCTCCCGCTCGCGCGCTCGCAGAGCGGACCCAGCGTCGGCCAGCGGGAGGTCTGACCGGCGCAGGCGACGCGGTACACGGTGCCCCCGTGAGCGATCCAGGTCAGCATCAGGGTGGCCCCACGCTGCTCGGTCAGGTAGCGCCCGGTCGGCAGCCCGTTCACGGTCTTCACCTTCATCTGCTGCGCCAGCGCCTCGTCCATCCCGTCGGCGACGGCGCCGGCGCGCGGATCGTCTCCCTCGCCCGAGAGGCTCAGCACCACGAAGGAAGGCTGCTCCTTCACGTCCTCGACTCCGATCACGAGATCCGGCTGGTTGCGGGTCTTCCAGTCCGGAGGGAAGTCGAGCGAGAAGCCCAGATCCGGATGCACGAAGCGGTGGTCGAGGAAGACCCCGTGGTCGGGATTCTCGCCCACGAGAAGGCCGCGCAGCTTGCCCAGCGTGGCGGCGCGATCCGCCGCGATGGGCGCGGCCGCAACCGCCGTGACGGTTGCCGCGTGCCTCTCGGTGTCGCGCACCCGGTCGGCCGTGGCGGGATGCGAGTCGAAGAAGTGCGTGCGGCGGCGCGTCTCCCGGTGCAGGAGCTCGTCGCGCTCCATCGTCGCCAGGATGCGTCCCAGCGCCGCCGGGTCGTAGCCTGCCGCGGCCGCCAGGTTGATCCCGATGCGGTCGGCTTCGTTCTCCTGGCCGCGGCTGTGGGAGGCCAGCGCGGCCGCACCCGGCGCCGCGACCGCATCTCCGAGGCTCCGGCTCACCGAGCCCACGATCGCCGAAGGGATGCCGACGATGACCGCCATGGGTGCCGTCACCGATACGCGCTGCACGACGTGGCGCGCCGCGATGTGACCCACCTCGTGCCCGAGAACCGCCGCGAGCTCGTCTTCGCTGTTGGTGAGGGCGAGCAGGCCGCGCGAGACGTAGACCGGACCTCCCGGGAGCGCGAAGGCGTTGGGCTCGGGCGTATCCACCACGTCGAAGGTGTAGGTGACGTCCTGGCGCGGCGAGTGCGCCGCCACCCGAGCGCCTACCCGCTTGACGTACTCGCGTGCGGAGGCCAGGTCGGCGAGTCCCATCGTCGCCTCGATCTTGACCGCCTCTTCGCGGCCGACGCGCTGCTCCGTCTCGGAGGAGACCAGCACCATCTCCGGCCGACCCGTCACCGGGTTGCGGGCGCAGCCGATCAGGATCAGTCCGACGCCGAGCGCCGCCACAAGGGTTCGGGTGGGTTCTCGAAGCACGTGTCCTCCTCGTCGGAGGCCTGAGGCTCCCGCATCGTCGGCACCCCCGCAACGTTCCGTCGCGGCTGGGGTCGGTGTACTCTGGGCCGGTGGACCGCACGGGCGCCGGACGAGCGAGACGGGCCGCCGCCGCCTGGCTGATCGGCGGGATCGTGTTCGCCGCACTGGTCGGGAGCGGGCTGCACGGGTTCTCGCTCCCGGTCTGGCACCGCTTCATCGACGGCTCGCCGGAGCGCGAGGTGCTGCTGGGTCGGGCGCGCGTATTGCGCTGGGACGACACCACCGTGCACGTGCCGCTCGCCCTCTCGCAACGCGCCCAGACGCCGCGCTTCCCGGTGGTCAATCCCGACGTCGGCCTGGGCCAGAACATGCTGGTCCCGGTCGGCGCCTCGCTGGCCGCACCGGTGGCGCACCCGACCATCCTGTTCCGCCCGACGCTCTGGGGCTGGTTCCTGGGCGACGACGCGGGCCTCGCCTGGATGTGGTGGATGCGCGTCGCCCTGGGCGTGCTGCCCCTCGCCTGGGTCGCGAGCCTGCTGGGCGCCCGACCCGGCCTCGCCCTGGCCTGCGCCGCGCTCTTCGCGGCGGGTCCCGGCTTCCAGCTCTACTCCTGGAACGGAGCCCCCTACGTGGGCTTCGCGGCGCTGGCCTTCGGCGCCTGCGTGCGCTGCGCCACCTCCCCGGGCGCGCGGGCGCTCGCGGGCTGGTCGCTTCTGCTCGGCTGGGCGACGGGGTGTTTCGCGCTGGCGCTCTACCCGCCGTTCCAGGTGACGGTGGGCTGGGTCTTCGTCGCACTGCTCTCGACCTGGTGCGCCGCCAGCGGGGTGCGTCTCGACCGCCGCCAGTGGACCGCCGTGGGAGCCGGGGCGGGCCTCGCGCTCGTGTCGCTCGCCTTGTTCCTCTCGGCTGGCGGGGAGACGCTGGGGATCCTCGCCAGCACCAGCTATCCCGGGCAGCGCATCTCGAGCGGGGGCGACGTGCCCTTCTGGATCCCGTTCTCGGCGGATCTCTTCGCCATCGGCCAGACCTCTCCCCGCGCTCCGATCCTGCAGCTCGCCGGGAGCTTCGCGCTCTTCTTTCCGATCAGCGCCTGGCTCGCCCTGCGCGGACCCGCGCCGCGAGACCGCGTCGCCCTGGTCCTGTCCGGCGTGTGTGTCTTCCTCTTCGTGTACGAGGTGGCGGGGATCCCGCGGCTCCTCGCCCGACTGAGCCTGCTGTCGTTCGCACCGGGCGAGCGCACGTTTCTCGCGCTCGGCGCGGCCGATGCCCTGCTCCTGGCGCGGGTCCTGTCGGCGCCGGCCCGAGCCGCCGACCCGCTGAGACCCTGGGTCGCAGCCGGGTGGATGGTGCTCCTGGCCGGGGCGGCGCTCGGGCTGCACCGTGCGCTCCCGGAGACCTCGCCCCCGTTCCTGGCCGGCGCTCTCCTCGTCCACGGCGCGTTCGCCTGGTGGCTCCTCTCGGCTCGCAGCGGCGCCCTCGGCGTCGCCGCACTCGCCCTGCTCATGGCGCTCTCGACCCTCTGGTTCAATCCGCTGGTACGCGGTGGAAGCGGTTTCCTGCGCGAGAACGACCTCGCCCGGCGAATCGCCGCCATCGACTCGGACGCCGGGGGAGACACGGTCTGGGCGAGCTACGCATCGCTTCCCATCGGGAACCTCTTCCGCATGGTCGGTGTGCGCGCGATCTCCGGAGTGCACGGCATCCCGCAGCTCGAGCTCTGGTCGCGCATCGACCCCGACGGGCACCGCCGCGATGCCTACAACCGCTTCGCCCACGTGCTGCCCGCCCTCCCGGAGCCGCGCGTGCCGATGCTGTCGAACCCGGCCTACGACGCGCTGCGCGTGGCGCTCGCCCCCGACGGCGACGAGCTCGCCCGGCTGGGCGTCACCCATCTGCTCGTCGATCTGCGCGAAGCCCGGCTGGCGCGCGGCTTCGCCCGCTGGCAGCCCGACGAGCGGATCGGCCACTGGGCCGTGTATGCCCTGCCCGTGCGCGGGGCGGGTGGGCGATGAGCGAAGACCCGCGACTGCGGCGGCTGGGTCTCGTCCAGGCCCTCGGCGCGCTGGCCCTGCTCGGCCTGTGCGCCGGTGTGCTGGGTCGCACGTGCACCGCAGCGGAGACCGTCTACCTGAGCCGCGACGGCGAGGCCGCCTGGATCCAGGCGGCGCTCCCCGTGCGCCGCGGTGCCTGGGCGGTGGATCCCGGGCGCAGCCCGAGCGCGACCTTCGAGACCACGCTGACGCTCGACCGGCCTCCCGCCGACGCCACGCTCGAGATCGCCGCGTGGAGCCGGGTGCGGGTGGAGCTGAACGGCGTCGCCCTCGGCGAGCTCGACGGGGTCGAGCTGGCGGGCGAGACCCGGCGAATCGCCCTGGGCGGGCGACTCCGGGAGGGGCGCAACCGGATCCGCGTGGAGGTGCGCCACCTGCGTGGCCCACCGCTCCTGCGCGCCCGCATCACGGGCATCGATCCGGCGGTGGCCACCGGGCCGGGCTGGCTCACGCGCTTCCCGCGGCGAGGTCCGGCGAACGCCCTCGGCGCCGACGACACGCGCATGCCGGGCGCGTTCCTCTCGCTCCCGGGTCCCGCCGCGGGTCTCGCAGCGCGCGGCCTGTGGATCGGAGCTGCCTTTCTGCTGGGAGCCGGAGCCTGGCTCGTGCGGGCGAAGCTCCCTGGCCCGCCCGCGGGACGGGGCGCCGCCCTGGCGCTGGTTGCGCTGGCGATCGTGTGGTCGGCGCTCTTCGTCCGGGTTCAGCTGCGCGTCCCGCTCTGGGCCGGGCCCGACGCCGTGAAGCACATCGAGGTGGTGCGCTGGATCGCCCGCGAGGGCTCCCTGCCCCGCGCGGACGAGGCCTGGTCCGCCTATCACCCTCCCCTCTTCTACGCCCTGGCCGCCCTGCCCCAGACACTGCTGACACCCGTCCAGGACGGCTTCGCGGACCGGGCGCTCCTGCGGCTCCTTCCCGCCCTGGCCACCCTGGGCAACGTGCTGCTCGCCGCGCTGCTGGCGGCGCGCTTCCTGGGCGACGCGTCGCGCGGCGCGCGCCTGGCCGCGGCCTTCGCCGCGGCGGCGCCCGCCAACCTGCTCCTCGCCACCTATGTCTCCAACGAGAGCCTGCACGGACTTCTCTCCAACGCGGCGATCACGGCGGCCGTGCTGGCGATCCTCGCGGGGCGTCCCACGACGGGGCGGGTCGCCGCGGTGGCCCTTCTGGTCGGGCTCGCGGCGCTGGCGAAGGCGACGAGTCTGCTGCTGGTGCCGGTGCTCGCCTTCTTCGTGGGCTTCTCTGCGTGGCTCGCCGACGGGCGCGGGCCCGCGCGGGCACTGGGCGCCGCGGCCCTGCTCGCAGGCGTCGCGCTTCTCCTGTGCGGCGGCTGGCTCCTGCACAACCACGCGCTCTACGGCCAGTGGCTC
>JANQFA010000131.1 GCA_028278065.1 Myxococcota bacterium
CCCCCGGCGTAGCGCTCGAGCTCCGCCGCCGCGTCGGCGAGCTCCGCGTGGGCCCCGGCGAGACGCTCGGCCTGGCTCGTCAGCTCGGGATCGAGCTCCGCCAGCTCGGCGATCCGCCGCGCGGCGTCGGCCACCAGGTCCGCCGCCCCGGCCGCGTCGGACAGCGCCGGGTCGCCGCCGAGGGCGCGCGCCGCCCCACCCGCATCGGCGCAGAGACGCTCGGCGTGCACGAGTCGCGAGCGCTCGGCCTCCAGCTCCTCGATCTCGCCCGGCTCGAGACGCGCCTCATCGATCTCGCCGATCTGGAAGTCCAGATAGTCGCGCCGCCGAGTCCGCTCCTCCGCGTCCGCGCGCAGGCGCGCGATCTCCGTGTCGGTCTCGCGCAGGGCGCCGTGTGCCGCCGACACCGCGGCGCGCGTCTCGAGGAGCCCGCCGTAGGCGTCGAGGAGACGCCCGTGTGTCTCGGGTCGCCGCAGCGCCTGGGATTCGTGCTGGCTGGCGATCTCGATGCGCTCGCCCAGCACCTCGGCCAGGGACGACACCGGAACGAGCTGCCCCCCCATCCAGGCGCGACTGCGACCCGCCGCCGAGACGCTGCGCCGCGCGATCAGCTCGTTCTCCTCCGCCTCGATCCCGCGGGATTCGAGTGTCTCGCTCCAGCCCGGCCCGTCCACCCGGAAGAGCGCCTCGACGCTGGCGGCCTCGCACCCGGCTCGCACCCGATCGCTCGCGGCCCGGCGTCCGGCCAGGAGCTCGAGCGCGCCGAGCACCAGCGACTTGCCCGCCCCGGTCTCGCCGGTGAGGACGTTGAGGCCGGGACCCAGCTCCAGCTCCGCGTCCTCGACGACTGCGAGATCGCGGATCCGCAGGCTCTCGATCAACGCGCGCCCCGGCGCTCGCGGACGATCAACGTGCCCCCCAGCGCTCGCGGACGATCAATGTGCCCTCCAGCGCTCGCGGACGATCAACGTGCCCCCCAGCGCTCGCGGATCAACGTGCCCCCCAGCGGAGCTTCTCGCGGAGGATGGCGAAGTGGTTGCGGAAGGGCGAGACGACCAGGTGCACGGGATGCTCGGAGCGCACGATCTCCACCCGATCGCCGTAGTCCAGAGGACCCCCGGTCTGTCCGTCGACCGTCAGATGGACGTCGCCGCCCCCGGCCTGGGCGCGCACGTCGATGCGGGACTCCGCCGGCAGCACGACCGGTCGCTGGGTGAGGGTGTGCGGGGAGATCGGCGTCAGCACGAAGGCCTCGAGCCGGGGATCCAGGATGGGCCCCCCCGCCGAGAGGGAGTAGGCGGTCGAGCCGGTGGGGGTCGAGACGATCAGGCCGTCGGCGTGGTAGGTCGTCATCTCGTCGCCGTCCACCTGCGTGGAGATCTCGACCATTCGCGCCGAGGCGGCATTGGCGATGACCGCATCGTTGAGCGCCAGCCACGAGCCGATCACCTCGTCGCCCCGGACCGCCCGTACGGCGAGGCGCATGCGTGACTCGATCTGCATCTCGCCACCCAGCACGCGCTCGAGCGCGGCGTACATCTCGTCCTGGGCGATCTCGGCCATGAAGCCGAGCGTCCCGAGGTTGACCCCGAGGATGGGAACCGGCCGCTCGCCCGCGCGGCGCGCCACCGAGAGGAGCGTGCCATCGCCTCCCAGCACGACGACCAGGTCGACGCCCGCCACGATCTCGTCGCGGCTCGCGACCTCGCCGCCCGTGTGCTCGGCGGCGTCCTCATCCAGGAGGAGACGCAGACCGCGCTCCTCGAGCCACTTCTCCAGCCCGCGAACGAGACCCCCAGCCTGGGGCTGGCCGGGCTTCATGCAGATACCGACCGAGTGGAGCTTCATCGGGCGCCTCGGGGTGGGACTCCGAGTGGCTATCACAGGCATCCAGGGCACTCAAGCGAGCCACTCGGCCGCGTTGCTAGGCTGCTTCCATGGCGGACGAAGGGCCGGATCTCTTCTCCCCTCCCGACGCGGAGGCGCCCCGCCCTCCCCTCGCCGAACGCATGCGCCCGCGCACGCTGGACGAGGTGGTGGGACAGGACGCGCTGGTCGGCACAGGCGCACCCCTGCGCGCGCTGGCCGACGCGGACGAGCTCCCCTCGCTCATCCTCTGGGGCCCGCCCGGCTGCGGCAAGACGACCCTGGCAC
This sequence comes from Myxococcota bacterium, assembly GCA_028278065.1. GTDB lineage: Bacteria > Myxococcota_A > UBA9160 > UBA9160 > JAFDET01 > JAFDET01. The sequence continues at coordinate 2,155 of JANQFA010000131.1, forward strand.
GGGTCCTCGCCCGCGGACCCAACACCCGCTTCCATCCGCTCTCCGCGGTCACCGCGGGCGTGGCGGACGTGCGGGCCGCGGTGAAGCAGGCCGAGCTCGACCGCGCGTCGGGCCGCCGCTTCGTGCTCTTCCTCGACGAGATCCACCGCTTCAACCGCGCCCAGCAGGACCGCCTGCTCCCCCACGTCGAGGCCGGGACCGTCACGCTGATCGGGGCCACCACCGAGAACCCGTCGTTCGAGGTCATCTCGCCGCTGCTCTCGCGAGCGCGCGTCTTCACCCTCGAGGCCCTCTCCGAGCAGGCGCTGGGCCGCCTGCTCGAGCGGGCCGCCTCGGATCCGGAGCGGGGACTCGGGGGGAGCGGCGTGGCGCTCCCCCCCGCAACGCGAGACGCGCTGGCCCACGCGGCGGGCGGGGATGCCCGTCGCGCCCTCAATCTGCTCGAGGCGGCCGTCGCCCTGGCCCGGCGACGCGGCGAGGCGGATCTCTCGGCCGAGCGGGTGCGCGACGTGGCGGGACGAGCCGTCCTGCTCCACGACAAGGACCGCGAGGAGCACTTCAATGTGGTCTCGGCGCTGATCAAGAGCCTGCGCGCCAGCGACCCCGACGCAGCGCTCTACTACCTGGCGCGGCTCCTCGCAGCCGGCGAGGACCCCACCTACGTCGGCCGGCGCCTGGTGATCTTCGCCTCGGAGGACGTCGGCAACGCGGAGCCCCAGGCTCTGCTGGTGGCGACGGCGGCGATGACCGCAGCGGAGCGCATCGGCATGCCGGAGGCGCGCATCCCCCTGGCACAGGCGGTGACCCTGCTCGCCTGCGCGCCCAAGAGCAACGCCTCCTACGCCGCGCTGGGTCGCGCCTGGGAGACGGCCGAGGAGCTCGGCGCGGTGCCCGTTCCGATGCACCTGCGCAACGCCGCGACCCCGCTCATGAAGTCGCAGGGCTACGGGCGCGGCTACCGGCATGCCCACGACGAGCCGGACGGCTTCGTCCCGGACCGGAACCTGCCGGACGCCGTCGGCGAGCGGGTCTTCTACGAGCCCACCGAGCGGGGTGCCGAGAAGTCGATCGCCGAGCGGGTGCGCGCCTGGCGGGAACGCCGGCGAAGCCGCCGCTAGCCGCCCGACGGCCGGTCGCCGGAAACGCGAGGGCGGGCCGTCAGCCGCGCACCTGCACCCGGTTCCGGCCGGCCTGCTTCGCTTCGTAGAGCGCCGCGTCCGCCTCCGCCACCAGATCCATGGCCGTCTGCTCCGCATCGTGGTGCGACGCCACACCGATGCTGATGGTGACGCCCACCGCTGCGCCGTCCGGCGTGTTGAAGCGGGTTCCCTCGATCGCCTGGCGCCAGCGGTCGGCGTAGTGAGCTGCCCCGTCGGACGTGTTGTGCGCCATGATGACGATGAACTCCTCGCCGCCGTAGCGTCCACCCACGTCGGTCGCGCGCAGGCTCCCCGTGAGGATGTCGGCGACGCCCCGCAGCACCGCATCGCCGGCCTGGTGGCCGTGCTGGTCGTTGACCGCCTTGAAATGGTCGATGTCCGCCATCAGGACGGTGAGCGGCGAGCCGTAGCGGCGCGCGCGCAGCACCTCGATGTTGAGGATCTCGTCCACGTAGCGGCGGTTGCGCAGTCCGGTGAGGGGATCGGTGGTGGAGAGCCGCGACAGCTGCTCGTTCTTGATGCGGAGCTCGTCCTGGAGGCGCTTGATCTTGAGATGGAGGCGCAGGCGCGCCACCAGCTCCGACGAATGGAACGGCTTGGGGATCGAGTCACAGGCTCCCGCCTCGATCAGCCGTACCCGGCGCTCGCGGTCGGCCGTCGCCGAGAGGAAGAGCAGCGGCACGTCGCTCACCTCGGAGCGGGACTCCTTGATGCTGAGCAGCTTCTCACCGTCGATCCCCGGCATCTCCACGTCGCAGAGCACGACGTCCACGGGCTCGGCCAGCAGGCGCTGCAGGCCCTCGAGCCCGTTGCCCGACTCCAGGATGCGGTCGAAGAGACCGGTGGGCTCGAGAGCCTTGCGGATCTCCGCCCGCTGGGAAGGCGAGTCCTCGATGACCAGGAGGGTTGCCATGGGCACTCCGACGCGGCTCCCGCGAGAGCCGACTCCGGCCTGCGTCATCGGAAGGACGTGAGACGCGCTTGGGCAGATTCGCCCCACACTCTGCGACGGGCGCCGCGGAGGGAGCCGATTCCGTCCTGCCGGCGGGCGATCGGAGCCTCTCCTGCGCGCCACCTGCGCGGGCGCGAGAGGGCGCCTGGATCAGCTCCGCTCGGGGACGTCCTCCAGCAGCCGGGCGCACGCCTCGCGGATCTCGGCGGCCCCGTCGATGTCCTCCCATAGGGTCAGGGTGGCCCAGCCACCCCAGACCCGCGTCTCCTTCTTCGGATCCACGAACCAGACGTCCAGCTCCCCCTGCCGCTGCGTCCCGTAGGGCTGGTAGACGTCCTTGGAGGCCTCGCCCAGCCAGTAGTGCACGACCAGGTCGGGCGCGTCGGCGCTGTGCGTGTAGCCGCGCTCCTCCAGGCCGCGACGCAGCTCCTGATGAGCCAGCTCCCGGTTCTTGCGGCGCTGGTCGGCGCGGGCGGCGTCGAGCGCGGGGGACATCCGCGGCGGCGGCGCGAAGCCGAAGGTCTGGTAGGGGAGGAAGTCGCGGATGCGCTCCTCGTCCCATTCCACGTTCAGCCGGGCACAGCCCGGCAGTGCGAGCAGCGCCGCGAGCGCGACGCCGAGGGCCGCCCCGCGCCTCAGCCGGCCTGCACCCGGGCCGAGTCCACCTCGGGGAGGGATTCCCTCAGGTCCTCCTCGAACTCCTCGAAGATCTGCTTCCATGCTTTCCTCAAGCCCAGGACGACGTTCTCCGGGCGTCCGTCGGGTATCGCGACCACCGACCCGTACCGCTTCCGGAATGCGGAGTCGAGGTTGATGGTATTCGGATCGATGACGTTGAACTCTACCAGGACATCCACCTGCGGCCGCTTCGGGTCCCGCACGTCGGCGTAGAGCGCCCACACCTGGGCCTCGAGCCACCAGTCCGGGAGCACGTTCTCGGTGGGATCCGCCACCGCCGTGAAGAACCCCGAGGCGTCGAACCAGTCGGCCAGGGCACTGCGGATCCACTCCCCCGGCTGGGTGTGGAAGGCGTGGTAGAAGTCGGACTCGTAGTGCTCGTCGGACACCCGGTAGACCAGAGCCTTGCGCTCGAAGAGGGCGGCCACGCGGACGCGGTTGATCTGCAACACCCCGGCCTCGCCCGGATCCAGAACCTGCTCGGGCTTCATGTCGAGGGCGTACTCGAAACGCTTCGGCGTCGGCTGGCCGATGGAGCAGCCGGCGGCGCCGGCCAGGAGCGCCAGTACGCACGCCCACGCGACGCGCGGTCTCACGGACCCACCTCCACCTGGCGCACCTCGGGGGCCTCGCCGCGGAACATCAGGGAGGGCTGCGCCTTCAACATCTCGGTCAGGTCGCGCAGGTTCTCGGTGGCCACCCGCATGTTCTCGAGGGCGATCTCCAGGTCGTAGCGCCCGCCGTCGAGCATGCGGCGCGCCCGCACCATGGTCGCGCTGGCCTCGTCCATGGCGTGGTTGGCGCCGGCGCCGACACCGGGAAGGTCGGCCGCCGCCAGGTCCGCCTGGACCCGTCGATTGGTCTCCCTCAGCTCGCTCATCAGGAGCGCCGCCTGGCTCTGGATGTCGCTCACGTCCAGCTCGTCGGTGGCCTCGGCCAGGTTGGCGAGGAGCCGGTCCAGGCTGACGGCGATGGTGTCGATGTCCACCTGCTCCAGCTTGGCCGCGAAGCGTTCGGCCGCGCTGGTCAGGGTGGCGATGGTGCTGGGCGCCGACGGGATGTAGATGTGGCGCGGCTTCCAGGTGATCTCCATCGGGGGATGGGTGTCCGGATCGAGGAGATCCGCCTGGACGAAGGACGTGCCGGTCACGCCCTGCTGCGTGAGGCGCAGGCGCAGCCCGTTCTTGACCCGACGCTCGAGACGCTCGCGATGCTGCTCGTAGGACAGGTCGCGCAGGGCCTCGTCCTCTTCCCGCGAGATCACGTACTCCATCAGGATCGAGACGTACTGGCCGTATTGCAGCCGCGAGGCCTCGTCCGGGAACTCGTAGTAGTCCTCCACCATCCCGATGCTCTTCACCACCCCGATGCGGACACCGCGGTAGCGGACGGGAGATCCCACTTCGAGCCCGGTCACGGGCTCGTCGAAGTAGGACTCGAAGCGGATCCTGGGCGCGAAGAGACCCTCGCCGCCCAGCATCACGGCACACGTCCCGACGGCGAACATCCCGATCAGGACGAAGAGGCCGACGCGGAAGTTGCGCGCCTGCTCGCTCATGCTCTCACCTCGTCTGTGTCGTCGCCCACCTCCCGGTGGAAGAACTTGCGCACCCAGGGATGGGTGGCGGTGTCGCGCAGCTCCGCCGGCGGGCCGCTCGCGATGATCTTCTTGGTCTCCTTGTCCAGCATGATGACGCGGTCCGCGATCGCGTAGATGCTGGGAAGCTCGTGCGTCACGACGACGAAGGTGACGCCGAGCGTCCGCGACAGTCGGAGAATGGTCTGATCGAGCTCGGCGGAGGTGATCGGATCCAGTCCTGCCGAGGGCTCGTCGAGGAAGAGGATCTCCGGGTCGAGGGCCATCGCCCGGGCGATCGCGGCGCGCTTCGCCATGCCGCCGCTGATGTCTGCGGGCATGTAGCCCTCGAAGCCCTCCAGCCCCACCATGCGCAGCTTGCTGGCCGCGATCGCGTCCATCGCGTCGCGGGGCAGGTCGCTGAACTCCTCGAGCGGAAGCCTGACGTTCTCGATCAGGGTCATCGAGCCGAAGAGGGCTCCCATCTGGTACATGACGCCGAAGCGCTGCATGATCGCACGTCGCTCCGCTCCGCGCGCGGCCGTGATGTCGTCCTCCTCGATCAGGATGCGCCCTCCGGCCGGCTCGTAGAGCCCGATCATGTGCTTGAGCATGGTGCTCTTGCCGGAGCCCGATCCACCCAGGATCACGAAGACCTCGCCGCGCATGACCTGGAACGAGATCTGGTCGAAGATCAGGTTGCTGCCGAAGCGCGCCGTGAGGTTCTCCACGCTGATGATCGGCTCGTCGTTCGCGGGCGCCGCCATCAGATTCCCATCACGTAGAACGCCACCGCGAAGACCCCGTCCACGACGGCGATGAGGGTGATGCCCGTGACCACGGAGCTGGTCGTGGAGAGACCCACCGCGCCGGCGCCCTTGCCGGTACCCAGGCCGCGCTGGCAGCCGACGGCGGCCACGATGATTCCGAAGACGAAGGCCTTGAAGATCCCGCCGAGGAAGTCCGTCAGGCTGGCCGCCTCGACCACCCGGGTCACGTAGGTGACGAACGGGAAGCCGAGCGAGGAGAACATCAGCGCCCCTCCCGCCAGGCCCGCCACGTTGGTGATCATCGCCAGCACCGGGACGACGATCACTGCGGCGACGACCCGCGGCAGGATCAGGAAGCGCATGGGATCGAGGCCCATGGTGGTGAGCGCGTCCACCTCCTCGTTCACCTTCATGGTGCCGATCTCGGCGGCGAAGGCGGAGCCCGACCGGGCGGTCAGCATGATCGCGGCCATCAGCGGACCCAGCTCGCGCAGGAGGGAGATGCCCAGCAGGTCGGCGACGAACACCTCCGCGCCGAAACGCTGCATCGGGATCGCCGACTGGAAGGAGAGGATGAGTCCGAGCAGGAATCCGATCAGCGCCACGATCGGAATGGCGCCGATACCGGCACGCTCCGAGACCAGCATCACGTCCTTGAAGCGCAGCTGGCTGGGGCGCATCGCCACCCCGGCCAGCGCCACCGTGAGCTCGCCCACGTAGGCCACCGTCTCGCGAAGCGACGCAACGAGATCGAGCACGGCGGCGCCGAGCAACGCGACCGGATTCCGCCGGGAGGCGCCGGACGGCGCCGCCGCGGCGTCCTCCCCGGGCGCAACCATCCCGAGGATCGCGGCGAACTCGTCGCGCAGCCCGGCGATCGCGAGGCTGCCGCCGCGCCGCCGCGCGCGCTCCTCGAGGGCGACGAGGAACGCCGCGCCCGCCCCGTCGCAGTAGTCCACCGCGCTCACGTCCAGCTCGACCGGGCTGCCGGCGCACCCGTCGACGGCCGCGACCGCCTCGTCCCAGACCTCGCCCACACCGGCACCGTCGAGACGGCCCGAGATCGAGATCGGACCGCCCCCGGGGCGCACCTCTAGCCGGGCGCCTCGCGGACCGCTGGAAAACTCCGCCGTCATGAGGGTTTGCGGAGGGTACAGCACGCTCGCGGAGGGGCGAGCCGGGGATTGTACTGTACCGTCCGGACGGTATAGTGAGCTGCCATGGTCGCTGCAGCTGCTCCCGACCGGCCCGGCGCCCGCGAGCGCCTCCTCGACGCCGCCGAGGCCCGCCTGCTCGAGCAGGGCCCGGCGGGCCTCGTCCTCGACGCGGTCGCGCGCGACGCGGGCGTCTCGAAGGGCGGCCTCCTCTACCACTTCCCCAGCAAGTCCGAGCTCGTCGACGGGCTGGTCGAACGCATGCTCGAGGGATTCGAGGACGAGCAGCGTCACCAGGCGACCCGCGACGACGGCCCCGGACGCTGGACACGGGCCTATCTCGGAACCACGGTCGACGAGGCGGGGGCACCGGCCGGATCGTCGGCGCGGCTCATGGCCGGCATCCTCGCCTGCATCGGCGCGGACGCGAAGCGACTCGCCCCCCTGCGCAGCGCCTTCCAGCGCTGGCAGGAGCGTCTCGAGAACGACGGCCTCGATCCCGGCACCGCCACCCTCGTGAGGCTCGCAGCCGACGGGCTCTGGCTCTCCCAGCTCCTCGGGCTCCCGCGCCTGGACGATTCGCTCATGGGCCGCATCGTGGACGCGCTGCGGGAGATGACGCGGCCATGAACCGCACGCGCCCCGACGCTTTCGAGACCGAGATCGCGCGACTGGAGCGCCGCGTGCGCGACTCGGCCGAAGAGCTCCGCGCCCTGCGCGAGCGCTGGCAGGATCGCGCTCGCGCCGAGATGCGCTCCGAGCTCGAAGAGATCCGCGACGAGTGGGAAGAGGTCGACCACAAGTGGTGGATCGGCGTGGTCGCCGGACTCGTCGTGCTCTTCTTCGCCTCCTACGCCTTCTACGCCAACCTCGGCTGGTACGCCGACCAGCGCGCCCTGCCCGCGTCTTCCGACTGGCTCCTCGACCGGCTGCCCCGCGTGAACCTGACCCCGCTGCTCTCCTGGGGCTGGCTCGCGCTCCACGCCTGGGCACTCGGCGTGTCGTTCCTCTACTACCCGCGCAAGCTCCCCTTCCTGCTCTTCCTGCTCGCGATCTATCTCTTCGTGCGCACCCTCTTCGTCTTCCTCTCCCCGATCGGGGCGCCCTCCGGGATCCTCGACATGCGCGAGCTCGACGGCCTCTTCGCTGCGGTCGCGGGCACCTGGACCTTCCAGAACGAGTTCGTGTTCTCCGGACACACGGCCGTGCCGTTCCTCTTCTTCCTGTTCTTCGAGACGCGGCTGCAGAAAGCCGTGATGCTGGCCGGGGCGGTGACGATGGCCGTGGCGGTGCTGCTCACCCACAACCACTACAGCGTGGACGTGCTGGCCGCCTGGTTCATGGGCTACGCCATCTGGGCGCTGGCCCGGACGCTCTTCTACGGCCGCGTGCGGCCGCTCTTCCTGCGCGGCGAAGCGCGCGGTTGACGCCACCTCGGGAATCGGGAACGGTCCCCCCTGCGCGCTACCGGGTTCGGCGGGTCTCGGGCGCGCGCAGCGGAGGGCCGGACCGTGCCCCGCCTCGTGTACAGCGAAGACGAGCTGCTCGCCTCGCACAGCTATGCGCGTCCCCAGCAGGTCGCCGGCCACCGCCTGCACGGCGGCTTCGACCCCGACGGCGACTACGTCCCGCCGCGGCTCCTGCACCGCGGCCCCGCCCTGGAGGCCTGGACCGCCCGGCTTCGCGAGCGGGGCGGAGACCTCCTGCCGGCCGACGCGTCGCTCCTCGCGGGCATCCGCTTTCCCAGCGAGGCCCAGCAGAAGCTCCTGATCCAGGAGGGGCTGGGGCAGACCTTCTGGAACACGCTGACGATCACCGGCCACATCGAGGCGCGCGGCCGCATCCTGGCCGACATGACGTTCCCCGAGCTGCAGACCGTGATCGACGAGGACATCTCGGAGATGGCGATCGGCCACCTGAACCGCGGCCTGCTCAAGGCCCATGGCCTCGACGAGGGGGGCGAGCCGCAGCGGGGGATCGGCGGCCACGACGTGATGTGGTTCGCCCTGCGCGACCTGGCCTTCGGCCCGGACGCCTATCCCGAGCCCGAGGTACCCGAGAACATCGCGCGCCCCGACTCCCAGGCGGAGCCCTTCCCGCAGCTCCCCATCGGGATCGTGCGCACCGTCTACTTCCTGGCCAACCTGCTGATGATCGAGTTCCGCGCGGAGCGCGGCTTCTCCCTCACGGAGCGCATGCTGCTGGACCCGGACCTCTTCCGCGAGCGCCGCGCCGAAGCGCAGGAGGCAGCAGAGGTGGTGAACCGGATCCGACGGGACGAAGAGGTGCACGTACACTCACTGCGTCTCTATCTGGGCGAGCTCTGCGAGCTGGACCTGCGCGCCTGCGACGGCTCGAGGGTCTCCGGACGCGAGCTGGTCGACACCCTGTGGGGCGGGATCGTCCAGTGGGCGACGGTCGAGCAGCCGCCTCTCGCGGCCGCACAGTCCCGGCGCTTGCTGCGCGAGCGCATCCTCGCCCACGCGGACGGCGAGCGGATCCTGCGCGAGTTCGAGTCGCTGGAAGAGGCTGCATGACCCGGCGCCCTCCCGGCGAGCGCCGCGCCCGCGGCGCCTAGGTGCAATGGCGCGACCGCGATCACACCCAGGGCAACCTCTGGGTCTCGCTGGCCGTGCTGGCGCTGCCGCTCCTCGCGCAGAGCGCGGGGGGCGTCGCCTTCCAGCTCATCGACCTGGGCTTCGTGAGCCGCCTCGGCGAGGACGCCACCACGGCGGTGGTGGTCACCAATCAGGCCCTGCGCCAGGCGTTCTTCATGCTGGTGATGGGCGCGAGCTTCGGCGCCCAGGGCCTGATCGCACGCAAGGTCGGCGAGGGCCGGCGCGAGGATGCCGAGCACGTCGCCGGGCAGGTCGTGCTCCTCGGCGCCTTCGTATCGTTGGCGGCCGGCGCGCTGGGCATCGCACTGGCGCCGGCCCTGCTCGACGGTCTCCACGTCTCGGAGGCCGTCCACGCCATCGCGGTGCCGTACGCGCGCTGGGTCTTCGCCCTGAACTTCGGCTTCGTCTTCCTCTTCCTGTTCAACGCGATCCTGCAGGGCGCGGGCGATTCGACCACTCCTCTCGTGATCAGCCTGGTGCAGAGCGGCGTCTCGCTCTTCGCCGAGTGGGTGCTGATCTTCGGTCACCTGGGCGCGCCGGCGCTCGGCGTCCAGGGCGTGGTGCTCGGACTCGCGGCGGGCCAGCTGGTGGGCGGAGCGATGGCCCTGCGCGTGCTCTTCCGCGGTCGCAGCCGCGTCCACCTCCGGGCCCACCACGTGAAGCCCGATCCCTCGGTGATCCGCTCGATCGTGGTCCTGTCCTGGCCACCCGCCATCCAGATGATCGGCGGCTTCCTGGTCAACGTGGTGTTCATCCGGCGCGTCGGCGAGCTGGGAGCGGACGCCCAGGCCGCCTACGCGATCGGGCTGAGGCTCTCGATGGTGGGGCCCATGCTGGCGTTCCCCATCGCCGGCTCGGCATCGGTCCTGGTGGGACAGGGACTGGGATCGGGCAACGTGCCGCGCGCCTGGCGCGCCCTGCGCGTAGGCCTCACCGTGCACGTGGCCCTTCTCTGGACACTCGCCGCCGTCCTCGCCCTCTTCCGCGGCCCGATCATGAACGCGTTCGCCAGCGATCCGGAAGTGATCGCCATCGGCAGCGAGCTGCTCCTCTTCCAGGCCGCCACCTTCGCCGCCTGGGCCTTCTTCTTCGTGTTCATGCGAGCCCTGCAGGGTGCGGGCGACGTCGCGGTGCCGATGCTCCTGGGCCTCGGCAACTCGCTGCTGCTCACGATCCCGCTCGGGCTCTGGATGTCCTCCGACACGGGCCTCGGCTGGGGCCCGCGCGGCATCTTCGCCGCCCAGGCGATCGGCTCCTGGTCGATCACCACGCTGACGGGGCTCTGGCTGGCCACCGGCCGCTGGACGCGGCGCGCGCGGGCGCTGGCCGCATCCATGGGCGCCTAGAACGCGCGTTCGGCGATGCCCTCGGACGAGACCCACCAGGGCGTCCAGGCCAGGCGCGGCCCGTCCACGGCGAGGTCACCCTTGCGCGGCCGCACCGGACGCGCCTCCACGCGGATGTCGTGGGGATCCACGCGCTCGCGCAGGGGGCCCGCGGCATCCTCGAACTCCGCCTGGAGCGCCTCGAGCTGCTCCCGGAGCGCCTCGACCTTCTCCTCTGCACGGTCCACGTCGCGGCTCTCGCGACCCGCGCGGCTGGCGCGGCGCGCGGCGCTGGCGGCCCTCCCCACGTTGGCGGAGCTCGCCATCTTGCGACCGAAGATCGCACCGATCACGGTCGCGCCGACCGAGACGAGCGTGTTCAGCTGCTCATGGCGCGCCTGGTCGCGCTCGCGCTCGACCCGAGCCTCCGCCGCGCGGATGCGCTCCTCGAGCCGGGCCAGCTTGGGCGCGTAGCGCTTGCGCAGCTTCTCCAGCGCGAGGTCGCGCTTCTCGCGCGCCGCGTGTACCAGCTCGGCGCGGAAGGCCCCCTCCTCCTGACCGGGCCGGGAGAAGCGGCGCAGGTCCGGCGCCTGCAGCAGGGGCAACCTGCGCTGCTGGTAGAGGGTGCTGACGAGGCGCTTCCGCCACGTGGAGTAGCTCCTGGGGCGCGCGGCGGCGGCCGGCGGATCGGCGAAGGCACCGCGGTTCTCGGGCTCCTCCCGACAGGTCGGCGCCGTCCCGAGCACCTCGTGCTCGCTCCAGGGATCCGCGCCCGGATCTCCGCTCAGGGCCGCGAGCACCGACGCCGTCTCCCAGGTGTCGACGTCGGCCTTGCGGTCCACGTAGTGAAGCTGGGCCGTCGCCAGCAACGCCGGACGCCAGACCAGACGCGCGCCGGCAGGCGCCGGCGTCGCCGGCGCCACGAAGGTCTGCTCCACGCCGGGCGGGAGCAGCGGCCGCTCGGGCGGGAGCAGCGGCCGCTCGGGCGGGAGCAGCGGCCGCTCGGGCGGAGCCGGCTCACCCGCGCCGGCGGGCTCGGTGGGCGTCGCCCCGACCGCCTCCGCGAGTCCAGCGGTCGGCACCGCGGCAGCGGGCTTCGGCGCCTCGCTCGGGCGTCCCTCCTTCGCGAGGGCCTTGATCTGATCGCGAGTGAGGGGACCGCGCAGGTAGGAGAGGGCCCAGCGGGTCTGGAAGAGCTCCGGGCGGTCGTCGTGGACGTTGTTCATCAGGAAGACCCGGCGCCCCAGGCCCGAGAGGATCGCGTCCATGGCGGCCCGGTCGAGGCTGGCGCCGGCGGCGGCTGCAGCGCCCTCGAGCCCCTCGATCACGCGGGCCTTGTCCCGCTCGGTCTGCAGCCGCCCCAGAAACCAGGTGCCGCAGTTCGAGAGGCCCTTGTAGTCCAGGTCCACCGGATTCTGGGTCGCCAGCACGACGCCCACGCCGAAGGCCCTGGCCTGCTTCAGGAGGGTCAGCATCGGCGCCTTGCTCGGCGGATTCCGGGTCGGCGGGAAGTAGCCGAAGATCTCGTCCATGTAGAGGATCGCGCGCAGGCTCGAGGTACCGGGCTGGGAGCGCATCCAGCTGATCATCTCGTTCAGGAGGAGGGTCACGAAGAACATGCGCTGGGCGTCGTCGAGGTGGGCGATCGAGATCACCGAGATGCGCGGCTTCCCGTCGTCGGAGAACAGCATGCGTCCCACGTCGAGCGGCTCGCCGGCCAGCCACGCCGAGAAGCCGGGCGAGGCCAGCAGGTTGTTCAGTCTCAGGGACAGCGCGAAGCGCTCCTCGGCCGGGAAGAAGGACTCGAGGTCGAGAACGCCGAGCTTCTCGAAGGGCGGCTTCTGGATCTCGCCGATCAGGGCGGCCAGCTCGAGATCGCGTCCCTCGCGCCACGCCCGATCGATCAGGTTCGAGAGCAGGATGTGCTCGCGGCTCTGGAGCGGATCGGCGTCCACCCCCAGCAGCGTCAGGAGTCCGGAGACCACGGCACCCACGCGGTCGCGCATGGCGTCGCCATCGCCGAGCAGCTCGGCGGAGGGCGCGGCCAGCGAGCGGAGCACCCGCAGCGGCCTGCCGGCGTCGCTTCCCGGCGTGTACAGCGCGAGATCCGCGGCGTCGCGCAGGGCCCGGATCCGCTCGCCGTCCTGGCCCCACTCGGCGAGCCCGTCCTTCCACTGCTTCGCGGTCCGCCTGGCCAGCTCGTCCGGGCTGAGCCCCTCCCGGGCCGCGGCCGCGGCATCCACCCAGGGACGGAAGTCGCGCGGCCGGAGCTCGGGGAAGGTGAGGAAGAGGTTCCCCAGGTCGCCCTTCGGGTCGATGGCGATGGCCGGCACGCCATCGAGGGCCGCCTCCTCGAGGAGCGAGACGCAGAGACCGGTCTTCCCGCTGCCCGTCATGCCGACACAGAGGGCGTGCGTGGTCAGATCCTTGGACTCGTACAGGAGCGGCTCGGGGCGAATCTCCCGTGTGTCGGGATCCCAGACGCGCCCGAGATAGAAGACACCCAGCTGCTCGAAGTCGCTCATCCGTTCCTCCGCGCCAAGAATGCCACAGCGTCCATCTTGCTCCGGGGTCGCGCCCCTCCTACGATTGGTCCGACCAGGATTGCGGAGACCCCCTTGCCCCACTTCGCCTCCCGCCCCGACGAGATCGCGCGCATCCTGCGCGACGACATCCTGCGCGGCGACGTGCGCCCCGGCGAGCGTCTCCCGTCCGAGCGCGAGCTCGCCACGCGCATGGGCGCCAACCGCAGCTCGGTGCGCGAGGCCCTGGTCAAGCTCGAGCAGCTGCGTCTGATCGAGATCCGCCGGGGCGGTGGCGCCCGGGTGGCTGCGCTGGACCAGGCGAGTCTGGACGTGCTGGCGCACCTGCTCGACCTCGAGGATCCGCCGGATCCGGTCCTGGTCGCCCAGTGGCTCGACGTGCAGGAGCTCCTCTTCGCGGGCGCGGTGCGACTCGCCGCCGAGCGCGCCAGCGAGGAGCAGCTGGCGGAGGCGCGCCGCCTGCTCCAGCGGCTCTCGGAGCCCGACATCTCCGACGACGAGGTGCTGCGCACGACCGGCGCGCTCGGCGAGCTCATCTCCGACGCCAGTCACAACCTCGTCCTGCGCATGGTGCGCAAGGCCCTGGCCGCCCTCTTCGAGCGCGGACTCGGCGGTGGGCTGCGCTCGCCGAGGGAGACCCTGAGTGCGATCGCGGCGACGATCGACCGCGCCCTCCAGCAGCGCGACCCGGCGGCCGCGGAGGAGGGCGTGCGCGCGCTGGTCCGCTCGAACCGCGAGCGCATCCTCAAGTCCCTCGAGGCGGAGTCGGCGCGCCCCGGGGACGAGGACTGAGGCGCGTCGGCGCCACCCGGCTCACAGGCCGGGTACGGGCCCTCCACGGCGACGGCGCCCCCGCGCCCGGCGCCGCGCGCCCTCCCCCGCCCACCTTGCAGATGCTGCGCGCCGATCCGATGGGGGTGAAAATCCCCTTCTAGACCCTCCACTTCGACCCCAACAGCTCTCCCCGGGGCTTCAATATCCTGCGCGGCATCCGGCGATGCTGCGAAACGGCTCGCCGAGCCGCCGACACTTCCGGGCTTCTCCGACCACCACTGGTCTGGAGGGTCCCGATGCGCTTCTCCCGACTCCTGGCGGCGGCCGCTGCGCTGGCGGCGCCCCTGCTCGTCAGCTCGGGCTCCGCCCGTGCTCTACTGATCGACTTCGAGTCCATCCCCGGGGGCGTACCCGCCGACGGGATGCTCATCAGCGACCAGTTCCTGGCCACGGCCGGGGTCTCGTTCGCGCTGGAAGACGGCGAGCTTCCCAGGCTGGCCCAGGTCGGCAATCCCGCTACGGCCTTCGCGCCCGCCGACAGCCCGGACGACGGGCCCCGACACGGCATGTTCTTCCTGAACGACGACGGCGACCCCTTCGACAGCCTGGAGATCGCCTCGCTCATCGTGTCCTACAGCGTGCCGACGATGTTCGTGAGTGGCGACCTGATCGACGTCGACTTCGACGAGGCCATCCTGATCGAGGCGCGCGACGCCGCGGGCCAGGTGCTCGAGTCCATCGTGATCTGCAACCAGGATGCGGCGGCATCGTGCACGGGGCTGGGCGGGGAGACCGGCACGTTCACGACGGGCAACGGCGTCACCACCTCGTTCGCGATCACGCGCACCCAGCCGGACATCCACTCGCTCCGCATCGCGGGGGAGCGCAACGCGGGGGGCGGCTTCGGCCTCGCATTCGACAACTTCGACACCGGCGTCGTTCCCGAGCCGGTCGCGACCGTCCTGCTGGCCTCCGCCCTCCTCCTGCTGCGCCTCGCAGCCGGCGCCCGCGACTAGCGCGTCGCGACTCGCGCGCCACTCGGAGCCGGCCGTTCGCCGCCGGCCGCAGCAGACGTGCCGTCGGTCTGGAACAATACGCACATGGCGGACGCAGCGGCCCCCAGGGCGCGAACCGAGCGGTGCGAGGGCACGGTGCTCTTCGCCGAGATCGTGGGCTTCGACGAGATCGCCACCCGGCGCGACCCCGAGCAGGCGTACGCGGTCGTGACCGGCTGCCTGGGCCTCCTCGATGCGGTGTGCCGCCGCCACGGCGGCTCGGTCGACAAGTACCTGGGCGACGCCCTGATGGCGGTCTTCGGACACCCGGTGCCCTCGGCGCGGCACCAGCGCTCTGCGGTGGACGCCGCGCTCGAGATGCGCCGGCGGGTCGCCGACTACCGACGCGAGCTCGCCCTGGACGGGACCTTCGACGTACGCATCGGCCTGAACAGCGGGAGCCTCATCGCCGGCGACGTCGCGGGAGAGGCGATCCGGGAGTTCAGGGTGCTGGGCGATGCGGTCAACGTGTCGGCACGACTCGAGCAGAACGCCCCGCTCGGCGCGATCTACGTGGGGGCGGGGACCCGCGATGCCACCGTCGAGCGCTTCGACTACCGCTCCCTGGGAGCCATGCAGCTCAAGGGCAAGGAGGTCCGCGTCGAGACCTACGAGCTGCTCGGCGCCCGGGCGGGCGGCTCCGGGCGGGAGGAGGAGGTCTTCGCCGCCCCCCTGGCGGGGCGCGAGCCCGAGCTGGCGCAGCTCTGCGACGCCGTCGAGGCCCTCGAGGCCGGGCACGGCGACGTGATCGTGATCCAGGGAGCGTCGGGCACCGGCAAGTCGAGACTGGCCGGCGAGATGCGGCTGCGCGCCGAGGAGCGCGGGATCGACGTTCGGGAGGTGCGCGGCTCCGAGCAGACCGACGCCCACCTCCACGCCTTCGACGGCTGGCTGGAGGCGCCCCCGGGCGAGCGGCCACCCACCCGGGCGTCGGCGGAGAGCCCCGTCGCCGCGGTCCGCGCGCGACTCGAAGAGACCTTCACCGACGGCCGCCCTCATCTCTTCGTCGTCGAGGACTTCGAAGAGCTGGACCCGGCCTCGCTCGAGGTGGTGGCCGAGCTGGCGCCCCTCTGCCGAGAGCATCCGCTCGTCCTCGTGCTGTTGGCCGGTGCCGACGACCGGGGTGAGCACGCGAACCTCGCCGCCCTGCGCGAGCGCTGCGGCGAGCTCCTGCGCGAGCTGCTCCTCGAGCCGCTGGACCCGGCTGCCTCGCAGGCCCTGCTGGACGCCCTGGAGCGCGACGAGCCGATCGGGGACGCGGCCCGCGCGCTCATCCTGGAACGCGCGGCGGGCAACCCGGGCCGTCTCATCCTGGGCGCGTTCCTCGCTCCGGCGCTCGCCTCGGAGGCGGACCAGACGCGTGACCGCGGCGAGCGCACCGGAGAGACGGAGCGGCGGCGCGCCACGGTGCTCTTCGCCGACCTCTCCGGCTTCACCACCCTCACCGAGAAGCTCGGCGACGCCCAGGCCTACGACATCGTGACCGGATGCCTCGCGGCGCTCGACGAGGTCGCCCTGAAGCACGGCGGCACCGTGGACAAGCATCTGGGGGACTGCGTGATGGCGCTCTTCGGGGTGCCGCGCGCCATCGAAGAGGCTTCCCGTGCCGCGGTCAATGCCGCCATCGACATGCGTCACCGGGTGCACGCGTTCAACCAGGAGCGGGCCCTGGCCCATCCGCTCGACGTCCACATCGGCATCGACACCGGGCTCGGCATCTCGGGCGAGATCAGCGGCCCCCTCCTGCGCGAGTACGCGCTGATGGGCAACTCCGTCAGCCTGGCGTCCTACCTGAAGGACGTGGCGCCGAACGGAAAGATCTGGGTGGGCGAGGAGACCTATCGCGCCACCCGCGAGCACTTCGAGTACCGTGGCCTCGCTCCGATCCACATGGAGGGCCGCACCGACCCGGCCCACGTCTTCCAGGTCGAGTCCGAGGAGGCGAAGCTCCACCGGCGCGGCTCGAGTCGCCAGCTCTTCTCCACGCTGGTCGGACGCGATGCCGAGCTGGCCGAGGCGGAAGCGGCACTCGGGGCGCTCCTCGAAGGGCGCGGAGGGATCCTCAGCGTCGTCGGGGTCGGCGGCCTCGGCAAGTCCCGGCTCATCGACGAGATCGCCACCCGGCCGCAGGCGCGGCGGGCACGCTGGCTCGAAGGCCGCTCCCTCTCGGTCGGCGCAGGGCTCGGCTACCACCCGTTCGCGGATCTGCTGCGTGCATGGGCCGGGATCGGAGACCAGGAGGAAGGGCTGGCCGCATCGCGCAAGCTCGAGGACGCCACCGCGAAGCTCGCCCCGGCCGAGGTCGACGACCTCTTCCCCCTGCTCGCCACCATCGCGGGCCTGCCGCTGTCGTCCCTGCACGCAGCGCGCCTGGAGGGGGTCCAGGGTGAGGCCCTGGAGAAGCTCCTGCGTCGCGCCGTCGCCCAGCTCCTGGAGCTCCTGAGCGACCAGGAGCCCCTGGTGCTCCTCTTCGAAGACCTCCACTGGGCGGACATCTCCTCGATCGAGCTCCTCGAGACGCTCCTGGACCAGGCGGCGTCGCGACGCATCCTCTTCCTGCTGGCCCTGCGTCCCAAGTACCCGGAGACCGGCGAGCGGGTCCGCGAGTACGTCCGCGAGCACCACGCCGACCTGTACCGGGAGATCGAGCTCCACCCGCTGGACCGCGCCGCCACCCGCGACCTGCTCGACAACCTCTTCCGCAACGCGGACGTTCCGCACGCGAGTCGCGTCATGATGGAGGACCGGGCGGCGGGGAACCCGTTCTTCCTCGAGGAGGTGGTGCGATCGCTCCTCGATGCGGGCGCCCTCGTGATGCGCCGCGGCGAGTTCCGCGCCACCGAGAAGATCCGCTCCGTCGTGCTTCCCGGGACGATCCAGGAGCTGATCATGGCTCGCGTGGATCGACTGCGGACGCGCCCGCGCAGCATGCTGCAGATCGCTTCGGTCATCGGCGGGACCTTCACGCCCGAAGTGCTCGAGCGCGTCGCCGACGACCCCACCGACAGCCAGGAGGCCCTGGACGTCCTGAGCGACGCCGAGTTCCTCGCCCCCACCGACCCGGATCGGCGCGTCGAGTACACCTTCAAGCAGCCGGTGATCCAGGAGGTGGTCTACGACTCGCTCGTCCAGGACCGCCGCGAGGAGCTCCACCGCCGCGTCGGCGCGGCGATCGAGACAGCGTCGTCGGAGCAGAGTGCGGGCTCCTACGCGATGCTCGCCTACCACTACAGCATGGGAAAGGACCACGAACGCGCGGAGGAGAACCTGTTCCGCGCCGGCGACGCCGCCGCCCGTTCGGCAGCCTCCAACGAGGCGCTGCGCTTCTTCCGCGAGGCGTCGGACCTCTACTTCCAGCTCCACGGCGAAGGCGGCGACCCGGAGAAGAAGGCCCTCCTGCAGAAGAACCTCGCCCTCGCCTTCTTCAATCGCGGCCGCTTCATCGAGGCGACGAGCGCCTTCAACCGGGCCCTGGGCTTCCTGGGCGAGTGGGTGCCGGACACGCCGCTCGGCGTGGCCGCCTACGCCGCGCGCCACGTGACGGGCTTCCTGGCCGGGCTCTACCTGCCCTCGCTGCGCCGCAGACCGGCCCCGAACGAGAAGGAGGTCCAGATCCTGGACCTCCTGTTCCGGCGGGCGCAGGCCGAGACCACGGCCTCGCCCACCCGCTTCCTCGTCGACAGCCTGGGAGCGATCCACCGCCTGCAGGACTTCGACCTGCACAGCGTCGAGCGCTCCGGCGTCTACTTCTCGTCGGCCGTGGGCATCTTCTCCTTCGGCGGCCTCTCCTTCCGGGTGAGCGAACGCCTCCTCGACACCTCTCGCGATCTCGTCCAGCCGGGCGATCCCCGCGAGCAGCTCCTCTACCGGCTCTGGTCCTATCTCCACCATCTCCTGGCCGGGAGCTGGGACCAGGCGCCCGTGGTCGACGCAGAGCTGATCGAGACCAATCTCCGCCTGGGTCAGCTCTGGGAGGTGACGACCTATCTGGGGCTCCGCACCGAGCAGCTCCTGTACCAGGGGCGCTTCGACGAGGCCGAGGATCATCTGCAGCAGATCGCCAAGCTCGAGGACCTCTACGCCTACGACCTGGCGAAGTCCAACCGCCAGGGCGTGGGCGGGTTCCTCGAGATCGAGCGCCGGCGCCTCGACCGGGCCTCGGCGCGGATCCGGGAGTACTACGGGTCCCACGACGAGAACCTGCTCAACCTCCTCGCGCTCTCGTCGCTGGTGAAGATCCGCACCCTCCAGGGCCAGCGGGAATCGGCCGCCGAGCACCTCGAGACCGCGACCAAGCTGGAGCGGGAGTCGCGGCCCGTACCGCCCTTCCACCTCGGCCACTACCTCCAGGCCAGGCTGCGCTTCGAGGTGACCGGACTCGAAGAGGCGCTCGCCGCCGGCGATCGCGCCGCGGCGCGGCGTCTGGGCCGGGCCGCGGCCCGCACCGCCCGCCGCGGCTCCAGCGCAGCCGCCCGCATGGCCTGGCGCAGACCGGAGATCCAGCGCCTGCGCGGCACGGCCTGCTGGCTTCGCGGGCGCCGCCGCGCCGCCCTCCGCTGGTGGGAGCGGAGTGCCGCCGAGGCCGAGCGGCTCGACATGCGACCCGAGCTGGCGCGCACGCTCGACGAGGCGACGCGACGCGCGCGCACCCTCGACCCCCCGCCGGAACGGGTGTGCGGCGCGACGCTGGCCGAGACCGAGAACCGGGCCGCCGCGCTCTTCGCGGAGCTCAGCGTCCCCTCCGACGCCGGCGAGACATCGCGCTCCTCCTGATACCCTGGAACCGATGAGCCCCGATCGATCCGACACCTCCCTGCCGAAGGGCGTCTCCGCCGTCCTGCAGGCCGTCGAGCGGGCCGGCGCGAACCTGACGGTGGTGCTTCCGGGCGACCGCATCGCGCGCCTCGGAGGCCGGCCCGATGCGGCGCGCGTGACCATCCACGCAGAGGGCACCCTGCAGGCCCTCGCCGAGCAGGACCTGACCCGGGTCGCCGAGGGCTACCTCACGGGCGAGGTCGACGCCGAGGGGGACTTCCTGGAGATCATGAAGATCACCGATGTGATCCTCCCCGACCCCGGCTGGCTGGAGCGCATGCGTTTCTGGGCGCGCCTCCTGCTGCGGGACCGCCGGCGGCTCCAGCGCGAGTCGATCTCATTCCACTACGACCGACCTGCGGAGTTCTTCCTGCCCTGGTTCGAGCGCTGGCGATCCTACTCGCACGGCCTCTACGCGTCGGACGGCGACGCGCCGGACGAGGCGCAGGAGCGCAAGCTCCGGCTCGCGCTGGAGCGGCTGGCCGTGAAGCCGGGCGATCGCGTCTTCGACATGGGCTGCGGCTGGGGCTCGTTCCTCGAGTACGCGGGGCTCCAGGGGATCCACGTGCACGGCATCACGATCTCTCACGAGCAGGAGCGCTTCGTGCGCGCGCTCATCGCCGAGCAGGATCTGCCGTGTACCGTGGAACGGGTCGACTTCCTCGACTTCGAGCCCGCGGAGCCGTTCGACGGTGCGGTCTTCATGGGTACCTTCGAGCATCTCCCCGACTATCGCTTCGCCGCAAGCTTCCTGGGACGCTGGCTGCGTCCCGAGGCACGGGTCTGGGCGGACTTCTGCACCGCACGCGGGTCGCGCCTGGGAGGCGCCTTCCTCAAGAAGTACGTCTGGCCGGGCCACACCCGCTACGTGGACGTACCCGCCCTGCTCGAGGCACTGGACCGGGAGGGCTTCAACATCCATGAGCTCGCCGACGACACCGTGAGCTATGCCCGCACCGTGCGGGACTGGGCCGACGCCTTCGAGCAGGCGCGCACGGACCTGGAGGAGGGCTTCGGCCGCGAGCCCACGCGCGCCTTCCACCTCTTCCTGCGCGCCTCGGAGTACTTCCTGGCCCACAACAAGACCCAGGCCTATCACCTCGTCGCGGGGAGACGCCCTGCGGGCCTGCGCCCCGCGGCCAGCAGGCAGGCCAGCGTGACCGCCAGGCAGGCGAACGCGAACGAGTCTCCGACCCGGGCGTAGACCGTGCGCCCTCGCTCGATGGGGACATGACCGAAGATCACGTCCCGCTCCCCGGTCTTCGAGCGCGCCAGGGTGCGGCCCCACGGATCGACGATCACCGACGGACCGCCGGTCGACGGCCGCACCAGGGAGCGGCGCTGCTCCACGGCGCGGGTCAGGGCGATGTGGAGCTGCTGCTCCGTATAGGTGGGATCCGGGATCCAGCTGTCGTTGGAGGGGTTCACCAGATAGTCGGCGCCCGCCGCCACGCGCCGCGACACGATCTCCGGGAGCATCACCTCGTTGCAGACCACCACGCCCGCCCGTCCCAGGCGCGTCTCCAGCGGCGCCACCGTGTCGCCGCGGGCGAACGTCCGCACGCGGCCGAAGTTGCGCCGCAGGAGATCGACGTCGAGCGGGAAGTACTCCGCGAACGGAATCAGGTACTGCTTGTCGTAGCGCCCGGTGATGCGCCCGTCGGGCTCGACGACGTAGATCGAGTTGAAGAAGGTGGGGTCGGCTCCGCCGGTCGTGCGTGGCCCGCCGGCCACGAGCTGCAGGTCGTGGGTCCGCTGGGTGTGGGCGATGATGCGCTGGTAGACGACCTCCTCCTCCAGGAAGAAGGTCATGGCAGCCTCCGGCCAGAAGACCACCGCCAGATCCTCCGCGCGCGCGGCCTCGTTCGTGAGACTCAGGTAGACGTCGAGGTTCTTGCCGTAAAGGTCTGAACGCCAACGGGTTCCCACGTCCAGGTTGGCCTGGATCACGGCGCTGCGCGGAGCCTCGTCCGCCGGCTTGGGCTGCGGGGCCCGGGACAGGGCCCACCCCCCCCACGTGGCTGCCAGCAGCCCGGGCCCGAGGCCGATCGCCAGCAGCCGCAGCGCCCGGGCCGGGCTCCGCCAGCACCCCGTCAGCAGCGCCTCCGCGATCGCCGCGTTGCCCGCCACCACGCAGAATCCCACGCCGTAGATGCCCGTCAGGCTGACGAGCTGGAGCAGCGGGAGGAGCGAGACCTGGGAGTAGCCGAGCAGGCCCCAGGGATTGCCGATGAAGAACGGCGACTCCGTGAAGAGGCGACCGCGTCCCAGCTCCACGGCCACCCAGGCGCAGGCCGTGACCCAGGGCCCGGCCCAGCCGAAGCGCGCGCCGAGACGCCGGTAGGCCGCGGCGAACGCCACGTAGTAGGGGCCCGCCATGGTCGCCACGACGGCGACGAACATCCCGGCCGCCGCCAGGCGGGGCTGGTCGAAGTAGTCGGCCACCGCGCCGGGAAACCACTCGCCCACCGCGTAGGCCCCGAGACCGCTCCAGAGCGCCGTCCACAGCAGGGCCGCAGCGGTCGTGGCCCTCCGGATCATCACGAAGAGCGGCACCAACGCGACCCACATCAGGGGCCACGCCGACACCGGGGGGAAGGCGAGCCCGGCGAGCGCGGCCGAAGCGCCGACGAGGAGCAGACAGCGGAGGTGCATCGCCCCGGGCGCGCCGCCTACACCGCCTCGCAGTAGAGACGGTAGACGTGGATGTCCTTCTCGAGCAGGCTGCCGCACGAGCCGGCCAGGTAGACCTGCCAGGCGCGGAATCCCGCCTCGCCCAGGTGCCGGATCATGTCCGCCCGGCGCACCATCATGCGCTCGTACCAGGTGGCGGTGGTCTTCGCGTAGTGGCGGCGCAGACCGACCGCGCGCTCCACGTGGAAGCCCTCGCGCTCGAGGGCGCGGACGTGCCGGCCCAGGGTGAACCAGTGGAACCCGGGCCAGACGTACTTCTTGTGGAAGAACGGTCCCACCTGGAAGTCGAGGGGGACGCCGTGGTGCGGAGTCATCAGCGCGTGGTGCACGTAGCGTCCCCCGGTGCGGATCCGCCGGCGCACCTCACGCACGTA